>CAZJFJ010000015.1:15095-26993 GCA_964545305.1 uncultured Desulfovibrionaceae bacterium
TTCGGGCCCGCATATTCGGCCGAAGCGTACACTGTGGGCATTTGCTTGTTGTCGTTGATCAGGCTGATGAACTGCTCAAGCGTGCAGCCGTCGGGAACCTCGATGCTCCCTGTGGTGGTGCCGTCGGTGTAGGTGAATTTCTGGGCGGTTCCGGAATTGTTGATTATATTTGCGGTTCCGCCAAAAGTGGTGAACTCGGTTACGGAGTTCTGTTCCTTTTTAAAGCTGCTGGTGGAAGAATTGCGGAAAATGGCCAGAGCACTGCTGCTTCCATCGGCCAGGTTGGGGGTTTGGGGGCTCGCGTCAATGCCCTTCAGCACAAAGTGCTGGTTGCCGGCAGTCCCTTCAATGCTCGCTTGCACAAGTTGCTTGGCAGGGTCGCTGGCGTTTGCTCCGAAATTCTCGTTGCTGTTAATAGCGTTGACAAGATCCTGCAAGGTGGCTCCGGTGTTAAGCGTCACCGAATATTGCTTGTCCTTGTAGAGGAAAATAAAATCCTGCGCCGTGCCGGAATTGTTGATCACCGCATTGCCGTCGGCAAAGTTGCCGAAGGAGATGCTTTTGTTCACGGAGCTGCTGCTCCAGCTGTCGCCCGGAGAGACTTCAAGCAACTTGGAGCTGCTGCTTTCAAGGCGTACCGGGCCGTTGGAGTCGCTTATCGCGAGCTTCAGCTTTCCGTTTTCGGTTGTGGTGGAGGCGGTTGCCGGGGTGGTGGTGTTGATTTCATTCATCAGCCAGTCAAGAGTTGCCCCCGCGGGCACAGTGATGCTGTGGGTGGTTCCGTTTCCGTCAATGAATTTGAACGCCTGGCTGCTGCCGGAATTGTTGATCACATCGCTGGAGGAACTGAACTGCTTATTGTAGGTGCTGGTGTTTCCTTCATTTTTCCAGCCTGCGCGGGCCGGGCCTATTTCCAGGCAACTGCTGGAATCTCCGGCTATAGTGACCGCTTTGTCGGAATTGCCGTTTACCGGAGCAAGATACAGGCGGTAGGCGTTTTCACCGTCACAGGCCACTCTGGCCTTAACCAGGGAGTTTGCGGCTCCGCCCCCTTCGTCTTGGGTGTTTGCGTTAATGGCGTTCACAAGGTCAGTAAGCTTGGCCCCGGCGGCGAGCGTGACTGTATAAGTCTTTCCGTTATAGCTGTATTTGAAGTCTTGGGCAGCGGAAGAGTAGTTGATTACCGCATCTTCTTCGGCAAAGCCTTGTGAGTGCAGGGTGTACGAGTTTGTTTCCACCGTCCAGTTGGCGGGTGAGCCGTTGTCGTTGGTTATGGCCAGCAGACTGCTGGACGCAGCTGTTATTTCCGGCGCATTTTTATTGTTCGGGTCAAGCTCGGTCAGTTGCAGATAATATCCGTTTTTGTCCTTGCATATTTCCGCACGGGTGGAAGCGTCGGTTACGGAGTTTATTTGGGTTGCCATCTCTGCGAGGGTGGTGCCGTCCGCAATACTGATGGTGTGAGTGCCTTTGCTGTCCTGCCATACAAAATCCTGGGCGGAACCGCTGCTGTTTATGCTGCGGCCTGTTTTGTCGAAGCGCAGCTCGGAGCTGGCGCGCGCGGCCTGTCTGCTTAAGCTGTCCCATCCGGTGCCGGTGGCGCCATCGGTGGTGAAAACAGTGTTTATCTGGCTGCTGGAGCTTAGGCTCACTTTGTCGTTTGTATTTACCGGGGTGAGTTGAAGGGCGTAGCTGCCTCCTCCGGTGTCAACAACGGAAGCGGTAACTCTCTTGTTTGAGCCCTGGTTGGTGGTGTCGTTGTTAATGGCGTCACGCAGGCCTTCAAGGGTGGTTCCGTCCGGAACGTCCACGGTAAAATCGTAGCCGTTGTATTTATACACGAAGTTTTTGCTGGCCCCGCTGCTGTTAACCACTGCCGAAGCGGAGCTGTATTTGGTGGGTATGGGCTGTTCGGTCGGAGGCTTGATTGCAAGCAGCTGAGAGCTTGAAGGGTCTATGGTCAGCGTGGCCGAGGCCCCGGTGTCCTGGCCTTGAAGCTGAAAAACGTACTGGGAGCCGTTTTTAACCAGGGAAGCGCGCACGCCGGGGTTGTTGGCGTCGCTGTTGATCTGGTTCACGAACTGCTGGATTGTGGCGTTTGCGCCAACCGCCACTTTTACGGTTTTGCCCTTATAGGTGTATACGAACTGCTGGGTGCTGTTCGTGGGGTTCACCTTGTCGCTGGTGCTGGCGAAAGTGGAGCCTTCCCAGGTATAGGCCGCATTGGTGGCGAGCTTGTTTACCTGCACCTTGTTCGAGTTGTTCTGAGCCTCGCCGGATGCGACGGCCGTCATTATATTCTCGTTTGAGGATGTGGATGTCTTCAGCAGAAACTTGCTCATGGTGTTCATGGAATTGAGCGTGGAGTTCAGGCTGAGCATTGCGGTATTTAGCTGCTGAAAAGCGGTGATCCGCTTGTTCCAGTCGGCCTGCCACAAGGTGAACCGGTTTTTCTGGTAAGACTCGATTTGCTTTAGCTGGGTAATCATGGTGTCGAAATCTGTATCTGACCCAAGACCCGTAAAGTGAATGCTCCCGGAACCGTATGCTACCGCCATGACTTGATACCTCTTGAGGAAAAATTTACCTTGCTGAAGATTTTTTTATAAATCCATGCAACCTGTGTGCCAGGGGGCCACAGGTGCAAGGTGTGTTTTTCCTGTAAGAGTTATCGGCAGGATTCTTGAAAAATTTAATTTCGAGGGGATGAAGGATGGCGTAAAAGAAGGAGGGAAAGCTTATTCCCTCCTTTGTCAGTCAAAAGTCAGCAGATAAAAAGGCGAAACTAGGGGAATATCTTGTCTATTTTCTGCTTCATGGTTTCAGCGGTAAACGGCTTCACTATGTAGTTGGATACTTTCGCCTGCACCGCTTCAATAATATTCTCCTGCTGGGCTTCCGCAGTTACCATCAGGAACGGAATATCGGCGAACTCCTCACTGGCGCGGACTTTGCGCAAAAGTTCAATGCCTGTCATTTTGGGCATGTTCCAGTCGGACACGATGAAGTTGATATTGTCCTTGTTCAGGACTTCCCAGGCGGTAGTGCCATCGTCGGCTTCCACCACATTGTTGAATCCGAGCTGGCGCAAAATGTTTTTCACTATCCTGCGCATGGTTGAGAAATCGTCAACCACCAGAACGCGCATGTTTGGATCATAGGGCATTTAACACTCCTTATAAATTCTTGCTAAACTGGGTTTCCGGAAGTGCGGCTCAAATTATAGCGCGGCGAATTCGCCGAACTGGTTGCGAAATTCGCGGCGCAACCGGGCCAAAGCCTGGGAATGCAGTTGGGAAACCCTTCCTTCAGTGACGCCCATTACTTCGGCCGCTTCACGCATGTTTAGTTCATCTGTATAATATAGGGACAATACCAGCTTTTCGCGTGGTGTCAATTGATCTATTAAGGCCGCCACTTTATCCACCAACTCGGAAGTGACCGCATTTTTATAAGGTTCATTTTCTCCAACGCTTTCCGGAGTGAAATTGGACTCCTCCTGCAAGGCGTCAAGAGACAGGCAAAACTGGTGCTGCATGGCTTCCATGGCCTCGCGCACTTCTTTTTCCGTGTAGCTTGTAAGCTTGGCGATCTCGGTTTCGGTGGCGGGCCGTCCTTTTTCCCCTTCAATCCTGATGGAAGCCTCTTCCACCTGCCGCACTTTCTGGCGAAGCGAGCGGGGGAACCAGTCAAGGCGGCGAAGGTCGTCAAGCATTGCGCCCCTAATGCGGTTTTCTGCGTAAGTGTCGAATTTTATTCCCAGCTGGGGCTGGAATTTGCCCAGGCATTCCATCAGCCCAAGGGTTCCGGCTGAAATAAGTTCGGAGAGCTCCACGCTTTTGGGCAGGCGGGCCTTCAAGCGCAGCGCCAGATATTTGATTTTGGGCGCGAAATGACGCACGATTTTTTCCTGGTCGCCCACGGGAAAATCGTGCCAAGCCACACGCCCGGACTCAAGGTCCTGCCAGGGTTCTGTTCCCGGCTCCGGCCCGGCTTGATTTTTCAGTTCGCTTGCCTGCATATTTTTGCCGTTTTAAGTCTGTTATTGCTGGAAAAGCAGCTTTTTCCAGAAAAATTTAATATTTCCATCAAGGCTGTCAGGCACTTGCCATGTCTCAATGGTCTTTGCGAGCAGCGCAATTGCTTTGCTTGCCGGGCTTTGCGGTTTGTAGGCCACAATCGGCTCCTGCCTGATTACTGCATTGCGCATGACAGGGTCTTGCGGGATAAATCCGGCCAGATCCAGGGAAATTCCGGACAGAAAGTGGTCACAGGCGCTGTGCAGGCGACGGAACACGTCTTTTGCGGCCTCTGGGCTTTGCACCATATTTACCACTACCCGGAATTTTTCAACGCCGTGCTTGAGCTTCATCACCTTAATCAGGGCGTATGCGTCAGTAAGCGAGGTTGGCTCCGGGGTGAGCACTACCACGCGTTCCTGGGCGGCCATGTTGAAGTAAAGCACATTGTCACTGATGCCCGCGCCGGTGTCAACAATCAGGTAGTCTATGGAGTCTTCCAAAGCGTCCATGGATTCAAGAAGCTCAAGTTTCTGGCCCGGGTCAAGGGTCAGCATTTCACTTACGCCGGAAGCGGCGGGCAGTATGGAAAAGCCGTAGGGAGTTTCAAACAGGATGTCGGAAAGCTTGGCTCCCTCTTGGAATAGATGAAAAAGATTCAGCTTTGGGGTTACCCCCAGCACCACATCCACATTCGCAAGCCCCAGGTCTGCGTCCAGAAGAACGACCTTTTTGCCGGATTTCGCGAGGCAGCATGCAATATTTGCAGAAATATTGGTTTTGCCTACTCCGCCTTTGCCCGAAGTTACAGAAAAAACTAATGGTAGTTTGGGTGTCATTAACAACTCCCGAATCAGCTTTAAGCCGCGCCCTCAAGTGGGGAAGGCAGCTTGTGTTTGAACAGCAAGTGCCAGAGGTTGTGGGCCTCGGCAGGAATTAACGAATTGGTGAGGCCTGGCGAGAATGAAAGCGCGGAAACCGGCAGGTCGCAGATTGCCGCCGCGTTGGCTATGGCGCCGAACGAATATGCTTCGTCAAGCTTGGTCCAGATCAGGCTTGCGCAGCTTTCCGCCTCATACGCGGCCAGCAGGCCGCGCAGGTGCTCTTTTGAAAAATATGGGGCGAACACCAGATGCAGGGATGATTTGCCGCCAAGCCCGAAGCGGGAGAGCAGCCCGCGCATGGTTTCATTTGCGGAAAGCCCGGGAAGGTCGACCAGCACCCTGTCCGCCTCTTTGCAGGCTGAAAGGGCCTCGCGCATTTCTTCAGGGCCAGAGGCTTCGTGATAGCTGATTTCCAGAAGTTCGCAATAATGCTTTGAAATCAGCCTGCCGTGCCCTCGTTCGCAGTCCGCGTTGATTATGGCGATCTTCGCTTCCGGTTTCTCGTCCCGGAGGGCCAGCCCCATGCGCAGCGCGGTCACTGTTTTCCCGGTTCCAAACGGGCCGGCGATGAGGTGGATTTTGTTTCTCCAGTGCTTAAACCCCCACGGCTTCACCTTTATAATCTCGGCCAATGGGCCCAGCACGGACTGTTCGCTGTCGGCAAGCAGGCTTCTGTAGAGCCTGACAATCACCTCGTCATCCACGCCCTCACGTTGCAGGTAGTCAAGAGCCAGCCGTTGCCGCGGAGCCAGATTTTCAAGCCTCATTTCCGGCCGCATCAAGGCCAGAATATGCTCGCGCAGGGAATTCCAGTCCTTATGCCATTGCCGCCAGCCCATGGGCGTAGCGCTCATTCCCGCACAGTCCGAATTCGGCCCGTCAAAAGAATGCGCACTCCCATTGCCATTGCCGTTTCCATTGCCTGGTTTTGGGGGCAAAGCAAAAGAGATGCCGTCATGGGCGGGTTCCGCCGGGAACTGGCCCCGGTCAATCCCTGCCACAACTTCATGGAGGCGGACGTTTCCCTTGCTCACATCGCGCGAATTCAGAATGACCGCGTCAGGGCCCAGTTCTGCTTTTACCTGTGCAAGAACTTGCGCCACATTTTTTCCAAGGAATGTTTTTACTTGCATATCAACCGGAATTCACGTCTATTTTAGTTTAAGTATACAGCATTATTACAAAAGGGCAAAGCCTTGTTTCGTAGCTATGCCGCGGCATTGAAAACAACGTTGCCCACTGCGGTCAGCCTGATTTCCGGCGGAATTTCCGCTTGTGAAATCACCGGCACGCCGGGCAGAAACCGGGTCATCAGCTGGGCGAGATGAGGGCGCACCGACGGGCTGGTCAGCACCACCGGCTGCCCGTCCGCAGCCACGGCGTTTTCAACGCTTTGGCTGATTTCCCGCATAATGTTCTGGGCGGTAGCCGGGTGTATGGCCATATAGGATCCCCCTTCGGTTTGGCGGATTGACTCCTGCATGGTTTTTTCAACCAGAGCATCTAGGGTGATGATTGATAATCCTCCGTCGGATCCGATGTACGGTTTCACAACCGTGCGGCAGATGCGCTCGCGCACATGTTCGGTCAGGGCGTTGGTGTCCTTTCCCGAACCGGCGTAATCGGCAAGCGTTTCCACAATTGAAAGCAGGTCGCGGACGGAGACGTTTTCGCGCACCAGATTTTGCAGAACTTTTTGCACCGCGCCAATCTGCATTGCCCCGGGAACCAGGTCTTCCACGGCCCTGGGCGCATATTTGGCCAGATTGTCAAGCAGGGCTTGCACTTCCTGGCGGCCTAAAAATTCCGGCAGCTGGCGTTTGAACACTTCCGTAAGGTGAGTGGCGATAACCGTTGATGGGTCAACCACCGTGTAGCCGGCCAGCATGGCCTCTTCCTTGCGCGCTTCGGGAATCCAGAGAGCAGGCAGGTTAAAGGCGGGCTCGCGGGTTTCAACTCCTTCCACCCGGTTGCGCACTGAGCCGGAGTCCATCGCCAGGAAATGGTCGATCAAAATTTCCGCGCCGGCCACTTCGTTGCCCTTGATCAGCACGCTGTATTGCCCGGGGCGCAACTGCAGGTTGTCGCGCAGATGGAGGGAGGGAATGATAACACCCATTTCCAGAGCGAATTGGCGGCGAATGGAGCGGATGCGGGACAAGAGGTTTCCGTTTTGTTCTTCATCCACCAACGGGATGAGGCCATATCCTACCTCCAGCTCCAAAGTGTCCAGGGACAGGAGCGTCTGTACTTCTTCCGGAGTATCCAGGCCTGGTTCCTCGGGCGCTCCTCCCTCCAGTTTTTTTGCTCCGGAGCCTGCGCCAAGGGCCTTGTTCGCTCCTGGCGCGAGTTTGCCCTGAGCGTCAACGGCCGCCTCTTCCGCATTGGGAATAATTTTTGAGACCAGGAAAATAAGCACGCCGAGGATCAGGAAAGACAATGTGGGCATTCCCGGAACCAGGGCGAATATCACCATGATGCCGGATACCAGGCGCAGCGCGCGGTAGTGGCCGGTAAGCTGGCCGATAAATTCTTCGCCCATCTTGGCCTTGGCGCCGGACCGGGAGACGATGATGCCCGAAGAAGTTGAGATCAGAATGCCGGGAATAATCGCGACCAGGCCTTCGCCAATGGTCAGGATGGTATAGGTGGAAAGAGCGTCTGACCAGCTCATGCCGTTCATGATCACGCCAAGAAGGATTCCCCCGATAATGTTTACCAGCAGAATCAGGATGCTGGCGTTGACTTCCCCCTGAACGAATTTTCCGGCACCGTCCATTGCCCCGTAAAAGTCCGCTTCGGAACGGATGTCTTCCCGGCGCTGTGTGGCTTCTTCTTCTGTGAGCAGGCCGGCATTGAGGTCTGCCTCAATGGCCATTTGTTTGCCCGGCATTGCGTCCAGGGTGAAGCGGGCCGCTACTTCGGCTATACGCACGGTACCGGCGGTGATAACCATTTTATTCAGAAGGAACAGAATCAGGAAGACCACGACGCCGATCACATAACTGCCGCCCACCACAAACTGCCCGAAAGCCTGAATGACCTGGCCTGCCGCGTCCGTCCCTTCACTGCCGTGCAAAAGGATTATGCGGGTGGTGGCCACGTTCAGCGCCAGGCGCATAAGGGTGGTTACCAGAAGCAGGCTTGGGAAAATTGAGAATTCCACCGGGGAGGTCACAAACATGGCGGTAACCAGAACCACCATGGAGATGGCTATGTTTACGGAAAGCAGAATGTCCAGAAGCGGGGTGGGAACCGGCACGAGCATTACAAACAAAATAATGACTACGCCTGAGGCAAGAAGTATGTCGCCCTGCTTCTGGAATTTTTTGTAATCTATGCGCTGTATTGCTGCTTTAGCCATAAACTTGACGCTCCTGTAAAACCATGACCATGTTTGCGAGATTTTCTTTGCCGGCTGCCCGGGTCAGTTACTTGACGGTGGTTCCCTTGCCCTGCGGAGTAACGGAGGTTGCGGGCTTCTTTTTGAATTTGTTAAGGGACGCAAGGATTGCCGCCACCGCCTGATACAAATTCTCGGGAATCATCTCTCCGATATCAACATCTTTATACAAAGCCCGTGCCAATGGCTTGTTCTCGCGGATGGGCACGTTGTTTTCGCGGGCGATCTTCTTGATTCTTTCAGCGACCATGTCTGCGCCTTTCGCCACCACCACGGGGGCGGGGGCTTCCAGGGCGTTGTACTTCAAGGCAACTGCAATGTGGGTCGGGTTGGTCACTATAACATCGGCTTTGGGCACATCGTGCATCATGCGGCGGCGCATCACTTCATTCATTTGTTGGCGCTGTTTGCTTTTGACCATGGGGTCGCCGTCGGCCTGCTTGTGCTCGTCCTTCAGCTCGCTTTTGGTCATTTTAAGGTCTTCCTGGTATTTCCAGCGGGTGTAAATGAGGTCGACGATTGCGATTATACACATTGGAATCAGCGCGTAGAGCACGATTTTGGCGCCTACTTTCAGGATGTAGGCGGCGAGGGTGGCCGCATTGGCATAGTAGAGCGCCGGGAAATTGTCCCATTCCTGCCTGATTACCATATAAGGCGCGATGCCGATAACAAAGGCCTGGGCAATGCTCTTGCCCATGCGCCCCAGAGTTTGAGGAGAAAGCATCGTACGCTTTATTCCGGCCACAGGGTTGAATTTGGACAGTTTGGGCTTCATCGGCTCAAAAGTAAACAGTTTGCCCACCTGAATGCGGGTGACCAGAAAAACGGACAGGCCGATGGTCAGAAGAACCGGGAGCACCAGTTTGGCCGCGAACAGCGCGGTTGAATGGAACAGGCTGTTAACGTTGTTCGGGTTTACCTGAAATTCGAAAAAGTGGCTGAAAGTGTGCCGCATGAACACTTGTATCTCGGTTCCCATATGCCCGATCCAGAGATACAGAAAGATAAGCCCCACAACAACTGTGATGGTTTTACCGACCTCGGCGGAACGGGGGACGTTACCTTTTTTTCTGGCTTTGTCCCGCCGTTTCGGGGTCGCTTTCTCGGTGCGGCCTGGATCTTTCGCCATTTATTCCCTCGCCACGGGGCTACTGCGGACTTGCGGAACGCAGCAGGTTGGTCATTAAGGGGATGAGGTCCAGGATATAACTGCGCATATGCTGGCTGATCAAAAGGAAGACAATCCCCATAAAAAACATGCCCACTCCGATTTTGAGCGGAAAGCCGATAATCAACAGATTCATTTGCGGGGCCGCCCTCGCCATCATGGCCAGGGTGAGCTCGATGAAAAACAGCACGGCAACCAGCGGGCCGGCGATTTTAAGCGCCAAAATGAATATCTGCGCCGAAAGGGCGAGAATTTCACTTATAAAAAACGGGGTCAGGGTCAGTCCTCCGGGAGGAATGTACTGGAAGGTGTCGGCCAGGGATTTGAACAGGAACAAGTGCCCGTACAGAGCGAGAAAGCTGAGCATGGCCACCATATATAGCAGCTGCCCGAGGACCGTCTGCTGCCCGCCCGTGGACGGATCGGCAACCGTGGCCATGGAAAAGCCCATCTGCATGGCCAGAAGCTCGCCCCCCGACTGGATGCCCGCGAAGGTGAAGCGGACAACCATGCCCATGGTGAACCCCAAAATAAGCTCGCTGATGATCATCACTGCAATTTGCCAGGTGGCGGCGGGCATCATTGCGCCTGGAAAAGAAAGATGGGGGAAAACGGCCAGGCTGAACACCATGCAGATAGCCCCCTTGACGGTGTTGGGAATGTTGTCGGCTCCGAACAGGGGAAGCATGAAAACCACCAGGCTGATGCGCAGGAAGGTCAGCAGAAAGCTGAGAAAGTCACTGGGGCTGAAGTTGTAAACATCCATGCGGGCGAAATAGCAAAAAGCGAACCATGCTCCGTTTTGCTTGGGGGATAACAGCTTGTTGCCCTGCGTCATTTTTTTGGTGTTCCGGGCGAGTCGCAGAATTTGCAGGAAGGCTGTGCCGGTCATGTTTTTCCATGTTTGGCGTGCGGGGATGTTTCGATGCGCATTGCAACTTCTTTACAATCCGTGCTAAAAATGCAAAACATATGGACAGCAGCGTCAGTTTAAGGAGTTTGTATGCGTTTTCTCATGTTGGGCGATGCCGTGGGCAGGCCCGGCCGCACGGTTGTCCGCAGTGAACTGCCCGCCCTCTCAAAAGAGAAGGGCATAGATGTTGTCATCCTGAATGGGGAGAATTCCGCGGGAGGCGTGGGCATCACCGTGAAGGTAATGAACGAATTGTTTGCTATGGGCATAGACGTGATTACCAGCGGCAACCACATATGGAAAAACCGGGAGATATATGCTTATCTGGAGAGGGAGCCGCGTCTTTTGCGCCCGGCTAACTATCCTCCTTCCGCTCCCGGCAAGGGTTTGGGCGTTTACGCGAAAAACGGCGGATACGCTGTGATCAATTTGTTGGGGCGGCATAACCTTGAAGACGTGGATTGCCCTTTCCGGAAGGCTGATGAATTGCTGGGCTTGATTCCTGCTGAAATCAAAATAATACTGGTTGATTTCCATGCTGAAACAACCAGCGAAAAAAAAGCGCTCGGCTGGTATCTGGACGGCAGAGTGTCGGCCGTGGCAGGCACGCACACTCATGTGCAAACCAATGACGCCCAGATCTTTCCTGGCGGCTGCGGCTATATTTCCGATCTTGGAATGTGCGGGGTGGAGCAGTCGGTGCTGGGCCTGGATCCCGGCATTATTGTGAAGCGTTTCGTTACCCGCCTCCCCGGCAAGTTCAAGCTGGCGGAAGGGCCGCTCTGGATGTGCGGAGCCGTCTTTGATATTGATGAAGCCACAGGCAGGTGCACCGGTGTGGAAATTGTGCGGTTGCCGGGAAAGTAGATGAAAATAGGGCGCAGTATGAACACAACCTTAAACGGGGTGGTTTTTTTATGAAAGGGATTATTCTGGCCGGGGGTTCCGGCACACGGCTTTTTCCTATTACCAGCACTGTGTGCAAGCAGCTTTTGCCTATTTACGACAAGCCGATGATTTATTACCCCCTGTCCACACTCATGCTGAGTGGAATCAGGGAAATTTGCATTATCTCCACTCCGTCCGATTTGCCGTTGTTTCGGCAGATACTTGGAACCGGGGAACAATTGGGCATTGAACTGAGCTACATCGTGCAGCCCAGCCCGGACGGCCTGGCCCAGGCTTTTTTGCTTGCCCGCGAATTTATTGGCGATGACGCCTGCTGTTTGATTCTTGGCGACAATATTTTTCACAGCGACCATTTGACTGCCAAACTCCAGGAAGCAACCCGGCTTACCAAGGGCGCAAAAGTCTTCGGATACCCGGTTACGGATCCGCAGCGCTATGGGGTGGTTGAGTTTGACGAAAATTTCAAGGTGCTGAGCATTGTGGAAAAACCTGAAAAACCGAAATCCCGTTACGCCGTAACAGGACTTTATTTTTACGATAACCAGGTGATTGAGTATGCCGAGAGCCTCAAGCCTTCGCCGCGCGGCGAGCTTGAGATA
>CAZJFJ010000016.1:0-25813 GCA_964545305.1 uncultured Desulfovibrionaceae bacterium
TGCGCCTAAGCAGAGTTAGAGGCAACTACACCTTGGAAGCCAAGGGCCTGTTTGGGTACAGGCAACGCTTCAAGCACTGGTGGGGCTTTGCCAGCAACGCCGACCGGGTGCCAAGGTACCTTCCTCTGAACAAGTTGCTCAGCTTGTTGAAAACCGATCTGAAGTATGATTAACCCCTAGTCCGTTTTACGGGAAGCATTCAGAAATGACTCAATTTCTTTGTAAACAGCGTCCACAGTAATCGGACGAATGTCCTTATCGCCGCTGTCGAGGCGCACGAACCTGTGGCTTTCTCCCAGGGGCCGCCAGCAGTCGTAATTAAATTTGGAGATTATGCCTATAGTGGGGGTGCCCACGGCGGCCGATATGTGCCACGGCCCCGAGGATGAGGTTACAAGGAAGTCGCAGCTTTTAAGGAACGCCCCCAGCTCCACCAGATTTCCCTTGAATTTTTTAAGCTGCGGGTGGGGCGGGAACATCTCCAGGAAAGGTTCTTCCAAAGGCCCGTAAATCAGGAAAATTTTGGAATTGGGGTTTTCTTTTAATGTGGGGCCTTCCAGCAATCTGCCGGCAAGTTCTGCGAATTTATCGGTCGGCCAGCGGGTGTCCACTTTTTTGGCGTTTCCGATAAAAACGGCTATCCGCCTGCCCCCGGCCTGTTTGGGATAGCTTGAATCCATCAGGGCAAGAGCCTCTGCGGGCACAAAATAATCCATCTCCACCCCATCATCTGGAATTCCCAGGCGTCCCAGGAAATTGAGGTTGGCTATAGCGGCGTGCGCGTGTTCGTCGGCTGGAAACGGGTGGTTGAAATACTTTGCGTATCTGGCCTTGGTGAGGCCGAAACTTTGTTTGCCTTTGGCCTGGGCGGAGATGAACGCCGCTTTTGATGAGAAGCCGTTGAAGCAAATAATGGCGTCATATTTCTGCTTTCGCAGCCTGTGAACAAGCAGGGGCCAGGTCCAGAAATGCTTGTGGTGCAGGACGTAGATATTATCCAGATAAGGATTTGCGGCAAGGGCCAGATGGTTCAGGTTGCTGGCCAGGAAGTCGATTTTGGCTTCGGGAAATCTTTTGCGCACGGCCCTGATTGCCGGAGTGGTGGTTACCAGATCTCCAATTCTGTCGGTTCGGATCAGTAGAATCTTTTCTGGATTTTCAAGAATAACCTTTTGCATGTTTTAACAACCTTGGAAAAAAGTTTTGCCTTTCACTGTCCCGCAACGCACGCTTCCGGCTGCCCGGCCTGCAAATGGAAGCGGTGAACGCCTGAAACAGCCGCCAGTGCCGCCGGAGCATTTGTCAGTAGCGGCCTTTCAATGTTAAAATGTTCTAATAATCTTTCTTCCAGCCCACTCCCACCTGGCTGGAATCAGGGGAAGATGAGCCTTGCAAAGTGACTCGGGGAAACAGTTCAATTTCAACACGCACGGTTGTGTTCTCCTGGTTTATCCCTTTATCCACTCCCACATATATGCTGTCATTGATATATTTGCCCGCTTCCAGCGTGGCCTGCCCCTGGCCCGGGGCAGACCCACCCGACCCGGCGGGAGCCAGGTTGGCGGAGCCGGATTGCCCTGAAACTTGGGGGCCGCCCTGCTGTGAGCCGTCTGAGGAACCCACTCTCAGCACATCCAGCCCTGTGGTTTCCCGCATATCCACCAGCAGGTCAAAACTTTCGCCTCCGCCGGAAAGGGTGCGCAAGCCATTGGCGAGCTGGAGGGCTTCAAAACGGCTGAGGTCGGACACGCTTTTGCCGAACAGAACATGGGCGAGCACTTCGTCTTGCGGCAACGGAGGGGAGCTTTCCATGTTTATGCTGGGATGGTCTAGGTTTCCGCCGATACGCACAATCGCGTTAATGTTGCTTGAGGAATAGGTGAGCGCCAGATTGAGAGCGGGGTTTATCCGGGTTCCCCCGGCGAACTCTATGCCGCCTTGCGCTATTTTAAAATTACGCGACAAGATGTTGAACTGCCCTCTTACCGGTTGCAAAATCCCCTTTATCTCCGGAGAGGAAGAGGGGCCTGCGACTTTAAGGCGGCCTTTCCACTCACTGTCCAGGCCCCGGCCTCTGATATAGAAACGGCGGGGAATGTCCACGCTGATATCCAGCAAGGCTCCCTCCTTGCGTTTTTCCTGGCCGTTTTCAGGGTCGTAAATTTCAAGAGTGGGAATCGAACCTGTCATCAGGGAGTCGAGCAAAGTAACTTCTCCCTGTTCGATTATAGTTTGCACATTTACATTGGGCCGGCTTAAAGGGCCTGTGACTGCTACCAGACCGGTAATCAGCAGCTTGAGATCGTCCCTGTGCAGAGGGGAGAGGTGTTCTATGCGCCCGCGCAGGTTCAGGTTGGGTTCGCTGCCCAGTTCAATGCTGCCTTCAATCCCCAGCTTGCCCTCGCCGCCATCCGTGGCGGTTAGTGTGAGGCTGAAATCCTTCCGGCTGGAAGCATGGGCTCCCAGTTCTATATTGGAAAGCATTATTCCGTGTTCCCGGTCTTCAAACTGCCCGGCGGCCATATACGCGCTTCCCTTGAAACGGGGCGAGCTCAGGCGGCCGCCCACATTCATGTTGATGGCCGCAAGCCCTGAAAGGTCGCGGTCGGGCATCATGGCAAATTCCCATAGTGGAGCTATTTCCCCCAGCCACACAAGATCGGCCCGGAATGGGGCGTTCATGTCCGGCAGCGGGAACCCTCCGCTGCTTAAATACATGGGCACGGCAAAAGTAAGCGGCGCCGCGAGGGGCGTTTGCCCCAATCCGGTTTGGGCCATATCCTTTTCAGCTCCCGTGTCCGGTTTGGTCAGGGCGTTGAAATCAAGGCTGCCGCTAAGCGCCAGCCTGCCGGAAGAGCGTCCCAAGTTTGCAGAAAGTGTAATGTCGGGTGTTGCGGAGGAGTTCTGCCCGGCCTTGGCGTCAGTTGGGCTGGAATTGTTCACTCTTTTGGCAATTGCGCCGGAGTTGTGTGACTTTTTTGTTTCTTTAAAAATTTGGTGAGATCTTTTTTTGTCCAGATAAATTTTGGTTTCCAGTGAGCCTTTGCTTGGGTTTTTAAAGTCGATGACCGCATCAATGTGCCCTGGCGGCAAGCTGGTTTGAGCAAGCGTGTTTACAACGGAAAAAGGCAAACCCGTCAAATTCGCTTGAATGTTCAGCACGTTCGGATGGATGGACGCGTCGGCAGAAAGGGCGCCGGCGGGGCTTATTGCCAGATTCAGGCCGCCAAGTTCCATTCCATTGCCATAGGCGAATCTGGCTGGCTCTTGCAAGTCTGCCGTAACTGGCGAGTTTGGATATTTGGCGTGCAGGTTGGCCAATTCAATCTGTTTCCGGTTCAAATCATATGAGCCTGAAAGGGCGAGCAGGTCCGATTCAGCATGTTTTGTTTTTTTGTTTTTCCCGCTGTCAGCCTGCGGTGCTTCAAGCATGTGTATCTTAAAATCTCCCCGGCCCGAATTTCCGCCGGCCTGAACGCTGAGGCTGGACCATGCTATAGGCCCGGCTGCGCCTGCCCCGCTTTCCAGTTCAAGCCGCAAGTTTGGGGCTGGTTTTACAAATTCCGCATACAGCTCGGATCTTAAGCCGGCAATCTGCACTTCCTGCCCCGGCATGGCCAGATCGGGCGCGGCCAGACTAAGCCTGACGGCTTGCGCCCCGTTATTGTCCAGGTGGATTTGGGCTTCCAGGTTTTTCCCTTTTATTTGCATGCCTGAGAGACGGGACAGCGAAGCCCAGTCCTCAACCGCGAGTGAAATTCCCCCTGCAATAGCGAGCCCGGAGGGCCAGAGGGTTTGGTCTTTCTGTTCCGCAAAAAAGGAGGGGCTCAGGGTTGCATTGATATCGCTTTGCAGCTTTGCGCCGAAAGCCTGCAGGCTGAACTCGTCGATCCGGGCGGAGGCCTTTCTCGCTTCCGGCGTTCCGCTCAAGGCGAAGTCCCATCTGCCGCTCATGCTGATAAGGCCGCTGTTTAACCCGGGCATGGACGATGATGAGGCCTTGAGGTTCCCGCGCCCGGCTGGATTATCCTTCAAAATGTTGCTCAGGGCCGCGTCTAGAATTATGGCTAAATTGTCCGCTTCACCTGCGGGGGTAAGCAGGCTGGGGCTTGCCAGATCAAGTGAAAGTTCCGCGGCCTCAAAGTTGCCCGATGCTTTCAGCGAAGTTTGAACCGGCCCTTCGAATCCTGGGGCCAAGGGTTTTAAATCTGATATGTTTAAGGAGATGGCGGCGTCAATGCGGCCCTGTTGCGAGCCCGGCGGGGACGAATCCCCGGGAAGCTGGGCGGAGGCTTCTCCCTCTCCCCTGATCAGCCCGGCCTGCATTTCGGCAAGTTTGAAGCTGAATGCCCCGGTTTCCGTATTTTCAATATCCAAATCAATGGAAAGTGGATTACCGATAGCGGCCATGAAGGTTTGATCCTGTCCGGTCAATTCTGCGACAATGCTTTGCCAGCTTGCGTTTTCCCTGCCTTTCAGTTTCAGCTCTGCCTTGAGGCGGCCGTTTTCCCGGTTTAACTCAGCCTTGCTGGAAAGGCTCAGGCCAAGACCGTTTATTTTGATATTGCCGGCATTCCAGAGAGGACCGTCCTGATTTATTTCCGCTTCCAGCCGGAGGGGCTCTTCATGCCCGTCCCAGCGGACGGTTATACTGGCAACAGCATTAATCAACATGGAAGCTGCGCTTTGTTTGCCGAAGATCGCCGGAGCCAGGCTTAAATTCAGCCCGAGAATGTCACCCGCCTGGAACGAACCGTCCAGCCTTCCTTCTACCTTGCCATCGGCAAGGCTTGCCGTGGCTTCCAGGTTTGCATCAAGCGGATGCCGGGCGGCCCTGTCCAGCAGGCTACCGTCTTCCGTTGGTTTGATTCCAAGGGCTGCCCAACTGATGATTGCGTTTTTAATTGAAAGCCTGTCCAGCGTTATTCCAACCGGCAGGTTAAGGTCAAATCCCGGCCCGGAGCCCCCTGTGCCTTCTTCCGGCTCGGTTTCCGGAAGCAGCGGCAGGCGCAGCAGTTCTGGCTCATTAAGCGAAAGCCTGTTTATTCTGAGGGTGCCGCTGAGCAGGCTTGCGAGCCCCAGTTCAAGGTTCAGTTCTCCGGCGCGCAGCCATACCCCTTCTGCATCCGCAAGTTCAATTCCTTTCAGCCTGATTCGTCCGGGAAGCGGGCCGGAAAAATCGTCAATGCTGAGCTGAATCCCCTGTGCCTTGAGGGCGTTGACCAGTTGTTTGGAAGCGAAGTTGTTGGCATAGTCGCTGCGCAGCCATAAAAGGCCGCCGCCCAGCACCAGCAGCAGAAGCGCGCCCAGCGCGATCAGGGCTGCTTTTATCCGTTTGCGGGCCTTGCCGGAAGCGGGGTTGTTGTTTGAAGCGGTATTCATACTAAAAACTTTGCCCTATGCTGATATAAAAATGCAGGGGCGCATCTCCCGATCTGGGGTTTACCGGGGTGGCCACGTCAAGGCGGGCGGGGCCAATTACGGTATAAAGGCGCACGCCCACTCCGGCTCCCCATTGAATGTCCTGCCCGAAGCGGGGGTCGGTCATCTCCTCATAGACCATTCCACCGTCAATAAACGCCACAACGCCAAAAGTGTCGTTAATCCTGTATCTGGGTTCAACGGTCATTTCCAGCATGCTGGAGCCGCCGAGCGGGTCTTTGTTTTTATTGCGCGGCCCGAGCGACTGGTATTCATAGCCGCGCACAGAGCCTCCGCCGCCGCTATAGAAACGAGCTGAGGGGGGAACTTCCGGGGAGTCGGCCCCTGAAAGCGCGCCAACCGCCCCACGCAGGGCGAGCACCAGTTTGTCCTCTCCAACCAGGGGGACGAAGCGCTCAAGGTCAAGGCGCGAACGCAGCACATTGAAGTCTCCGTCATAATAGCCTTTGTAGGGTATGATCGAAAATACGGCCCGTCCTCCGTCAGTGGCGTCAAGCAGGCTGTTTGTGCTGCTGAAGCTTGCCGCCAGAGGCAGGCCCAGCATTCTGTAGTCGTGTTTCGGTTTGTCCGGGTCTTTAATCCAGCCGCCTTCTACTGTGCCCTGGCCTGAAAGGCTCCATTTCGGGGAAATTCGCCAGTCTATCCCGGCGGCGGCTCTGGCCGAGTTCAGTTTGTAGGCGTCGGTGTCCTGGTGGAGCACTCCGCCCTGGGCTATAAAGTCGTAGTCAGGGCCAAAAATAAATGGAAAGCGATACCGCCCCACCAGTTCCTGCAAATCTTTCCACAAGGAAAGCTCCGTGCGCAACAGATCGCCGTTTCCTGTGAAGTTGCGGTGTTCCCAGAAGCCTTGCATGCCCGCCCCGAAGCTGGTGTCGTATTTGGCAGATGCGCCGATGGTTCTTTCAGGCGCACTGGCGAGGGTAGTGCTTACCGGATGATTGCCGTTTTTATCCGTGCTTTCGGAGGGCTTTAAGTCTATTGACTGGAAAAGGCCGCTCTGGCGCAAGGAGTTGCGGAACATTTCAACTCTGGACTGGTTCCAGGGTTCGCCCTCATTCCAAGTTTTGAGAAAGTTTATGTATCTGGGGTTTACATTGTTGTTGCCGGAACTCAGGTCTATGCCGCCCATACGCATGAATTTTTGCGGGTTCAAGGCCACAGTTGCTTCAAGCTGGAGATTTTCATTATCCAGAATATATCTGGTGTAGGAAATACGGGCGAAAGGATAGCCATTGTCTTTGAAGGCGTCCTCCACCTTGTCCACCGCGTCCAGCACATCCTGGGCAATTGCCGGAGCTCCCTGTTTCAAGCCGGTGTCGGCAAGGGTTTGGGGCAGTTTGCCCGCTTCTTCTGCTATTGGAGGAACACGCCCGGCAGAGAGGTTGTCTTTTTCCCCGTCATTCCCGTCATTCCCGTCAAGCGGGCCGTCCGGGTCATCCTCCCGGTCCAGGCGGATGATTTTGGTTTTGCCCATGGTATACTGAGGCCCCGGCTTGAATGTAATCCGCACGGTCAGAGGAAGTTCCAGCTCGCCTTCCGTTTGGGCCTCAAGTTCCTCCAAGTTCACGATATTGCCATATTCTTCAATCCAACCTTCCACTTTCCCGCCATAATACCCGAAGGAGTGCAAGATATCCCGCCCATCGTCAAGCGAACTTATCAGCCTTTGCTCCAAAGCCATAAGAGTATGAATGGGCACATCCTGCAAACGGGTAAGATGAGACGCTTTCATGAATGTGTCGGCAAGCTCCGGGGCATCGGGCGAATCACATTTCACCGTGTAGCTGATGGTAAAGGGAATGCCCTGGCTGTCAAGGGGTTCCGGGCGGCTTTCCGCAGCGGCCTCCAGCTTGGGAGGAAGAGTTGGGGGGGCTATGGGCCCCGTGCTGTCACTGGCCAGAAGCCTGTCCGCGGCGCGGGCGGACTCCTGGCGTGAACTGGCGGTGTCTCCCAGAAAATTGGGCAGGGGCTGTGTGCCGGAGCATGCGGCAAGCGCCAGCAGGGAGATAAAAAGGATTATTATGCCAATACGCATATAATGAACTATATAATATTAAATGGTTGGCGGCAATATTGGGCATCCTCATTTTTAGAGCATTTCACACTTGAAACGCTCTGCAAGGATTTGTCTTCAAATCCTTGCCGCCAAATGATTGCAGGAAGGCTTTGCCTCCCGTTAAGCAATCATTTGAGGCGTTAACTGCTTTAAAAGCCCCGCAGCGGGTGGCGCGGGTGGCGGCTGCACTCTTGAGGGGCAGGCAGCACCCGCTTTCGCGGTTCCTCCGGGGGCGGCGTGCGGTGAGTGGAGATTTCAGGCGTAAAACGTTCTGTAAAGATTTTAATGAAGTTTTTGCGGCTAAATGGGCCAGGGCGGGATTCTTCTGCTGCGGGAGCATTTTGACGCTGAAAGAGTGTGTTTATGGCAAAATGTTCCGGCGGCGTGCGGGGCTGTGCGCCATGCAGGCGCAGGTGGGCAATTCCGCAGGGCAGAGCATTTGCACGAAGAAGGAAAGCGGTTTTGCCCGGAGAGCGAGGCACGGAAAGTGGCGGGAAGCATTCATTTTCGCCGTCAAGCACGCTTGGGCGTCTTTTAATCAATCCGCTCTATAAGCGGCAATCCGGATGCTCTGAAGGGCAGGGCGGTTTACTTTGTAAGCAGATAGTGCCCCGTAAATTTCCCGCCTGGTTCGCAGGCATTGCCCCCCTGGGCGGAAGTGAGGTTCAGGCCTTTGCCAAGCTCAAGCAATTCAACCTTTACCGGGCCGTAAGTAGCCTTGCCGTCTCTTGTTTCCGCATCGCCGGAAGCCCTGCAAACGGCGCCGGTTCCAAGGTTTTTGGTGTAAAGTTCCATTTCCTGCCCGCGGTCGCGCAGGTAGAGGATTACCATTCCTTCGTATCCCGGCTCCTGGTAAACGTAATTCTGGGCGTAATATACTTTGCCTTTTTGGCCAAGGCGGTTAAGCCATTTGGTGCGGTTGCGGGCCTCTTCCGCAAGAAAGGCAAGGTAGCCGGGGCTGCCTTTGGGGGCGTGCTTTGTGTATGCGTCTTCCTGGCGGTATTTGGCCCAATCGCTTTGGTTCATGCCCAGCCAGCCTTCTCCGCCCGGACCGAATTTGTCGAGGGCGGAGTGGTAGGCGTCAATCAGCCCGGTTTCCGCTTCTGCAAAGTCATTGTCTGCCGCAAGCCAGCTGTTCATCTCTTCCTCGCTGACTATGGCTTCAGGCGCAGGATCGATATAGTTGATAATGAACTGGTCCCTGGCCTGTGCAGGGAAAGGGCATAAAAGGGCGTATGCCGCCAAGCAGAATGCAAACTGCATAAATGTTTTTTTCATATATATTTCCGTTTAAATGAGGCCTTTAGCGGTCAGCGCGTTGTTAATGAGTTTGCGGATTTCCGCTGTGAAATTTTCTTCTGCGAAGCGTTTTGCCTCAAGAGCCAGGCGGGCAGGGTCAAAACTGTTTTCCTGGTCCTCAAAGCGCTCGACGGCCGCAAGCAGATCTTCTTCTGTTTGGTTATAGAAAAATATACCATTTTGTCCATCCTCTACAGTGTCTTTCACTCCGCCCCGGCCATAGGCTATTACCGGGGTTCCGGAGGCGAGCGCCTCTACCGGAATGATTCCAAAATCTTCAAGCCCAGGGAAAATAAGGGCCCGGCAGTTTGCAAGATACTGCTTCACTACCCCATCCGGTTGCCTGCCTAGAAAGGTTATTTTCGGCCCGGCGATTTTTTTGAGATAATCCAATTGTTCGCCTTGGCCTATAACAATAAGCTCTCTCCCGCCGCTAGGCTTTGAAAAGGCCTTTACAGCCAGATCGGCCCGTTTGTAGGGAACCAGTTCTCCAAAGCATAAATAGAAATTTTTCTTTTGCTCTTTGGGCAGTGGACTGAAATTACCCACAGCCACCGGCGGGTGCACCACTTCAGCATCGCGCCCCCAGCATTTTTTCACTCGTTGGGCTATGAAGTTGGAGTTTGCGATAATCATGTCCGGGTCAGTTGCCGACATCCTGTCCCATATTCTCATATAATGCATGATTGGAGCTGCCAGAATGCGTTTCGGCAGGCGCATTCCGGAGGTGTATTCGTGATACAGGTCCCAGATGTAACGCATGGGAGAGTGACAATAGCAAATATGGGCGGCGTCGGGGGAAGTTACAATTCCCTTTGCCGGCCCCGATTCACTGGAAATTACCAGATCGTAGCCTGACAAATTTAACTGGTCCAGGGCCAAAGGCATTAGCGGAAGATAGGTTTGATACAATTTCCGGGCTTTCGGCAGGCGGTTGATAAAAGTGGTATGGATTTTGTGTTTTTTGATGGTTTCAGAAATCGCATCGGGGTTGTACACATGCGTGAATATGTCGGCTTGCGGGAACATCCGGCACAGGGCCTCCAGCACCTTTTCACCTCCCCTCATGCCCAGTAGCCAAAAATGAACTAATGCCACCCTTAATTCTCTGTTTTTGCTGGTTTTGGAAATAGGAGTCGCCTCCGGCTCTTTGGTCATTCCTGTCCTCCTCTTGTCGCTTCATAAAAGTCATCAGGGCTGCTTTGTTGAGGGGCGTCTGCCCGTTAAACTTGAAGCGCACGCAAGATTTGTCATTGGCGGCCAATGCCGCAGGTTTGTTACTGTTGCGGCGCCCGGTTCCACCTCATTTTTATTGCTGGCCCGAACTCGCATGATGATATCAACATATGCGGCAAAAGTCACACACGCGTTCACTCCGCGCCCATATCCGGTAGCGCAGATATCTGGGCTTCTGTTCTTGCTGTGAACGGCCGGAGAACCATATATTTCTTCCAGGGCCAGCCTTTCATGTGCAAATCAGGATATTCCATGCTTTCCCACAGGGCCTTATTTGAGGCTGTCAATCAAGCCCCTCAAGCCTTTTGCGGCGAATCCGGCCAACACGCCACTTCCTTTTTGCGGCGTGTCGCCATCGCCATTGCTGCCAGAAGCTGAAATGGCTGCTTTTTCCTGTTTTTGCCCGCTGCGTGTTTCTTCCTCGTAATGCTCGCTGCTGCAGGCGGAAAATATGGTCACGGCAAGAAGGCTTAGTATGAGTTTGAATTTCATCGCTTTTTTCTCTTTAGAGGAATTAACGCTTGAAATAGCCGCTCAGAGCATTTTAACCTTGAAAAGTTATTTTCGACAAAAGGCTCTGGCGGCGCGAGCTGCGCCGCTCGCCCCCACAAGCGCAGGCGGGATTCACTTCCGCCGTTAAGCGCCGAAGGGGGCGTCTCAAAATTAATCTGCAGCAGCAGGCAAAATCCGTCCGCGTCTATTTCGCGGCAAGGATTTCATTGAAAATCCTTGCCGGGCATTTCAAATATGAAATGCTTTAAAAACATTGCCTATATTAAAACTCTATAGTGCACCGGCTCACAGCCGAGCAGATTTTTGGCCCTGATGTTTTCCAGAGCGTTATTTATGGCCCTGGCCGGAGCTTCGTGGGTAAGGAAAACAACAGGAACCTGATTTTCGCCTTCACCCTTTTGAATCAGCTGGGCAACGCTGACGCCCTGCTCGGCAAGTGCTCCAGCCAGATCGCGTAGCACGCCGGGCTGGTCGTTTACCGCCAGATGCAGATAATGCTGGCTGATGGCCTCATCCGCCGGCATCACATCGGCTTTGGGCAAATATTGAGCCACAAACCCTGTGTTGTTCGGCTTGCCGCAACGGGCGATTTCAAGAATGTCGCCCAGCACCGCGGAAGCGGTGGCGAGGCCTCCGGCCCCCCGGCCATGCATGAAAATGGGGCCGGCGGCATTGCCTTCCAGGTGCACGGCGTTATAAACACCGTCGGCCAAGGCTATCAGCATGTTTTTGGAAACCAGGGTGGGGAACACTCCCGCTTCAATTTTACCGTTGACGTTGCGCGCCTGCCCCAAAAGTTTGATGCGAAAGCCAAGCTCGCGGGCAAAGGCTATGTCCTCGGTGCTGACGCTGGAAATGCCCTGAATGGGCAGGTTTTCAAACGGGTAGTCCACCCCGAAGGCGAGACGGACGAGAAGGGTCAGCTTGTGGGCCGCGTCCACACCCTCAATATCAAAGGTGGGGTCGGCTTCGGCATACCCTTTTTCCTGAGCCTCTCTCAGGGCGTTTGCGAAAGGAATGCCCTTTTCACTCATTTCTGAAAGGATGTAGTTGGAGGTTCCGTTCAGGATGCCCATAATACTCGTGATCTTGTTTCCCGCGAGGGACTCGCGCAGGGCCTGCAAAATTGGGATGGCGCCGCAAACACTGGCTTCATAAGCCAGGCCGAGGTCCTTCTTGGCGGCGAGGTCGAACAGTTCCGCTCCTTTTTCTGCAAGCAGGGCCTTGTTCGCGGTGACGATGTTTTTGCCGGAGTTGAGCCCGTCGCAAATCAGATCATAGGCAGTGTCTTTTCCCCCCATGAGCTCAACCAGCACGCTGATTTCAGGGTCGCCGGTCAATTCTCCGGGGTTGGTGGTGATAGTCGCCCCCTCAGGTAAGGCATAAGTCCGGGCCTTTTTAATGTCTCGCACCAAAACCGTTTTGATGCGGATGTCGCGCCCTATCCGGGCGCGGATCAGGTCCTTGTTCTGGCGCAGCACTTCTGCAAGTCCGCTGCCTACAGTTCCGAAACCGGCCAGGCCGATTACCAGAGGGGAGTTCTCGCTCATTTTATTCTGCCTTTGAAAAAATTTTCTTTATGCCCCTGATCGCCTGTTTGGTGCGATGGGCGTTTTCAATTAGTGCAAAGCGCACAAAATTGTCGCCGGCAATGCCAAAACCAAGACCAGGCGACACAGCCACTCCTGCTTCCCTGAGAAGCAGTTTTGAAAATTCCACGGAGCCCAGGTGCTTGAAGCAGTCTGGAATTTCAGCCCATACAAACATGGTGCCTTTCGGTGCGGGCACATCCCAGCCAATGCGGTTAAGCTCGCCCACAAGAAGATCGCGGCGTTCCCGGTAGGTGTCGCAAATTTCCTCAACACATTCCTCCGGCCCGTTCAGGGCCACAGTGGCCGCAATCTGGATGGGCTGAAACATTCCGTAGTCGAGATAGCTTTTTATCCTGCCAAGGGCGTGAATCATTTGGGGGTTGCCCACACAAAAACCGGTGCGCCAGCCCGCCATGGAGTAGCTTTTCGACATGCTGTAAAATTCCACGCCCACGTCTTTGGCCCCGTTGGCCTGCAGGAAGCTGGGGGCTTTGTAGCCGTCGAACACAATGTCTGCATAGGCGAGGTCGTGCATTACCCACATTTTATATTCTTTGGCGAAATCTACCACTTTCTGGAAAAATTCCAGGGTGGCCACTTCACCGGTCGGGTTGTGCGGATAGCTGATAATTAAAAGTTTGGGCTGAGGCCAGGTCTGCCCGATGGCAAAAGTCAGGTCTTCAAAAAAGTCGCGGCCGCGTCCGATGGGAATGCGGCGCACGTCAGCCCCGGCAATGGTGGCTGCAGCCGAGTGAATGGGATAGGTCGGATCGGGCACGAACACAACGTCGCCCGGGGAAAGCATGGCCAGGGCCAAGTGCGCCAGCCCTTCCTTGGCGCCCATGGTTGCGATAGCCTCGGTCGCCGGGTCAAGGTCCACATCATAATGGCGCTTGTAGCGGTCGCAAATGGCTTTGCGCAGGTTGGGAATGCCCTTGGACATGGAATAGCGGTGGTTGCTCCCTTTTTGCGCCGCCTCAATCAGCTTCTGCACTATGTGCGGCGGGGTGGCGAGATCGGGGTTACCCATGCCAAAGTCAACAATATCATGGCCCTGGTGACGCAGTTCCATTTTCAGTTCATTAACTGTTGCGAACACATAGGGGGGAAGGCGGTCTATCCGCGGAAACTGGCTCATAGCCCTGCTCCTGTGTTAATTGAATGACAAATTAATTACAAACAAACTAACTATTTTATATATGCTTGTTTTGCTTGTAAAGCAAATCACTTTAGTTGGGAGAATATTTTTAAAGCGTTTCATACTTGAAATGCACAGTAAGAATTCTAGAGCATTTTAACATTGAAAAGTTATTTTTGACAAAATGCTCTGGCGGCACAGGTATAGGCGGAGGTCACTTCCGCCATTGCTTCAGCCGTAGACAAATTTGAGCCGTACGGATGAAGCCAGCAACGCTAAGCGCCAAAGGGGTGTTTCAAAATGAACCTGCTTTAATATAGCGCTTGCCGCGAAATTGGACGCAGGTGTGCGCCGCCTGCCGTTAGGCGTCTATTTCAAGCGGTTAATTGTTTAAAAAATGTCAAATTTGCTTTTCAACAGAGAAAACGGGAGGAAATATCTGTGCTTTTCAGGCTCTGGTTATTTGCGTATAAACAGTGTATGGGTAAGATGCCCGGCAAGGGGAAGTAAAGGATTTTACATGCTTGGTTCTTTTGATTTTTCGCATAAATGCGTATATCTGGTAGGCGCAAGGGCCTGCGGCAAGAGCACTGTAGGCAGGCTTCTGGCTGCCAGGCTGAACTGGCCTTTGGCCGAAACCGATTTGATGGCGGAAGAGATTATGGGTTCGTCCATTTCCGATGCGGTTGCTGAAAAGGGATGGGATTTTTTTCGCGAGGCAGAAACCAGGGCCCTTAAACAGGCGGCAAGCCTTAAGCCCGCAGTGATTTCTACTGGGGGGGGGATTGTGCTGAGCCGTGAAAACAGGGAATTTATGGCCAAAACCGGCATGGTGGTTTATCTCAAGGCCTTGCCGCAGCTTCTGGAAAAGCGTTTGCGCGCGGATGCGGGCTGCAGGCCTTCGCTCACCGGAGCGCACCCGGCGGATGAGATCGGGCGGGTTCTTGCCGAGCGGGAAAAGCTTTACCGCGAGCTTGCCCATCTTACTGTGGATGTGGATCGGGCGGAGGAAGAAATCTGCAAGCATATTTATGCAACCCTGCTCATTGTTGGGGCCAAGGGGCATTTGTTAAAACCGGACGGCATGCCGGAGGGCGAAGGGATGATCCAATGACGGGCAATGGTTTCGGGCGGATTTTCAGGCTGACAACCTTTGGCGAGTCGCACGGAGCCGGAATCGGGGGAGTGCTGGAAGGCTGCCCTCCCGGGCTTGAGCTTGATGAGGCCTTGATTCAGGCCGAGCTGGACGCCCGCAGGCCGGGACAGGCCGGGGACATTTCTTCCACCCCTCGGAAAGAAGCGGATCAGGTAAAAATTCTTTCCGGGGTTTTCGAAGGGAAAAGCACCGGCCAGCCGATCGCTTTTTTCATTGAAAACACAAGCCAAAACTCGGGTGACTATGGCAAGCTTAAAGATATTTACCGTCCGGGGCATGCCGATTATTCCTGGCAACAGAAATTCGGAGTGCGCGACCACCGGGGCGGGGGACGGGCTTCGGCCCGGGAAACGGCGGCCAGGGTGGCTGGCGGCGGCATAGCCCTTGCTTTTCTTAAAACTCAGGGAATAGGGGTAAATGCTTTTTGCATAGAATTCGGCGGCCTTAAAGCCGAGCTTGTTGACCCTGCGGGTGCGGGCATGAGGCCGTTTTTTTCGCCTAGCCCTGAAGCGGCCGCAAGGTGGCAGGCCAGGGTGGAGGAGGTTCGTGAAGCGGGTGAAACGCTTGGCGGGGTTGTGCAAATAGAAGCGCACGGAATCCCGGCCGGGCTTGGAGATCCTGTTTTTGACGGGCTTGACGCAAGGCTGGGGGCGGCGTTCTTGAGCGTTGGCGCGGTCAAAGGTGTGGAATTCGGCGCGGGTTTTGCAGCAGCCAGGCTTACAGGCAGTGAAAATAACGATATTTTGACGGCGGGCGGCTTTATGACGAACCAGGCCGGAGGCGTGCTGGGCGGCATTTCCAACGGCAACAGCCTTGTTTGCCGGGTGGCGGTCAAGCCGATTCCCTCACTGGGCAAGGCCCAGCAAATGATGGATAAAAATGGAAATATGCACGAATTTTCAATTGGCGGACGGCACGACCTCAGCCCCATCCCCAGAATTATTCCGGTTTTAAAAGCCATGTGCGCGCTTGCTCTGGCTGACTTTGTTTTGTTGCAACGTTGCGTGCGGTAGCCTCTAAATTATAGAATTTCTTGTAAGTGCTCTAAATATTTTGAGATTATCGCCGAAAAGAAAAAAGGAAACCTTTTAAAACTTTTTTAGTTCTTCCCCTAAAGTTTTTCTTCTCTCTGCCGATAAAAAATGCAGGGGAGAATATATAAAAGTGTCTATAAAGTCATTTTATGTACGTAAGATGCTGTTGCAGTATGATAAGCAGCTTGTCGCCGACCGAAGAATACGGCGGCACATGCAGTTGCTGAATGCTGGACAGGCGGAAACCCTGCCTCCCGAGCAGAAGCGCCAGATAATGGTTGAGCGTGTAGCGCAAGAGTTTTTTGAAAATCTTCTGTTTTCCGGCAGCGACAACCCCGTTGTCCAGGAAGTCAAGGAAGCTTTGCAGCAGGAAATGGGAGAGAAGCTGAGTTTTAAATTTCCGCCTTCCAGGCTGGAGTTTGAAATTTATAGAGAAACTGAAGACGGCCCGGTAAAGATAGAACCCGGGGAAGCATCTCATTTATTGGACAGGCTTTGGGAGATAACTTTGGAAAAAGTGGATGAAACAATGCTTTAATGTTTTAAATATAGAGGGAATCAGCAATGCAAATAAAAAATTTACAGGGTCTTGACCAGTATTCCAAGCTGGAACAGGCCGACCGCAACAATCAGGCCAGGGCCGAGCGGGAAAGAAGGGCCACCGCTTCTTCAGCTCAAGCCGCAAGTGGCGACAAGAGCACCGTTTCCAATGAGGCGCGCCTGCGTGCCGAGGCGTATGCCTCGGCAGTAAACGCTCCTGAAACCAGGGCGGAAAAAGTGGCTGCCATTAAAGCCCAGGTGGATAGCGGCGAATATGTGATTGACACCAAGGACATTGCGCTCAAACTGCTTAAGGAAAATGGAGATCTTTTAGGGCTGTAGCCCTTTCCCCCACTGTTGCTGTTTTTTCCAAATCAGGCTGATTCTCAAATAAAAAACTGCCGGGTAAATCCCCGGCAGTTTTTTATTGCCCTCGCCCCGTCAGGAAGGTAAAAGCGAACAAACTTGGAAGGAGTTTGATTATGTCTCCCAAAAAAGACTCTGAAGGGAAGCGAACAAGAGCGTTTGCCGGGCCATCCGCCCGCAGGTGCAGGCCGGCTTCATTTTCGCTGTTCAGCGCCGAAGGGGCGTCTCAAAATTAATTAATCCGCCCTGGAACGTAAAATTTTCAAAAGGAAATGGAATTTGACGGCATGCCGGGGAGCTGGAAGAATTAAACCCGGTTCATAGAGCTATGCTTTTGTCAAATTGCAAATAGATTTTTGCTGTTTTCCCCGCAAGTAAGCCATAGCTCGTCTATGGGCATACCCTTACATTGCGCCACTTCCCGTGCGGTAAACACAACCAGGGCGGGTTCGTTTTGCTGGCCGCGCCACGGCTCCGGAGCCAGGTAGGGGCAGTCGGTTTCCAGGTGCAGCCTGTTGGCCGGGATAATGCTGACAGCCCCCCGTAAAGAATCGTTCTTTTTGAAGGTAACCGGCCCCGGTATTGATATGTGCCAGCCTCGGGAAAGAATGGCCTCGGCCATGTTTCTGTTTCCGCCGAAGCAATGCCATAGAAGGGGGCGGTCTTTGAAACCTTCCGCCTCAAGTATGTTCAACGTGTCTTCCCATGCGTCGCGGCAGTGAATTGATACCGGCAGATCCAGCTTTTTCGCCATTTTAAGCTGGCTTGCGAAAACAGTTTTTTGAAGCTCTGGCGGCTGCTCCTCCCAGTAATAGTCAATCCCTATTTCGCCGATGGCCTTGATGCTGGCGTCGCTTCTCACCGCCTCCCAAATGGCGGATTCTTCTTCGGCGGTAAACAGGTTCGCCTCGATCGGGTGAATTCCCAGTTGAAAAAATACTTTTGGGCGGGGGCTGAATATGCTGCGGCAATTGCGCCAGTGAGCGGCGCTGGCGAAAATGTTGCCAATCGCGTAAAGCCCGGAAGCATGCGCCCGTTCCATTACGGCGGCAAGGTCTTGCCCCGGCTCGGATTTCTCCGGCGAATATTCCGGGAATGCTATGTGGGCATGAGTGTCTACCCCGCCGAGCGGCAGTTTCAATTCTTCAGGGTTTGTGCGGACTGCTTTCTTTTTCGCCATTTTCTGTGCCTGTTTTTATTGTTCTGATGCGGACCAGAGGCCATTGCCAGAACAGGGTATTCTCCGGGGTGAGCCCCAGGTTTTCATATCTTGCTTTCAAATTTCCTTGTTCTCCCCAGAAGAAACCCTGGAGCCTGCGTGGGATGTTAAGACTGACAAGCCTGCCTGGCAAGTGCTTAATCTTTTTTTCAAGCCAGAGGCAAACGGCTTCGGCCTGAACCTGGCTTCCCAGCGACGGATGCCACGGTCCTGCAAGAATTTTGGGAATAAGGCTTGCCTCCGGGGCAAGACCGATTCGTATTGCCGGAATATTGGCCTCCCAAAGAATCAGCAATGCCTGGCCCAGCCTTTTGACTGTGTTTTCAAGATTCCAGGGAGTGAAGCCGCCTTTCTCCCATAAAATTGCCAAAGCCGTATCCTCAATTACAAGGCAGGGATAAAGGCGCACTGCGTGGGGAAGCAATGAAACGACTGTCTCCACATCTTTTCTGAATTCTTCGGGGCCCACTCCCGGCATGCCCGGCATCAGTTGGACGATCAAGTTCATGCCTGCTTCTTTTATTTTTAGGCAGGCGTTCAGCGCTGTTTCTCTGGTGTATCCCCGCAGGCTGGATTCAAGAGCTTTTGAGTTAAAGCTTTGCACTCCAAGTTCAATGGTGGTGAGGCCGTATTTTTTAAGCCTGCTCAGGCTTTCCGTGTCAATTGCGTCCGGGCGGGTGGAACAGCGCATGTTCGACACAACACCCTTTTTGATATATTCGTGCCCCAGCGCCAGCAGTTTTTCCTGGCATTCGGCGGAAAGCAGAGTAAATGTGCCTCCATAGAAGGCAAGCTCAAAAGGCTCGCTTTCTTCTTCGAAAGCGTCCTCAAGCATTTTCCGCATGCCCGCCGCAATATCGTTTAGATTTATACTTTTTTTGCCGGTCTGGTGGTTTTGGGCACAAAAAACGCATTTTACCCTGCACCCTGCAAACGGCAGGAAAACAGGTTTTATATGCTTGCGTTCAGGGCGTAGAAAAGGTGATTGGCTATAAAAATCTTGCATGATTATGAATTAATAGTTATAATTATTTATAGATGGGGAATTAATGCACTCCCTTGGCTTGATATCAATTCCTGATTGTAAGCTTTGTGCATTTTTTATGTTTATGAGGTGTAATAACGTGTCTGACTGCGTTTTTTGTGCAATGCAACGTGGAGAAATTCCTTTTGCGGAAGTTTTTTCTAATGAATTTCTGTTTGCGTTCATGGATATAGGCCCCTTAAACCACGGGCATGTGCTTATCGTGCCCCAAAAACATTATGCCAATATTTTCGAAGTTCCTCCAGCGCTTGGCGCTGAAGTGATAAAAGCCATGCAGGGCATTGGCAAAGCCGTGATGGAAGCAACGGGGGCCGGCGGCCTTAATGTGGTTCAAAACAATTTTGCCCCGTCCGGGCAGGCTGTTTTTCATATACATTGGCATCTGATTCCTCGCTTTGAGGGTGACGGGCTCCTTAAGTGGACACCAGGAAAATATGAAAATAATGAACAGATGACAAGCCTTGCAGAAAAAATTCGCAAGGCATTGGCATAGTGCTTGAGTATACCAGGTTTTTCTGGGTTAATTTGGATTAGTTGTAAAGAGGGGAAAATGGAACAAACAACTTTTACCAAAGCAAGTTTGGTTGACGCAATTTATGATAGGATTGACAGAAACAAGACTGAAGTGAAGGGTTTGGTTGAGGAAATGCTGGAGTTGATGAAGTCGGCTATCAAGAAAGATCATACCTTGATGTTGACCGGCTTTGGAAAATTTGAAGTATATCACAAGCCAACCCGTAAAGGGCGCAACCCTAAAACTGCGCAGGTTATTGTATTGCCTTCCCGGAAGGTAATCAGCTTCCGCATATCACGCAAGTTCAGGGATGAGCTTAACCATTAGCCAGAGCAGGGCTGCAAACAACTTCAAGCTTGGGATAAGCCCCGCTCATCCCCAGGAAAATTGCCTGCCGCCATTCGCTTTGGCCGCATAAAGCGCCCTGTCCGCCTGGCGCAGGAAAGCACTGCTGTCCATTTGGTCGGCCTTAAGCATGGAAATTCCTATGCTGAGGCCGACTTTGCCATCTGTGTGCGCGTCAACCTGGTCAATCAGGCGCTGAGCTATTTTTTCAAGAAGCTCAGGGGTGATGCTGGTGGCGAGAACAGCAAACTCGTCTCCGCCATAGCGGGCGGCCTGATCACGTCCCTGCCGCAGATTGTTTTGCAGGATTAAGCCTAGTTGCTTGAGGATAGTGTCCCCTTCAATGTGCCCTTCCGTGTCGTTGATTCGCTTGAATCCGTCCAGGTCCATGAACAGCAGGCCCAGGTTCGGGTGCGTATGGTGCTGTTTTGCTATCTGGCTTTCCAGAAGGCTGTGGAAATAGCTGTGGTTATAAAGGCCGGTCAGCCCGTCGCGGATTGCCTGCTGGCGCACCTTTGCCTCCAGGCGTCTGATGCTGGTCAGGTCGCGGCCTACCACCAGGAAGTCCGATGCCTTGTTGCCAAGCGGGGAAATTATAAATTCGAAAAGTCCCACCCGTTTGTCTTCAATCTTTATTCCCGCCTCAAGAGGAGAGAGGATGATGTCGTCTCTTTTCAAAAGCTTCGCATCCCATTCAAAGTCTATATTCGCAGGGCGTGAAATGGCGAAAAAGTTTTTATCTTTCAGGCTGTTCAGTGCTGGCGGCGTCCATGTAATCAGGCCTTTGCTGTTGATGGTAAGAACAATGTCCTGCATGGATGTGAAAAGCTGTTCCAGAAAGTCGCGCTGCTTTAAAGCCTGGACTTCCATGCTGCTTACTTCGGAGACAGACTGGATGAAAAGAAGCAGACACGGTGCGGAGCCCGCCCTGGACTGCCTCAGCGTGGCAAGATAGAGCTGGGACTGACTGTTAAGGGGATTGTGCACGCAAAGCAGCTTGCCTACGTTCTCGCGGGCGGATTTGGCAATGAGGCTCGGCCAGTTGTCATAAAAGTCAAGGTCAAATTTTTTGTCTATCAGCTTGGGAATATTGCCCACATCATCAAGATTGTCCATGTCGAATAAGTTAATGAACTCCTTGTTGGCGGACAACAGTTCTCCGTTCAGGCCCAGGCTGGCCACGGCTATGGGCAAATCTTCCAGCATGGTTGACTGGGCGATGGTCTTCAGGCGGTTATTATAATAGTTGTCCAGAGACTGGTTGATGAAGCTCAAGTAGGCATTGAAAGTCTGGAGTTTCTGGCCCATAATCAGATTCTTGGGTATGAGCAGCTCGCCGTAGTTTTTGTTTTTTATATTGAAGGGGAAGGAAATTTTCCTGTAGTTTTTTTGCGTCCAATCTTCCATGGGCAGGGGGCCGCACTGGCTGATCATTCCTTCATTGGAGGTGAAGAACAGGTAGTTGTTGTTATGCGGCAGTTTTAAGGCAAGGTCCCAAGTTGGGATTTGCCAGAATATGGACAGGTGGTTTCCAAGCGCCTGCGCAAGCGAGGGCAGGTCCTGAGCCGTGTCCGCAAGATCCAGTGCGAGAAAATAGTAGTCCTTCAGGCTGCTTAGCGAAGTTTCATACAAGCGCTGGTCCGGCGGTGTTTCCGATATATCCAGTTGAACCAGAATTTCCCTGAAGTCGGAAAGGGTTTCCAGCCTGAGATCTTCCAGTTCCAAAGAATTTTGGATGCCAAGGCTTGAGCATAGAATGAATTCAAAATTGAAGAGGTCTTCCTGAGCCGCGTTTTGGCCTTGAATCAGTTCGCTCCATCTGGTGCTCAGGGCCACCGCAAGAGTCAACGGTTTGTTCTTGGGCAAATTGATTGCCGGAGTATGGTGCAGGCGCATGGCCCTGGCAACCTCTTCGGGCAGACTCCACGCGTCGGCTAAAATCTGGCTCATTTCCGGGTGGGTAAGGCCCCATGTCCGGTTTTCCGTTTTCAACTGGGCAATGCTGAAATCAATAAGGCTGTTGTGGTCATTCAGCGTGACCGGGGAGATGTTGTTCATCAAAATCAGAGGAATATCTTTGAGAATAGCAGTAAGGTACGCCTGCCCCTTAGGAATGTTTCCAAGCCTTGCCGCAATGCGTTCTGCCGCAACTCCGGCCCAGATGGTCATTCTCCAGTCCTGGGTAATCGCCTCTGGAGACTGGATGGTTTTGGAAGACAGATTTTTTTTGATGGAAATGCTTACAGCGAGCTTCAAAATTTCTTTAAGCCCAAGCACTACGATTGCCCGCTCGATACTGGCGACATTTTTTCCGTAACTGTAATGCGGGGAATTTGCAATTCCAATTACTGAGGCGGTTAATACAGGATCGAGGGAAATCAGCCTCGCCACTTCTTCAATTTCAATATCCTGCCTCAGGGTCGCCTGGATAAGCTGTACGACCACAGGTGAAAAAGTGCGCTCCAGGCTTTGGCTAAGCAATATTTTGAAAGAGTTCGGACTTAGTTCTGGAAGCATTTAAAATCCCTATTGGGCGTTACGAGTCTGTTCAACAATGTAAACCAAAAGTTCTTTTTGTTTCGACTCCGGTATAAAAAAAAGGCTTTCTTCCGCTTTTTTCAAAAAAAAATTTATATGGCTTGAAATCTGGGAACCTATTCTCTGCGCCTGCATGGCATCGTAAGCTTCCATGCAGCTTTCGCCGCTTGAAAGTTTTTTTTGCAGGGCGGGAAAATTGTTTCTCGCTGCCGGGGAAAGGCTTTCCATAAACAGACATACCGGCAGGGTGGCGTTTCCCCTGAGCAGGTCGCGGCACTGATTTTTCCCCGTCCTTTCGGCAGGCGAGAAGTCATTCCAGTCGTCCGCTATCTGGTAAGCCGCGCCCAGATTTCTCCCAAACTCGCGCAGAGCGAGGCAAACATCTTTTTTCTGCTTGGCCGCAAGCCCGGCCATTTCACAAGAGCATCCCATCAGACTGCCCGTTTTTAACATAATAATGTCAAAATACTCGTGTAAGCCATCTGCCTCTGAAAGTTCTTTTATTTGCCCGCTAACAGTATTGAGCAGTGCGTCCGAGAGGCATTTGCACACGTCCGGGCCATAGCTTGAAGAGCAAATGCACATGGCCAGGGCCAGCAAGGAATCTCCCGCCAGCAGCGCGCCTTTGGGGCCGAAAACTGCATGGGCGGAGGGCACTCCACGGCGCAAGAAAGCCTCGTCCTCAAGATCGTCATGCAGCAGGGAGGCTGTATGAGCCAGTTCAACTGCGGCCGCCAGATGAAACAGTTTTTGGGGTTCAAGCCCGAAAGCCTGCCCGCTCAGAAGCAAAAGGGCCGGGCGCAGGCGTTTTCCCCGTATACTCAGTATGTGCCTGGCAACATCCCTGCCGGAAGCCGGCAAGAGGTTCACATTCTCCCGTATGATTTCTGCCACACACGGCCAATGCTCTTCAATATATCCGGTCAAAACAGATTTGGCTGTTTCCACTAATGCTAACTGCCTTTTACACCGCAGGCGAGCGGTAAGAGGTACTACTTTTCTTTTTTTAACAGAAATTTTAGAAACTTTCTAGATAAAATCGTGTTAATTTTTTTATTTTTTCTGAGGTTAAAAGCTGGATATTTGGACTGATAACAGGTATGCATAAAAAGATAAATGAGACTGGGGAAGGGACAAGGGGCGCATTAAAATGCGAATGTCAGGTCATTGGCTTTGGGGGCTGAAAGCCTGAGGCTTTCGGGTTGATTAATGCATTTTGAGGTGGAGTGATGCAATATTTGCCTTGGATACTGTCGGGCTTGGGGCTGGCCTTGTTTTTGGAGGGGTCGCCTTATTTTCTATTTCCTGCCCGCATGCGCAAAAGGCTTGCCAGTATCAGTGAGCTGCCTTCTTCCACACTACGCTGGAGCGGCTTGGTGGAAGCCTTGATAGGCGTGGTTCTTGTGGGGCTTGCTGTGTATTTTAGTGGAAAGTAGCCTGCCTGTTTTTTTGTAAAGAGTCATATATAATTTTTTATCAAACTCGTGAGCATTCCTGCTCCGATCAGGAGCATGGAGCTGCCGAACACTACTCTCAGCTGTCCGGGGCTTAGCTTGTGCGCGAGCCTGACCCCCAGCGGGGCGCAAAGAGTGGCTCCTCCCATGATTATCAGCAGAGCGGGAATGTGTATGTACCCCAGCGCGCCCCAAGGCAGGGCGCTTTGGTTCAGGCCGTTCAGGATATAGCCCGCAGTTCCGGACAGGCTGATGAAAAAGCCCAGGCTTGCGGATACGCCGATTGCGGAATGCATGCTGCTTAAGTTCCAGTTAAGATAGGGGACGATCATGCTTCCTCCCCCTATGCCGATCATGCTTGAAACAAGGCCGATCACAATGCTTATTGCGCTTGTGGCCGTGCGCCCCAGAGGTTTTTCCCGCTGTTTCAGCTTCAGGCCGGAAAGCATGCGCGCGCCGAGCGTGAAAATGAACAGGGTGAAAAAAGCTTTGAGAAAGGCCGGGCTTATTCTGGCGGCAATGCTTGATCCGGCCAATGTGCCCAGCACAAGCCAGGGGGCCATGCTTCTTATCAAGCCCCAGCGCAGGGGAATAAATTTGCTGTGCGCTCTGGCGCTTGCCAGCGAGGTGAACGCAATGCTTGCCAGCGAGGTGCCCACCGCCATACGGTAAATTTGCTGCGGGTCAACGCCAAGAAATGTAAACGCCAGGGTCAGCAGAGGAACCATGATTACTCCTCCGCCAAGGCCCAGCAGGCCGGAGAAAACTCCTCCGGCCAGGCCCACTGCCAGGAAAAGAGAGGCGGCATATGCTGTATGTTCCATAAAACCGATTTCCTTTCATTAATTTTACCCATTACTCCCGTTTTTACAAGCAGGGCAGCGGGAAGGGCGGCAAAAAAAACTTGCCTTAAGTAGGGGAAAAGCATAAATTTTCCATTCCCCTGGATAAAAGGCGGATAAATAAACTTCTCCGAGGAAAAATATGAGCAGGTATTATAATCCGATTATTGAAACCATGCCCAGGGCAGAGCTGGAGGCTCTGCAGGTAAAAAAGCTTAAGGACTTGATAGCCCACCTTGGGAATGCCCAGTTTTATGCCGGCCAGTTCAAGGCGAAAGGGCTTGGCCCGGAAAGCGTGAATTCGCTGGACGACTTGCGCAAGTTCAATTTTACCACCAAAACCGATTTGCGCAATGCCTATCCTTATGGAATGCTCGCAGTTTCAAAAGATGAATGCGTGCGTTTGCATGCCTCTTCCGGAACGACCGGAACAGCTACGGTAATTGTGCACACCCAGGGCGACGTTGACCACTGGGCCGACCTTATGGCCCGCAGCCTCTATGCTTGCGGGGTGCGCAGGAGCGATATCTTGCAGAACACCTCCGGGTATGGAATGTTCACCGGAGGCCTGGGAATTCATTACGGTTCCGAGCGCCTGGGCTGCCTTACCGTTCCTGCGGGGCCGGGAAACACCGAGCGCCAGATAAAGTTCATGCTGGACTTCGGGGTTACCGTGGCGCACATGATTCCGTCTTACGCCCTGTATATGGCCTCTTATCTGGAAAAACATGGGGTTGACCCCAGCACTTTGCCCGTGCGCATAGCCGTAATCGGAGCCGAGCCCCATACTGAAGAAATTCGGCATAAGGTGGAAAAACTGCTGGATCTTAAAGCATATAATTCTTATGGCTTGTCTGAAATGAACGGACCCGGCGTTGCCTTTGAGTGTGAGTACCAGGACGGGATGCACCTTTGGGAAGACGCTTTCATTGGCGAGATTGTGGACCCGGAAACCGGCGAGCTTTTGCCGGACGGTGAAGTGGGCGAACTGGTGCTTACCACGCTGGATCGCCGTGGCATGCCGATTTTGCGTTATAAAACCCGCGACCTTACCCGCTTCCTGCCTGGGCAGTGCCGGTGCGGGCGCACCCACAGAAGGCTGGACCGCATGGTCGGGCGGGCTGACGACATGCTCATTATCAAGGGTGTGAACGTTTACCCCATGCAAATCGAACAGGTTTTGATGAGCATTGAGGAGGTCGGCGAAAACTATCTGATTGAAATATTCAACGATGGCATTATGGACGACCTCAGGGTGAAGGTGGAAGTGCTCAGCACTTACTTTGTTGAAGACATGCGCGTTCTGCGGGCTTTGCAGCAACGCATTGCCAACAGCCTTAAAAATGAAATCCTGTTCACTCCCAAGGTGGAGCTGGTTGAGCACAACTCTCTGCCTGTTGCCGAAGGCAAGGCCAAACGGGTGGTTGACTTGCGTTAGGTGTAGAGTGTCAATACGTTATTCACCCTCCAGCCAGTTTTGAAGC
>CAZJFJ010000017.1:0-25798 GCA_964545305.1 uncultured Desulfovibrionaceae bacterium
CTCCTTGTTGGTTTCCACCTTAACAGACTGTCTCGTTTTTTAGGACCAGCTATCCTTAAAGTCCCCTTTTCAAGGCTTACTAACACGCTTTCCCTTCGCATAAACCCCGACATTCTTGAATCCCATCAACATTTTTTTAACTGCAAGACTCTTTCTATAAACCTTCCATCAATTTCTATAACTCAGGGCTGTAGCCTTTAACTTTCTCATTACCATTCTTTTTTGGGCTTAACATCCAAGATACTCATTTACATATTCTATTCCAAATTTAATCCACTGCTAAGGTTTAATGGTTCTATTGGTTCATTCTGCCCAGATCAGGGCAGCACGTTCAAAAGGGAGATTAAAAGCAAAGAAATCAAAATCAAATTAAGCAAAGGCAGAGGAATGTGAAAACAAATAAGTACACAATTAACGATAATAGGAGAAAATAATGGCTTATGACCCCTGGGATAAAAACAAGAAAAGGAAATCCACAGCTGAGGTTCTTTACCCGACTATGGTCAGCAGGGAGAATGAAAATGAAAAACCAAAGCGAGACCCGCAAGAGTTCTACTATGAGAGACTTTTGGGACGCCCTTTGTCGGCTGGAGAAAAATGGCATCCAAGCACCATTATGAAAGATGACAAAGGCAATTCAGTAACCCCGTATTGGGGTTGGCTCAGAGGCGGCGGTAATGTCAATTCTCTGTATGAATCCCCTGCTAAGACTGCCAACTCTGCTCAAACCATGCAAAAAAACAGACCTGTTGCTCAAAATGTGAGCACACAAGAGGATCAGACTCTGTCGCAACGCATGGCACAGCAACAAATCCAAAGAAGACACAGAGATATGCAGGTGCAGCAGCAGACAAGGCAAGAGCGACAGTCTTGGGGCAATCCGCAAGAAGGGCAAAACAAGGTAACTTCTACGCTCAAGCTAACAACGTAGTCACCGATGCCCACAATAACCCCGCGCAAGGGCGTTATGAACGCTTAACAAATGAGGAGTATGCAGAAATCTACAGTGAACCGATGGCTAATGCTCAACATTTAGGAGAGCGCAGAAATAACCCTTTGAACCTGGAAGATAGAGGTATTGACTGGGATGGTAGAAGGGAATCCGATGGTGGGCGTTTTGTGGAATTTGAAAACCCGCATTACGGCATCCGGGCCGCTATTCGCAATATGAACACTCAGGCTTCTAGAGGCTAGCTATGGGGCTGCTTGAACCCTGGTGCCAATCCGATTACTTCTCACTGCAGGCGAGATAATTCTATCATACTAATTCAGTATTTCTCAAAAGTCAGACCAGAGTCAGGCCAAAACCCGGTAGACTCAGAAAAGCGCCTTTTGCCTGTGAGAGCAAAAGGCGCTTTTCTTTAATAATTTCAATGGTGCCGGGGCGGGAATCGAATTAATAGCATAATATGCTGTTATATATGCAAATAAACAATACGCGCCTTGTGATATGCCGTCAAAAATACCGTCACGAAATTTTCTCGCTCTACTTGAACCGCCCATACATCATCTTATTGCCCAAGAATGTCAGCTGGGTATAGCTATTGTGGGGTAAGCATATTTGCAATACCTGAACAAGATAGATTTCCAATATGATGTTATAGCTAGACCTTTCAATCATCATCGAAATGTTCGTTATACCACGATACAAAATTAAGAGCTGCCAAAGCTGATGCAAGCAGAACACATATTGAATATAGTAATAAAAAAATTCCTATATACCTAAATAGCCAAACATGCTGGAGGCCAAGGGCTGAAGAAAAAATTGCCCAGAACATAGTAAGGCACTGCACTATAAAAAAATGGGTAAACGATGAAGCAACAACCATTAATGGAGAAGGTTTACCATCAGGAAATTCACCTTTTATGCATTTTATAAATTTCCCGTCAGCCATCCCGAGCATTAACGAATACCCTGCAAAGGAAAAACCTAATGTACAGGCTATAATTGTCTTTGTATCTGTTGACCAATCCCATTCCCCATCACCTAAAAAAGTAAGCACCAAAGAAACAATTAAAGATAATGGAATATACTGAGATTTAAGCAGGGCTTTGTACCCACCATATGCGTTCCAGTATAACTTAAGTGAGTGTCTGGTATCTGTTCTTCCTTTCCTGAGATTTGGTATCCATTGTTCACGTACAAAGAGAAGCAAGGCGATACATAATGATTTCACTTTTGCCCCTAACTTTGATGTTATACTTTTTAGATTCTTTTTCACGATAATTTAATTGATGCCTGTAAATCTTGTTAAGCTATCCCTTGCTATTCTGGCTAATGCTTGGAGTTTGGATTCTGATGTAGGCGCATACACATCTTTAATCGTTGTGGGGTGATCTGTCGTTGATATTTCAACACGTTCTTCTCCACGATAACCAACAGCTGTGACTTTGCCGTTAGAAACGGCAAGCTGCATCATGGCTTGGGTTTCTCCATCGGGAGCCAAACCATCTTCTTTATACCCTGTAAGCGTATGTTGTACTTTTTTTATTTTTTCACGCCTATACTTATCCGTAAGTCGCTCCATTTGCTGCGAAACATCATCGTCATTTGGTAAAGTTATTGCTATATCCAGTTTAGTCAGACTAGGAATTTTCAAAATATCCGCAACCACCTCCACATTATTTTCTGTATAAACATTAACTTCTCCATATTTTTCAAATAGCTCTGGGTGATTAAATAAGCGATATAGCGCACTACTCAGTATGCGTGGCGAAATTTGCCTAGGCGATTCTGTTCCTAAAGGGGTAGTTTTAAGGCTAAAAAATAATCTATGTCCCTTTGGAAAGAAAACAAAATCGACAGCTTTAAGATTTGGCTTCAACCCTTCCGGCACAGGGAAAGTAATTTCTCCATCTTGGGAAACAATGGGTTCCCCTTTTACTATGTCGAGGACAGGGGCTTTTGTATCGATGTTAACAAAAACATAAATGACCCCCCAAATACCATCAAGTTTTTCACTTGCCCCTATCCCATTAAACATGCCAAGTATCAAACAATCTGAACCTCTATAAGCAACGGCACGTTTAGCAGAGAGCGCATCCTCAAAAAGCTGGAGATACATTTCTGGGGAATGAGGGTGGGTGGTAATATTCAAAACACCAACCTCAATTTTTTTAATGTCGAGCATATTGACCTCTTTAAATGTTAATATACGAAAATATTATGCAACAAGGAAAGCCAAATTCAGGCCGTTATACGATATTTGAAATAAGCATTATGGATCCTTTTCATTTTTTATATGACTGAATAGCTGACAAACATCAACATCAAGGGCATCAGCCAATTTTTCGAGAGTGAGCAGTTTACAGGTTGCTATCCTCTCATCTTTTGCTCTGGCAACAGTATCAGGGGCAACTTTTGAAAGAAATTGAAGCTCTTCATAAGTCATCTTTTTTTCATCCATTATTTTGCCAAGATTACTAATTATAGGCATAGACTTCATCCTTTTGCTTGGATGTAGCCTAGAAAAACTTGACCTCCACTTGGCTATAGCCTAGTATCTGAAGAGTAACTACTTTTTGACGAACCAGCTTAGCCTGGGACTCCTTGAGCTTGAGCCAAATATTATTAGTGGCATCTGCTAAAAAGATATGGCAAAATATCTTGGAGAAAATCTAACCTCTTAAGGCAGATTAGGTATGAGAAAAATTGCTATAGTATTTGCTGCGCTATTAGTTACTGGTTGTGGCGGTCAGACATATTACAAAAATATGAACCTTGCTCGTAATTTTGAGCAAGACGTAGCGTATTGCAAATCTGTAGCTGTCGTCTCTGTTCAAATGCCAAATATGCAGCAATATCAAAACAATGTTCCTGCGTATGCACCGGGAAGCGGTACGATGGTAGACCAGCATGGAAATACCTATAGGTACCAGGAGACATATAACCCTATGGCTGCTGCCCAAAGCAATATGAACATGGCGCAACAAAACTTTGCCAATGCTGCTGTAAGTATGCAAAACCTTGCTTCCCAATTAGACGTAAACAATGCAAGGCAAGCAATAGCTAATCAGTGCATGGCTCAGCTTGGCTGGACACAAATTTCAAAAGAAGAGTATGACCAGCGGCAACTGGCCCGGAAAGACCCTCTTTTGGCAATGATACAAGCTGCTGAACAGGGAGATGGATGGTCAAGTTTTTTGTTGGCTGTAGCGTATGGCACGGGAAGTGTAATAGGAAATAAAAGAGTCCAGCAAGACCCTTCTCAGTCCATAAAATGGTTGCAGAAATCTGCTGAGCAAGGCGATATCAACGGGCAGTTTCATTTGGGGATAATGTATCAAGGTGGCTATGACGTTGTTTTAGCCAAAGATGAATATAAAGCTGTAGAATTGGTCCGCAAGGCTGCGGAACGTGGTTATATGGATGGACAGCGCACTTTGGGAGAATTTTATGCATCAGGGTTTGGAGACGTGCCAAAAGATGGACGTAAAGCTTTAGAATGGTTCAAGAAGGCCGCAGAGCAAGGAGATCCCCTCGCACAAAATATGATTGGGCATGTGTATAACGATGGGTTCGGTGTGCCTAAAAATAAGAAGCAGGCTACAGAGTGGTATCGCAAATCCATTCCAGGACTCCGCCATAAGGCAGAAATAGGTAATGCTCATGCGCAATATTTGTTGTACTTTTGCTTATACGAAGGATTGGGCGTTCCTAAGGATAAAACCGAGGCTGTGGTTTGGTTAAAAAAAGCTGCCGAACAAGGCTATGGAGGTGCTCAAGAAGCATTGAGCAAGATGAAGCAAACCGGACATCTGTAACTGTAGCCCTATGTGTTGAATACTCTGGCAGCCGATGATTTGGTCACTGCCAGAGTATTCTTAGAACCATACTCAAATTTTATAATATTAGTACAGCCCCAGTACTTTGGAAAAAGTCAAACCACACAAAACACCCCCCGGATACCTCTCAATAAGGTTCCTTTTTCCGACTTAAACCATACTTAAAACCTAACCGTCTGAAATCGACAGTAATTCCTTAAAGGCCTCTTAAACCGTAAGGCATGAGCATGAATACAACTCCATGTATTCCATTCGTGCCTTCTATGCTTTTAGGCTTATGGAGAACCGAAGAATGCTTTTGTTTTGGCATGTGGATTATAAAAATTCATTTAACCAAAGCAGGAGTATAAACATGAGTCGCAACAACGAAAACAGAGTTGACGTTTACCAAATCATTACAGACCGTCTTATTGAAATCATGGAGCAGGGAATTATTCCGTGGAGGAAGCCTTGGAACTCAGGGGGTGAAGCTGGCCCTTTGAATCTCATTTCAAAGAGGCATTATCAGGGCATCAATTGTTTTCTTCTGTCCTGCCACAGCTTCGATAGCCCATACTGGCTGACATACAATCAGGCTCTTAGCCTTGGTGGTAACGTCAGGAGGGGTGAAAAGGGAACTCCGGTTATCTTCTGGAAGTTGTACAACAAGGAAGACCCTGAATCTGACAATGGCATCATCACCGTGCCGGTTCTCCGCTACTATACCGTGTTCAATGCTGAACAGTGTGAAGACATACCTGTTCCCGCACTCGAAGCTCCCACATGGGCAGAGCATGACCCCATTGAAGCAGCCGAGACGATTATCCTCACCATGCCCAATCGTCCAGCGGTTGAGATAGGTGGAACCAGGGCTTGCTATTCTCCAGCCCTTGACCTTGTAAGAGTGCCAGAACTTTTCCGGTATGAACAGGCCGAGGAATATTACAGCACATTCTTTCATGAGCTTGCCCATGCCACAGGCCATGAATCCCGGTTGAACCGTGAAGGCATTACAGGCAATCACTTCTTTGGAGATTCAGTTTATAGTCGAGAGGAACTTGTGGCTGAAATGACAGCAGCATTCCTTTGTGGTCATACAGGCATCGCAACTGCTACCATCCAAAACAGTGCAGCATATATCCAATCGTGGATACGGACTCTCAGGGGTGACAGGAAGCTTGCAGTCATAGCAGCAGCCCAAGCTCAGAAGGCAGCAGACTACATTCTGAACCGTAAACATCATGACGAGGCATAACGAAAGGGGAGGCAGTATACCTGTCTCCCCTTTTTAGTCTGTAGAAGCCCGAAATTCGACCTTCCCGACAACTCAAAACATTTTTATGACCTCAGATACCATTCAAAAATTATCGAGGCTGATTTTCTTTAAAAAGACAGAATACTATGTGCATTTGAATATCCTTACACTTGTACCCTGCACCATTTCCGCATTAGGCATTGCGTTCCGCTACGCTGCACTTCATGCCTCATGCTTCAATTCCTTGGGCACAGCTTCAGGATATCCAGTACCCACTTCGTGGGTACATATACACAATTAACCGCCACTCTATTGCTCAAAGGCGAACATGCAAATCCTTTCGTCCTTCGGCAATAATTTTGTTGATTGTTTTTCCAATCTCTAACTGCTTCCGGCTTTTCAACTGCTCCAACGTATTTGTTGGCAATCTTGGCACTGTTCTCTGAAATTCAGCATCCACAGGGCTTTCCGGCAAGGATGCCAAAGGTGCCACGTTTTCAGTTGGCGTTGATGAAACCGTCTGACTTACTTGCTTAGGCAAAGACCAATGCCAGTCGCATCCTATTTTTTTAGATAGGATGCCAAGTTCCTTTTTGGCTCGCTGTAAGGTACGTTTCGAAATCGATGTCCCTTCATAAATCAGGCTGCACGGAAGTTCATAATCTGACAGAATTTCTAGGAGATAGTCCTTGGCAGATTGTAACACACTGCTGTCCCCGGCACTGGATAATATCTCTTGTGCCGAGCCTTCTAATGCCTCACCCCACTGGATGCTGGAAGCAATAATCTCCGGATATTCTTTGAGTACGGATTGCTGCACGGTATATTTGAATCCACCGGAATCAGGGCCAATATTTGATTTTGCCCTGCATAAAACATGTTCGGAGTTGCCACCTTCATTTTCTCTTTCAGAAACGACCAAAACGACCCTTGCCAAAGCACCATAGGCAAGGCTACCTGTCAGACGTTCCAACGGAGCGTTTTGCTTTGTGTTCTTGCTGAAATGAGTAATGCCCAACAAAGCACATCCCAATGAACCAGCTAGTTCAACAAGAGGCTGTAGCCCACGCCTGACTTCGGCATTTTTATGGGAATCACCCTGTACGGCTGAAACAATCGGGTCGATGATTAGCAAACGTACATTGCCGATTTCTTCCAGTTTACGGTGCAGCGGCTCTATATCTGTTGCCGGGTCAAAGAATCTCGTTTCTTTTCCTTTTGAAACGCTATTAATGAAATGCACATTATCGCAATCGGCACCAGAGGCCATTAGGCGAGGAACCAAAGCATCTTCAACCCCGTCTTCGCCACTCCAAATAACCACGTTACCTACATCCGCGTCACTGCCGTCAGGCCATAGTCCTCCAGACGATAGAGTAGCTGCCAATGAAAGGCTGATTGTTGTTTTTCCAGTGCCCGGAGAGCCTCCGAGGAGGTGCATTTTACCAGCAGCCAGCCACCCTTCCCATAGCCAATCAGTAGCTTCGGGAATTATATCGCTGGCCTTGACCAAATCGACAGTTTCAGTTTGAGTAATATTTCTGTTGCTATACATAGATATCCTTAATATTTTTGGTTTGGGGTGCATTTCTGCACCCCTATCAAATTGAAGTTTTAAATCGTTGCCATAGCCGCTTATTGGTTTTTATGCAGACTGAATTCGTAGTTTTTGCAAATTGATTGTTGTGTCAAAGCCCTGCATTTTCGACAAAGGAGGGAATGTCTTTTTCTATACAGAACAAGTGTTTTTCTTCCGCATATTGGGCAAAAGAAGTGAGCATCATTGCTTCCATAGTCTTTCAAACCCCACCCAATTTTAATTTCTTGCTTTACGTATTTATGAACATAATTCTTTCTACAACGGTGCATAATAGTCATGAATTCAGAATCAATCGCACATAATGCTCTATCTCTGCCGTTGAGAAACAAAGATCCTTCTATTAAAGTATCAAATTCGTAGCCATTTTTTATAAAGTCACGTATATTTATTTTAGTAATTGTCATGGTAAATTCCTTTCCCGCCATAGCAGCACTGTGGCGGGTTCTTTTTTATATTGTTTTCACATGGGCAGATGAAAATGCCTTGCCATTGAAGCCCCAAAAATCTGATAACGTAATTTCTGGGGCATGTTTCTGCTCATAGTTCACCTTCCTTTACTCGCAGGGAGTGTGGACTATATTTGCCTTTGTAGGGCATATACATCCTTAGAGGGCATGACAGCACTTCACAGTCATAACGACCATCACTATGCCCACCATCACAGTCGCAGCATTTTGCCAAGACAGCTTCCCGGTAGGTCAGCTTCTCTCCATCAAGGAAACGCTGGTATTGAGTTCTGCCTGCCGATGTGGGGGCTTTTTTGCACTGCCGCATTAACCGGCTTTTTTCATCTTCTGGAAGCCCGATTTTGGAGGTTCCAGCGATACCGGATTCATTCCGAGGGTCTTTCATTGGACACCCCCATTTCTGGTGACTGCAACCCTGTTTTTGAGCCAGTCCTGAACTTCATGTTCAAGCCAGCCCACAGACCTTTCGCTGAGCTTGATGGCCGTGGGGAAGGTGCCCTTATCCATTTTTTCATATATGGATGAACGACTAAGCCCGGTCATGGACTCGACATCTGGCCTCCTAATAATTTTGACCCTATTCATAAACATTTCCTTTCAGAGCCAGCGGGAAGTCGGTTAAAGGTTTTGGGAGTCGCACGTGCTGTTTCAAGCTGTCATTTGACTTCCTCGCCGGTCTGTTGAGTTCTAAAATAGACAAAAAAAGCCGCCTTAATAGCTAGGCGGCTTCAAAAAACTAGTAGGAGAACAGGTGGGTGGGTTTTTGGTGAAACGGGTAGGCTGGTTTGCGTATAAATTTGATATTATTGAATTACATTGATGAGAAGGCTACAGTTTTGGAGCACCTCCTTCTGGTCTCCAGTTAGCAACCTTGGCAACTTCTTCTATGCCCTGTTTGTTTGGCTCGTCATTATATAATAAATTCAATTCGCTAGCTCTTTCGGTGAGCCACTTTACCATTTCCTTTTTCAAAACCTTCCCAGGTGCGAGATTGGCTGGGTCGTGATAAAAATACTCCCACACTTTCACGGCAGCAGCGAGTTTAGGAGAAAAGCCATCTTCAATAGTGCAGTCGAGATAAAAAGGAATATGGGTGCTGTCAGTGTCAAAAAAATCGCTCTTAAAATGGTTACTTCTCAGCCAGGATTTTATATCAACAACTTGGAGCAGTGCAGTTGCCCACCATACCGAATATGGATTGTAAAACTCGTCTGGATGGACGAGCTTGCAAATGCTGTCCCAATCCACTTGTTCTCCACTGATGTGCATGGTTATTTTGAATTCTTTGAAGTCGCGAACCATCGCTCGATAAATCGGAATAGCGTGGGGAGGCATTTCGCTTTCCTTGGCACCACAAAACCTATATGTCCCCGGCTCAAAGCCACTAATCAAATTCATGGCTTCATCCACGGTTAATTGGTGATATTGTTTCCATTTTTCGGGGTTGATTTCAGTCATATAGCACTACCAATTTATTTTTAAGTGAATCAAAATAACAAAAAAGAAAGAACTCCCGGCTCACCAAGGGGAATTTACCCTCCGATTCCCCGTCTCCATACGCTTCTGCCTATGCTGCTCATCCAGTCAAGGGTTCGCTTCGCTCTCCGTTCCGTTTCACTATACTACGCCCTTGACCTGCTTGCGCTGCTTCGGCCCTCGCTACTTACGACGGCGGCTCCGAGGGAAATTTTATCCCGATGGCTGAACGACAAAACATTAACCGGTCAAATTCTATTTTTAGCTTGTGCAGGCCCCAAATTCAAGCGTCTAGGGAATTAAAATTACTTTACTGAACCTGTCCTTGTCCTGCAAAGTAATCTCCCCAATATAGCCTTTTTAAGCTCTCCGGGTCATATTTTTAGCTGGAAGGGTTGGTATCTCTCAAAGAATCCAGATAATCAGCCCACCATTGCATCATTTTTATCCTCTCCGGGAGATATTCCGCATGGTTATAAGCTGCTTTAACCTTATTGCGCTCCGCATGGGCTAATTGTACTTCTATGACATCACTCTTAAAACCATTCTCATGTAGCAAAGTTGAAGCCATACCCCTAAAGCCATGCGCGGTTATTTCATCTTTGGTAAAGCCCATGCGTCTCAATGCGGCTGTGATTGTGTTTTCACTCATGGGTCTGTCTTTTGATCTTGCCGAAGGGAAAACATACTTTCCTTCCCCAGTTATCGACTGCATGGTTTTAAAAATTTCTAATACCTGACTGGAGAGAGGCACAATATGAGGCCTGTCCATTTTCATCTTAGCAGCTGGAATCTTCCATTGCTTTTTTTTGAGGTCGATTTCCGACCATTCAGCGTGACGAAGTTCACCTGGGCGAAGCATTACATACGGAGTCAGCTTTAATGCGTATTTAGTAGTAATATCACCTTCATAGCCATCTATCGCCCTAAGCAAGCCACCGACTTCTTTAGGGTCGGTCATGGTTGCCATATGCTTATTCCTTTTAGGAATCAACGCACCTTTAATGTCCTGGCTGGGATCCCTGTCGCATCGGCCCGTATAAATGCCGTACCTGAACACTTCCCCGCAAATGCCCTTAACTCTATGCCCTACATCAATGGCACCACGTTTTTGTATCTTATTAAGCAGACCCAACAAATCTTGAGCTGTAATGTTTTTGATCGGAGTATCCCCGAAGGTGGGGAAGACATCTTTTTCAAGGAAGTGCCATTTACGGTTAGCGTGTGCTTCTGACCACTTGCTTTTTAGTTTCCCATGCCATTCAGCAGCAACAGCCTTAAAACTGTTATTCGAGTCTGCTATAAGCTGAAGCTTCTGGGATTTCTTTTCTTCTAATGGGTCAATATTGTTTCGGATAAGCCTCCTGGCCTCATCGCACTTTTCTCTGGCTTCCTTCAGGGAGGTTTCAGGGTATACACCTAAAGCAAGAGTTTTTCTCTTCCCGGCAAACCTGTAATCCATCCTGAAATATTTGGCCCCAGACTTTTTAACTAGGAGATACATGCCTTTTTCGTCAGCAAGCTTAGAGTCGGTATCTTTTGGTTTGGTATTTTTAATGAGGGCATCAGTCAGAGGCATGACGGTATCTCCTTTTGCACTTACTATAATATACCGCCACTGGTACCGTCAAGTGTGCATGGATTTCAGGAGAATTCTTTGGAATTAATCAGAGCGAAATGTCAGGAATTGGTTAAAAAACAAAAGACTTCCTGGAATCTCCAAGAAGTCTCTAGTATTTGATTTGGTGCCCGGGGCGGGACTTGAACCCGCACGACCGGTTAGGGTCCAGGGATTTTAAGTCCCTTGCGTATGCCTGTTTCGCCACCCGGGCAGATGCATTGATATATATTATCAAGCCTGAAATTGCAATGCGAAGCCCTTTACTTATGACGTCCAACCCAATATATTCCCTTAAGCCGAAATTTTACCGGCAAAGAGGCAACTGAAAATGCAATCCGTATATAAATTGATAAATGAAATTAAAGCAGGCATTACTGCCGTGCTTCACCAGAACGACTCCACAGCTTATCTGACCGCCCTGGCTGTTATTGCGGCGGGAATTCTGGTTTTGTTCATCGCCAAAATAGTCTCAAAAAGACTGCTGAATCACCCCTATCTGGTTCATCATACCCGCATCAGCCGGAAATTACTCCAACGGGCCTTCCAGAGACTTTTAAAATTCCTTTATGTCATCCCGTTGTTTCTGGCGGTTAACGCGCTTAAAATACCGCCGTCCCTGCACCGCATCCTGGAGATTGTTTTCTATTTTACTTTCCTGGTGCTTGGGGTGCATCTCGCCTCCGCACTGGTTGCGTTGTTCCTGAACCTCCTGCTGAGCCGAAATCCCAAGGTTTCGCCAGCATCGGGCAAGGCCATCATGCCCATTGCGAACTTCCTGCTGTGGATTATCGCCCTCACCTTCTTCCTGGATAATCTGGGCTTTCAGGTCTCCACCATAATCGCCGGTCTGGGAATCATGGGTGTGGCTGTAGGTCTTGCGGGCCAGGCCATTCTGGCCGATTTCTTCTCTTACATGGTGATTATTGTAGACAAGCCCTTTCAGATTGGAGACTATATAACTGTAAATTCCGCCGGATTGAGCGGAACAGTGGAAAGAATAGGCCTGAAGACCACACACCTCCGCAGCCCGAACGGCGAGAGGATCATTGGAAACAATTCTGAAATGGTCAGGGGGTTTGTTTCCAATTTCTATGATGTAAGACAGCGCAGAGTGACATTGCTTCTCCCCCTCAAATTCGATTTGTCGGCAGCCAAAATAGACGAACTCACAGCCAAATTGAAAACTCTTGTTACCAGCCACGAAAATTGCAACCTCGTGAGGGCTGTGTTGCTGGATTTCGGCACATGGTGCATGAACTTTGAATTTGTATACAACATCAACATAGCTGACATGAGCGAAGCCATGGCTGTGCGTCATGAAATAAACCTGCAGGTGATAGAGTATCTTGAGAGTGAGGGAATCGGCATGGCAGTGGCCCCTGCGCCCGCAGCCACGCGCTAGGGCAATGGCGCGAAGCCCGCACGCAACCCAGGGCCGATGCGTTCCGCGGCTTTTTTGCTGCCTGTGCTGCGGATGCATCCTGTTTTATTTCAATTAATGCGCGCGGCTTGGGGCAAGAGGAGCCTGGGGCGGGCTCATGGCTCCGCAATAAGGCTTGAAAATCCGCTCAGCAGCAAGCAAATCCTGCCTTGTTACGTATTTCAAGGATGAATGCTCTAATCGCACAATCATAATAATCCGTTACCCGCATTTTTAGAGGAATGCATTGAGCCGGCTTTTTTATCTTTCCACAGGGCAGCCTGGAACAACCCACCCATATTTTCTCTTTCCCATTGATTTTCGCAGAGCATAACGACTTGAAAGTCGCCACAGGCATAATTTCCGCCATCAAGCATGGTCTTTAATGGAAAACGCCCCTTCTGAATATGTAGCAAATAGAGCATTTTAACATTGAAAGGATCTCTTTCTGACAAAATGCTCCGCCCGCACAGAACTCTGCCCGCTTGCGCCCGCATAGCGGCAATGCCCAAATAGCCGCGGAAGCCGCTTCCCATCTGCCCGAAAAAGATTATCTTAAATAAAGCGGGCCTGATTTGAAATGCTAGAAATATCGTGTAAAATATAAAAGCCGGTTTACCGGCTGTTTGAGTAACTCAAAATTGGGTTAGCCCCAGATTATAGGTTGTTTTCATTTTTTGCATCAAAACGGTGAATTTTCTGTTTTGCAAGGGCTCCCGGCGTATGGAGAGGCTAACGCGTCCAATGCGGCGGAGCATATTTTAACAGCATTCGCTTGTTTAAACGGTATATTGGCGGGATGAAAAACCATGCCCGCAAATTAAAATGGAATTTAGCATGAATAACATTACAGAATTTGATGCAGGGGAAGTGTTCAGCAAGAAAGCGTCCGGCAAGCAAGTAAAGGGATGGTTGCAGCCCACGCCCTATACTCCAAAAGTCGACCCGCACTACTACTTCCCATTATGGGCGTCGGACGTTGTCGTCTGGCTGCTTGCCATGGACGAGCCGTTATATGTGTTTGGGCCTACCGGCTGCGGCAAGACGTCCTGCGTCAAGCAGATTGTTACGAAACTGAACTATCCTGTGTATGAAGTGACCGGGCACAGCCGTCTTGAATTTCCCGAAATGGTAGGCCATCACACCGTGAAAGACGGAAGCATGCACTTTGAATACGGCCCGCTCGCTCTGGCTATGAAGCATGGCGGCATATTCCTGCTCAATGAAATTGACCTGCTCGACCCCAGCACGGCGGCGGGGCTGAACAGCGTGCTTGACGGCTACCCGTTGAGCATACCGGAGAACAAAGGCGAACTGATTGTGCCCCATGAGATGTTCAGGTTTGTTGCCACTGCCAACAGCAACGGCGGCAGCGACGCCACCGGCCTGTACCAGGGCGTTCTCCGGCAGAACATTGCCTTTATGGACCGATTTGTTCTGGTGGAAGCGGGCTATCTTCCCGAGGAAGTGGAAACTAAAGTGGTGCAGGCTTATGCCCCCGACATACCGGAGGATTTGATTGAGAAAATGCTGCGCTTCGCCAACGCCGTGCGTAAACTGTTCGTAGGCGATGCGGCGGAAAACATTGACACGCAGATTGAAGTCACATTTTCAACCCGCAGCATCATCCGCTGGGCTATGCTTACTGCGCAGTTTGAGCCGCTTAAGAGCAAGGGCATTGATGTAGTGGAATACGCGCTCGACAGGGCCCTTGGGTTCAGAGCGTCCGGGCCCAGCTATCAGGTGCTTCAGGAGCTGAGGCAACGCATCTTTGGGTAGGGGTTAGAAATGGTAAAAAATGAGGTTCCTGAAGGCGAGGCCTCCTGGCGCAACCGGCCGGATAACCCGCGCGGCTCCGCTTGCCCGCCGGCAAGAATTAAAGCCCGCTGCAAGCTGATAAATATCGCGCCACACAAGCCTGTTAACTGATGGAGACGTTCTCATGAACGAAGAAACATATATGCTCATTACCGGCCCGGCGATTGACGAAGGCATGGCCCTTTGCAAACTGGATTCTGAAGCGGCAAAAAAATGCTACCCGGTGCAGTCCACCGAAATTGACAGGGAGTTTGCGCCCTCGCAGCTCTATGTTTGTGACAGATCCCTTGTGGCGGACCGCAGCTCAGAAACCGCGCGTCTTGCTTCAGACGAAGCAGATCACGCAGTGTACACGCTAATGCTTGTGGACCAGCCCTCTTCCGGGCCGGCGGTGATTTTGACCAGCGTTCAATTTGACAGAGAAGGGCAGCGTGGCGGCCCGGCGGAATTTATCGAGCCTTTTCTCGAAATATTAGAAAAAGAGTCTGTTGAAGCTCTCACGGCGCATGCCCGCAGGCTTCTACGCGAAAAATCGGAACCCAAAACCCTGTTGAAAAAAGACGGCTCAAGCATAACCTATGATGAGATGCTGGATTTATTATTATGAACGGGTATTTTTATCCGCCGCTTAGCGGGCTTTGCTAGGAGCAGAAGATGACTTTGAGACCTTTGGGCTTACAGTCGCTGTCGATAGTAGCTTCGGTATTATCCGAGGAATATGGCGTACAGGTCTTGTCAGGGGGAACGGAAGCATTCACCGCATATCCCCTGAACGGCAAACCTGTGATTAATATTCCCGCGGTAGACGTGCAAGACCAGGACTACCTCACGATGGTGCGTGGCTTCATTGACCATGAAACAGGGCACATCCGGTTTACCCGGCCTGTGCCGGGCATTTCCGGCCCGGCTTACCGCGCCAGGGAGAAAAGCGAAAAGCCCAAGGCGGTAACGGTAATCTTCAACATTTACGAAGATGTTTACGTCGAGCGCATGATGGGCCAGTGTTTCCCCGGCTGCCGCCGCAACATCTCCCAACTGGTGCGCCTGCTCTATGTTGCCCGGCGGCAACCTCCGTTGAATGTATATGAATTCATCGCCCTCCAGGCCCAGATTCCGATGGCGGACGTGGCGGAGACCGTTTGGAGCGCAATCTTCCAGTACATTACGTATTTCGTCCGCAGCCAGGAACAGCCGGAGCTTGAGCGGCTTGTGCCCGAATACCGGGGCGTGCTGGATCATCTGGTTCCCGGGCTTGCGGCGGAACTTGAACCCGTGATGCGAAGAGTGAAGACGGAAGGCGTCGGCACTGAAGCCAACGCCAGGCTGGCTGAAAAATCCCTTGCAATTATCCTGACCTACTTTCAGGACCACTCCAATGTGATGGAGGGCGGCTTGCAGGAGGAAGGGGAGGAAGGAGAGGAGCAAAGCGACGGCAAAAGCGGAAACGCCGCAGGAGAAGGCAAGGCGAAAGACGCCAGGGCCTCGGAGCTTCAACAAGCCCTGGAAGATCAGGTGGAGAATTGTTCCGCAGGGGAAAAGGCCGGCGTTGACATCAGCCGGCAGACAGCGGAAAAGTTAAGCGAGATGGTTGAGGATTCCGGGCTTGCGCAGCCGGAGCAGTACCAGACCATAGACCCGGGCACTCACGCATGGAAGGCGCAAATAGAGCCGCTGGAACAAAGCGACATCGATGCGGCTGCACGGGTGACGGCGTATCTGGATGCGCAGCTGCAATCGCTGGTTCAAACATTCATCATGAACCGCGAAGGCCTTGCCCGCGCTGGCAAACTCGACACCAACGTATTGCACCGGCTCGCCACCAGCAACCCGCGCGTTTTCCGCAGGCAGGTGGAAAAACGGGGGATGAACACAGAAATCGTTCTTATCGCGGATATGAGTGGAAGCATGGTCGAGAAGGAAAAAGACATCATCGCCTCACGCGCGCTTTACGCCATCATGTCCAGCTTGCGCAAGATTTCCGGAGTGACTTCAAGCGTTGTGGGATTTTCAGGCAACAAAATGTTCGACATCCTCCGCCCCGACGATCCGCTCACCACATTTATGCGCCTTCGCGCAACGGGGCACACTCTTTGCGGCGAAGCCCTGTCTTACGCAATGCACAACTTCTCCGGGTCGCTGGATTCCCGCAAAATAATATTCATGCTCACCGACAGCGAGGCGGATAATGAAAACTATTTCAAAGATATAATCCAGCACACCAAAGCCGTAGGAGTGGAATTTCTGGGCATAGGGATCATGGATGACGCCATACTGCACTACCTCCCCCGTGAAGACTGCTGCGTTATCAAGGACTTGAACCGCCTGGCTCCGGAAATGTTCCGGATGCTGCGCAACAAACTCCTGGGGGCGGCCTAAGAAAAAACGGGAGCGGCATTTGCAAATGCCGCTCCTGAAAGCTCCAAAGCTGTTATTTGAGAACATTTCTCAGCAAGCACACTCAAATAATCAACTCTTTTGCCTCCTCTTATCTCAGTGTTACAAAAACAGAGACCTGATCGGTTTCCAAGAAATGAAATGTAAAGTGCATATTAATTCCATTTGTTTCTAAGATGAGCCGTGTCTATTAGAAATTGTAAGTGAAGCCGACATAACTTTTCCAAGCATTATCCTGGAAATCGGATGCGCTGTGTTCCACATCCATATGGATATATGCAAGCTGCACATACATATCGAGGTTTTCATAAATATTGATCTTGTTATCAAAGTTTATTTCCACACCCCAGTCCGAACTGTCGAGCACCCTGTAATCGCGGAAGGCGTCCTTATACCCGCCGGCCTTGGCGGCTTTGTTATACTCCTCAACGTCACTGGTGCCCTGGAAGTAGGCAAAGCGCAAATGAGTGGTCAGGTTGTCAAGAAAACGGATATCTTCAAGCCCTGTGCCGATTGCCCATATCCCGGCGGGGCTGTCGGCAACATTATATTCCCTGCCGCCAAAGTGAGCCTGCCCCCAACCGAAGGAAGTCATACCCCAAAACGGAGACAAAACAGGAAGCATGCCATCCATACCGTCGCCGCCGTCTACATCCGCCCCGGAGCCATACCAGCCAAACAAAATCGGGGTGAAGTCGTCCAGCTTGTAACCAAACTTGGCAATGGCGACCCAGCCGGCGCGGTCGGGATCGGTATGGTTGAACCACCCGCTGGTAGTATCATCCGAGGTGTAGCTGCCGTAGGCGAAGTCGAACGCGGCATAGAAAGGATCTAAATAGTCCAGATTGAAAGCAAGCCCGGCCCACCAGGCTTTTCCATCGTCACCGAAGGAACCATTGCTGCTAAGCCAGGAACCCACCAGCCCTTGACGAAATTCGTTACCACCAGTGTAGCTGGCAGAAAGATCACCACCTACCAGCCCAAACATGCCATAAGGGGTAAGCCTGAAAGTGTCTTTAACTTCAATGGGCATAGTCAGCGTAAACAAATCAACCTCATCGTCATGCCCAAAACGGTTGCCGGGAATATTGCTGTCGCTGCCAACGGCTCCGTCCCAGGGGCGAAACCACCCAAGTTTTGTGCCAAAGTTTTCATTGAAATCGTAAGACAGCAGGATGCCGGCCGCATCGTCATCAAAAATGTAGTTTCCGCTCATCCAGTCCGTGCGTTCCGCAGCATAAGGAAGTGCGAAATCTTGAATTCCCATACGCACTTGAATGTCAGTTTGGGGGACATCCCAAGTAAGGTAAAGATGTCTAACTTCAACAGCAACGCCGTCAGCGCCCATTGCCCCGCCAGCACCACGCCCGGCAGCAACTCCTCCCCAAGTGGCCCCGCCTCCACTGCCCCAATAGGTATTGCCGACTTCAAATGCGGCTACACCCTTGAGAGATTCAGAAGCGACAAAATCAACCTGAGCCCGGAAACGCTGCAAGGCATCAAAATTCTCGCTGCCGTCATGCTTGGTGAATGAGGTTCCATCATAAAGGCCAAAGCCAAAATCAAATTTCCCTTTTACTTTTATGTCCACGGCAAAGGCCACGGCACTGAAACCAAAAAGAATTCCAGCAGTGACAATTAAGGTTACCAATCTTTTCATCAAAGCCCTCCTTGATTAGTTGTTCGTCCATGCACTAATTCCCTCTCCTTATTTTCCTCTGTTCCTGAACATTGAAAAAAGCCAGATATGCAGTTCGTCCAAGAATTCCGCAGCCAGAATCAGACAAAGAGTTAATTTCCCGCTCCCAACTCCAGAACCTGCAAGTGCAGGAATTGCCATTTGACGGGAGCGTCTTAACCCATATCAGGCCACAGTTCGTGAACGTATCGCCCGTGATTATGAAGAAATACCGCCGCCTGAGGCGGAGTGAGGTGAATGAACACTGCTCGGCCCAGCCCGGGCAGAAAGGTCATAAACCTCAGCTCAGGGCAAAATTCCTGTCCACAGTTGTTATATATCTGATTATATAAGTTGTTATATGAATTGTATTAATCTAGATGGCATGACCTTGTCAACCACTATTGTAAAAAAGTTGATCTCGTGGCCAAAGACAACTTCTTTTAGAAGATTTCGCTTTTGAAGCGTCTGTAATAATTTATCTTCAAATTCTTGCTGCAGAACGGTTTTACCCGTTTTAAAACTGTTATTTCAAAAAAGAACTGCCTTAAAAATTTCTCAATTTTTCACATGCCCTCACACACAGGGAAGGAACAGCGATGAATAGCGGGGGGACTGTCCCCGCCCCCCCTCAAAACTTTAGAGCGTTTCACACTTGAAATGCCCTGCAAGGTTTTGAAGACAAATCCTTGCCGCCAAATGATTGTAGGGCGGCTTTGCCGGCCGTTAAGCAATCATTTGGCGGCATTAGCTGCTCTAAAGAAGCAAAAGGAAAAACTGACAAACCCTTTTGAATGAAGTGCTTTGGATTTTGCAGATGACAAGATATTTGCGGGAGCACCTGTTCAGCGGCAAGGCCCACGCCAGAAGTGAACTTGATGTCGGCTCTTAGGAAGTTTAGGCATTGAAATGGTTGCCCAAGACTGGAAAGGTACAGTAAGCAGCATGATGGACGTTTTTAGCGCCAAGATTCGCGCTTAGAACAGATTATATTTTGAGATGCCCCTTGGCGCTTAGTGTTGCTGTCTTCATCCGTACAACTCAAATTCGTCTACGGCTGAAGCAACGGCGGAAATGAACCCCTCCTGCGCCTGTGGGGCGGACGCTGCCGCTCGCGCCGCCAGAGCATTTTGCCATAAGCAAGCTTTCAATGTTAAAATGCTCTAAAAAACAAATGTTATTCACCTATGAAATCAGGCGGCACAAAGTAAAGAACACTTGCAAGGCATAAACATGTGGCCTCTGGAAAAAAAGCAGCGCCCTTAACCCGGACTGCGCGGCCAAAGTTTCAGAACACCTTAAAGCTTGCGCGGGCATAAACCGCTTTAGGCGTGGTTTATCCGTAGGCTCGCAGTTTATTGTGGGGCAATAAACCGAAAATCAGCCTGTTTGACGGTATTTTTTTGCGCGGTGGATAATCACAGTGGCCCCAATGGCGGAAATTGCACAGAGAAGGATAGTTAGGCCAAATATAAAATAATATCCGTCATTACCATACGTATCAAGCCAATGCCCATACATAGGCGGCAGAAACAAGTCCGGCAGTATAATGGTTATCAGCCCAAGCACCGTCCCCGTGTAGCGCCGTGGAATCAAAGCCTCAGAAACAATACTGTAACAAAGGCTGAATGATATGTTATCCATGAACGCTGTAACTAACACCAGAATTACAATAACGGCCAAGGCCGTTCCCGGCGGCAAAAACATGATCGCGCCCACTAAAAACGCCGCAACAGCCACAGCAAAACGAATCACCCTCGTTGTTGAGCCGATCTTGTCGCCATACCAGCCGCCAAGAGGGCTGGCAACCAGGCGCAGGCCATATTGGCGAACAACGGCCAAAGTGCCGGAGAAAACCAAAGCCGTTCCCAGAACATTGGTGAAGTAAGGGGTAAAATACGACATGCCTAAGTGCAGACTGCTCACACCAAAACTGACACTAAAAACCAGCCACGTTCCCGGCATTTTAAACACATATTTCAGGTCGGCAAAGGAAAAGCGGTCTATTTCGCTAGCCTCCGCTTCCGGATTCTTCACCCCCCGCACCAGCAAATAGCCGGCCACTGTGGCAATAAAAAGCACCGCAGCAAAAACCCACACTATGGCGCTAAGCCCTTTTACCGCGCCGCCGGTTTCACTTGCCGCCTGATAAGCGCTCAGGCTGTAAAATTTATCACCATATAGCCAAGGGCATTGCAGGCGCCAAAAATTCCATATGAGTTACCCTGGCGATTTTCAGGCGCAATGATGCGGATCAACTTATAAATTGCAGGGTAAAACCCACACAGAGCAATAGCTAAAATGGTCCATACACCAATGGCTGAGCTGTATGTAGGGGATAAAGCGAACCAGACACAGGAGGCCGTTATTATGACCAGAGACAAGGTCATCATTTTTTTACAGTCGAACCGATCTATCAATATGCCCCCGGGCAGGGCCAGCACCACCGCTCCCAAAGCTTCTATAGTCAACAGCAGGCCCAGTTGAGTATGGGTAATCTGCATTGCTTCCATCATAGCGTCATAATAGACAAATTGCATACAAACAAAACCCATGACTCCAGGGAATCCAAACCCCAGGACCACATATGTAAGCAATAATCTGGGAGACATTTTCTTTTTCCTTAAGGAGTTCATCACATCTCACCTCCAGACAATCATAAAACCTCAACAAACAAGGGCAAATATGCCGTTTGCACTCCAGGCAAACGGCATATTGGGCACCTGGCCCCTTCTGCTATTTCTGCTTGGAAGCATATTTTCTGATGTCCTGGAGAATCCTCTCCAGATTGCATCGGGCGTCACGCTGAAGATAATGCATGGCGTTCAAGGCACCGTCGTGGGCCTTGTCGGTTGATGCGCCGCAGCAATCTTCCACCACCTTGAGGCGGAAATCCAGTTGATGCGCATCCACAAAAGTATAATGCACACAAACGTCCGTCAGATAGCCGCACAAAATCAAGGTGTCGCCGGGATGTATCCCCAAACCGTTCAGCACCATTTTCAAATCCGTATACAAAAATCCGCTGTAGCGGCGCTTGGAAATAACCGGATCATCCGGGCGGATATCCAAAGCATGGGCTATTTCTGTGCGCGGGCTGTTCTCAAGGGCGTGCACCCCTTCCGATCCATCCAGCTCCCGGCCGAAATCCAGCATGGACGGGCGGTGCATTTCCTTAAAGAATACTGCTGGAATATAGGCTTCCCGGCAAGCGTCCAGAAGCTTCTTGATCCTCATTATGCCTTCCGCACTTTCAGGAGTGTAAAATTTTGAAGCCGTGTCCATGAGGCCCTGCTGCACATCTATCACCAGCAATGCTGCTTTTCCCATAATCATAAGCATTGTCCCCTCTTTCTATGCCGGATAACAGATGAACAGCTTGCCGCTTATTTCCAGAGTAAAGTGGGGGCGGATATGCCGTTTGCCATTTAGAGCAATTAACGCTTGAAATAGGGCTTAAAAGCAAAGCCTGTCTGCATCAATTGCACTGCAATAATTTCTTAAAATTCTTGCAGCATATTTCAATTGTGAAATACTCTGGCAAGCGACATATCCGCCATCCTCATATCTTTATTTTTGTCTGGCGCCGTATTCTTTGATGTCCTCAAGAATTTCATCCAGGCTGCATGGAGCGTCATGCTGAAGATAGTGCATGGCCTCAAATGCATAGTCGTGAGCCCTTTGAGTTGAGCCGCCACAGCAATCCCGCACCACTTTAATGCGAAAATCCCGTTGATGGGCATCCACAAACGTGTAATGCACGCAAACATCCGTTAAGTAGCCGCACAGAATCAGGGTGTCACCTGCGTGCACCCCAAACCCGTTCAGCACCACTTCCAAATCCGTATACAAGAAGCCGCTATAACGGCGCTTGGGAATAACCGGATCATCGGGCAGGACATTCAGGGCAGACGCTATCGGGGTGTTCGGGTTGTCCTCAAGGCAATGCACCTTTTCCGTGCCATCCAGCTCCCGGCCGAAATCAATCATAGACGTGCGGTGCACTTCGTACAGAAACGCTGCCGGAATATTGGACTCGCGGCAGGCGTCCAGAAGCTTCTTGGTCCGCATTACATTATCCGCATTTTCTTGCCTGAACCAGTGCTGGGAAGCATCCATGATGCCCTGTTGCACGTCAACCAAAACCAATGCCGCTTTTCCTTTAATCATAAAAAGGTCTCCCAGAGATGTAGTAATTATAAGTTTTTTATTTAAATTCACCTTCAACTCGCATTCTTCGGCACATTATTCGCATAAATATCGCAACGGCCAACACACTTACGGATGAGGTGTATACCCAGGTTATAGTCGCCGCCCTGAACGTCAATCATGTAAAGACGCTGTTTTCTTCTATTTCCATTTTTCTGCCTTATTATAAATTGAAAAGACAAACGGACTCTGCGTATGCCCAGCCTCAGGCAAGCCTTTAAGCAGAAAACAAGTCGCAGATTATTTTAGTTCACCCTCAATGCGTTTCCTGCGATTTATCATCAGCGTAAGGACTATGATGCCCAGTACAATGGTGCACAAGGTGTATATCCAGATGTAGGTGTACCCATCTTTGCCGTAGTCATCCAGCCATGTGCCAAACAGCGTGTGCTGGAAAAGCTCAGCAGTAAACAGTGAAGTCATGCCCACCACTAGCCCGTGATTTTTGGGAGGCACCATGGCATCCTTGGCAATGCTGGATTGCAAAGACAGGTTCATGAGATTGAAAAGGCCAATAATGAAAACGATAGTCACCAGCACGGCTAGTGGTGTGGCGGCGGGCAGAAACATAACCAGAAGAACAAGCAAACCCAGTACACACATGGAAATACGGATGATCTTGGCGGTAGAGCCTATTTTGTCGCCTAAATATCCGCCTATAGGGGATGAAATAATGCGCAACCCATATCGCTGGAATATGGCCACTATGCCGGAGAAAGCCAAAGAAGTTCCAAGTACGGCCGTAAAATAAGGGTTAAAAAAGCCCATGGAAAGGTGAATAGAATAGATGCAATAGCAGCCTATAACGTAGAACCAGCTGCTAGGATCCTTGAGCACGCACAGGAGATCACTGAAAGTGGTTTTGGCGCCGCCCTTGGTTGTGATTTCTCCATAAATTTCCATTTTCATGGACAAGATGTAGCCGCCAAGGCAGGAGACAGTGCCGGCCGTGAAGAAAATCCATAGAATGGAGCTCAAGCCTGTGGACAAGCTGGTTTCGGCAAAATGATTATACAAGGCGAGACCGGCCACGTTGATGACAATGCTCCCAATGGCCGTGCCAGCCCCAAACACTCCAAAAGATTTGCCAATGGATTCCGGCGGCGCGACTACACGGATTACCTTGTATACTGCGGGATACCAGGCGCTCATGATGGCGCCCGCAATAGCCCAGGTCGCAACCGCTACGTAATATGTGGGAAATATGGCAAACAACGCGCAAAACGCCATCATTCCAGCCAAGCCAAAACACAATACTTTACGGCAGTCAAACTTATCGGCAATCATACCTCCGGGAATACAAGTGATAAGCCCGGTGGCGCCAAGAATTGTCATCAGCAAGCCCAGCTGCTGGTTGGTGATCGCCAGGGTTTCAAGCATCGCATCATAATAGACATACTGCATGTACATAAAGCCCATAACCGTGGCGAAACCCAGGCCGACCAGCAAATACATCAAAAGATGCCTCGCCCCTATTTTAAACATAATCCTACCTCCTAAAATTATAAATATGGGTCATGCCCGACGCCGCCTCAAGTTGACTGCAAGCCCAGGCACTACAACGGGAAACAACTCTTCAATCCGTTCGGAAATTTCAAAAAACCGAATCTGGCTGCAATTCATGAACACACGCCCGCTGCCGCAAAAAACAGCCCTCTGTCGGCGGCGAGGTTGAGGTTAACGAAGCCTGTTTTATAGCCCGCGGGAAATGATTGAAAGGCCGCGTGCCCCAAGCTGAAACCATCGTCACCGGGCTTCTGCGCGTTTATGCGGAAATTGCCCGGGGCGGCTACAAGCCAAGCTTCAGAAACACATTCTTCACTTCTGCTTCTGGAAGTGTGAGTTTCATGTTTTAACCATGAACAAGAAGGCATGTTTTAACTCGTCTTTAAAATGCTCAGAAACCCTTTTGACTAAGCATGTCCCCAAGACTCTTGAGTTGTCATACAATTTGTATTACTTTAATTATGATAACAGTGTCAACAAATATTGTGAAAAAGATCGGAAGGCGTTTTTTGCCCAAAGGCAGCGATAATCCGGGAAATTTCAAAATCCTTCGTTCTGCTTTATGAATAAAAAGCGGACATCATCAATAATCAATGACAATGCCCTGCCCCCTTGAGGCATACTGATCAAAGGCAACTGAATTCATTGATTTGCTGACAAGAAAAAAATTTTGAATATTTCGAACTTAAGGAAGGTAATATTGGGAATTATGCTGCCCAGGTTCAGGGGCAGCTTGATCTGTTTTTAGTTTTAAAGCATTTTGCTATTGAAAATAGCTACACACTCTGCTCACATGAAATTCCGCCCGCCCTGAAAGCGCGGGGCTGGCGGCGCAGCTCGCGCCGCCAGAGCCTTTTGCCAGAAATAGCCTTTCAATGTTAAAAAGCTCTAACAGGCTGTTTTCCGCACAAAAAAAAGAGGCCGGACAAATCCGGCCTCTTTTAAAGCAATGTTTCGGCAAGCGCCAGGGCTTAGAATCCGCCCATACCGCCCATGCCGCCCATTCCTCCGCCCATGCCGGCGGCAGGAGCCGCACCCTTGGGTTCGGGCTTTTCAGCAATCGCGCATTCGGTGGTAAGCATCAGTGATGCAACGGAAGCCGCATTTTGCAAAGCGATACGGGAAACCTTTTTCGGGTCAATAACACCAGCCTTGATCAGGTCTTCAAATTCGCCGGTAGCAGCGTTGAAACCAAAGCCGTCTTTGCCTTCGCGAACTTTTTCCACAATGATGGAACCTTCATAACCGCCGTTGTAAGCAATCTGACGAAGGGGCTCTTCAATGGCGCGGGAAGTGATCTTGATACCGGCAGCTTCATCGTCGTCAACCGGCTTGAGGCTGTCCAGTATTTTAGCCACGCGGATGTATGCAACGCCGCCGCCAGGCACGATGCCTTCTTCAACAGCAGCGCGGGTAGCGTTCAGGGCGTCTTCCACGCGGTCTTTCTTTTCCTTCATTTCAGTTTCAGTGGCTGCGCCAACGCGGATGATCGCCACACCGCCGGACAGCTTTGCCAAGCGTTCCTGCAGTTTTTCGCGGTCATAATCGCTGGTGGTGTTGTCGATCTCAACGCGGATCTGCTCAATGCGG
>CAZJFJ010000018.1:0-24250 GCA_964545305.1 uncultured Desulfovibrionaceae bacterium
TCTCCCGTGCTTCTTTTCTACGATGCCATTGACGAAACCCGGGAAAAAACCCGCCTGGTCATGGCTACCCCCCTTCTGGAAGGTCTGGAGAAAAGCCTGGGTTTTTTGCCCAATCTGATTGGCGCCGGCCTGATGAGCGACTATCTCCTTTCCCCTTACAAACAATGGGCCGGGGACGGCATTTCCCAGCATAGCGCCCTGGCCTTGCTGTTTTCCGGAGAGGTTCGCCTGGACAGTATAATTATGCATGGCTGCGAACCGGCCACGGGGTATTATACCGTGACCAGAGCGGATGAGCAGACCATATTGGAAATAAATAACGAGCCAGCGCTTCCATTTATAAAAAACCTGCTGAAGGGTGAAATTCCGGCTGAAAGTTTTCCGTTCAACCTTATTTTCGGCGTAAACCGGGGAGAGCGCTGGGATGCTTTTGAGGAAGAAAAATATGCCAGCCGCCTTTGTCTCGATATTGACCATGAGCGCAACGGAATAGTCATGTTTGAGCCGGATATGGTGGCGGGAACCGAATTTCAGGTAATGTACCGCAGTCTTTTTTTGGATTACATGCGCCCGCGCATCAAGGGTTTGTTCAAGCAGGTTGAGGGGAGCCGTCCTGCTTTGGCACTTTATATCGATTGTGCGGGAAGAGCGGCCGGTTTTGCGGGAATGGACCTTGAAGATGCTTTGGTGGTGCAAGAGTGTGTGCCTGACAGCGTTCCGCTGCTTGGTTTTTACACGGGGGTGGAGATAGGCCAGGTGAACGGAAGGCCTCAAGGTCTTGATTGGACAGGTGTTTTCTGCTTGTTTAGCGTGCCGTATGAAAAATAGGAACCAAAAAACCCCTGAGAAAGTCGGCAAACTGCCTGCAACTGCGGACATTGATCTTGAGTTGCGCGAATTGCGTGCGGAGGTGGCCTACCTGCGTGAGCGCGCGGAGGTTACGCTTGCCAGGATGCTGAGAGTAGAGGCGTCCGCTCTGCACAGGCGGCAGGAGCTTGGGCAAAAGCGGCGGGGTTTTGCCCTGATGGCCGAGCTGGCAGTTACCATGGGCCAGGATTCGGACTTTGACAGCGTATTTGTTGATGTTGCCCGCAGAATCAACTCCACCCTCTATATGCAGAGAACCGCGGTGCTCCTGGCCGATAAAAAAGGCCGGTTCAGAGCTGTGGTTTTGCAGGGCTATACTCCGGAGGAAGAAAAGAAAATCGCAAACTCGGTTATTCCGGTGGATCAGGAATTGCTGGAGAGCCTGAGCCCTGTAATGGTTACCGGGGAAGACCCCCCGGAACGCTTGCAGGAATTCAGAAAGAGCCTTCTTCCTTATCTCATTGCCGCTCCGATTGTTTTGTATAATGAAAGCGTGGCCATTTTTGTTACCGGGCGGCTTGTCGAGAAGCAGCCGTATATGCCTCCGCTCGCCAGGAACGACATGGAAACAGTGCAGGCGGTAAGCGCCTATCTGGCGGCGATGCTGGCCGGGCAGCGGATGGTTGAGGCGGAAGAAAGAATCCGGATAATGCTGGATGCCACTCCGCTATGCTGTTTTCTCTGGGATGAAGACATGAATATTCTTGACTGCAATGCGGAAGCGCATCGTTTGTTCAATTTTCCCAACAAAAAGGAATTTTTTGAGCATTTTTATGAGTTGATGCCGGCATATCAGCCCGACGGAAAACATTCTAAAACCGAAGTGGTCAGAAAGTTGCGGCAGGCCTTGATGACCGGCTTCTTGAAATTTGAATGGATGCATCAGAAGCTGGACGGAGAGTTTATTCCCACAGAAATTTATCTGGTCAGAGTCCGGTATGGCCGCAAATGGATTGTTGCGGCTTACGTTCACGATATGCGCGAGCTTAAAGCCATGTTGGGGGAAATGCGCAAAAAAGAAGAAGAGCTTCGGGTTGCCCGCGATCAGGCTGAGCAAAGCTCAAAGGCCAAAGGCGAATTTCTTGCCAATATGAGCCATGAAATCCGCACGCCCATGAATGCGATTGTTGGCATGACCCACCTGCTTTCCGCCACCCCGCTGAATGAAAAACAGCAAAATTATGTGGAAAAGGCTGAGCATTCGGCAAAGCTTTTGCTGAGCATTATCGGCGAAGTGCTTGATTTTTCAAAAATTGACGCAGGCGGGCTGTTGTTTGAAAGCATAATTTTTTCGCTGCCCAAGTCGGTGAAGCATGTTGAGGATATGCTCCTCCAGTCTGCTCACGTCAAAGAACTCAAGCTGAGGTTCAGTTTGGGCGAAGGTCTGCCGGAGTTTCTGCAGGGCGACCCTGTGCGCCTGGAGCAGGTTTTGCTCAATCTTACCAACAATGCCATCAAATTTACCGACAGGGGCGGTGTAAGCGTTCATGTTGAACGCATAGGCAAAGTGTCCGAGAATGACAGGCAGGTTGAATTGTTGTTTACCATAAGGGATACAGGCATAGGGATGACTGCAAAGCAGGAGGCCAACCTGTTTAAGCCGTTCAGCCAGGCCGACTCCTCAATCAGCAGGAAATACGGGGGAACCGGCCTCGGCCTCGCAATCAGCCGCAGTTTGGTTGAAATGATGAACGGGCGTATCTGGTGTGAAAGCAAGCCGGGTGTAGGCAGCACTTTTTATTTCACTGTTTGTCTGCCATTGGCTTCTGCGGATTTTGCGAACGAGCCCGCTTACGAGCAAGTCGCCTTGAATGAGCTGGATTCCTACTCCAGCCTGAAAGGAATGCAGGTTTTGCTCGCGGAAGATAATGAGATAAACCAGATGATAGCCAGCGAGTTCTTGAATGCCGTTGGAGTAAAAGTTGACTTGGCGGAAAACGGCCTGGAAGCGTTGTCTGCCCTGCAGAGAAAAAAATATGATCTGGTGCTGATGGACATTCAGATGCCGGTTATGGACGGGCTTGCCGCAACTGAGGCAATACGCTCCATGATTGAATATAAAAATCTGCCCATCATAGCCATGACGGCTCATGCCATGGTGGGCGACCGGGAAATAAGCCTTAAAAGCGGCATGAACGATCATATTACCAAACCCATTGACCCCGCATTGCTTTATGGCACCCTGATGCTATGGGACGGGCGGGGTGAATAGTTTTTTCCCCTTAGCGCCGGATATGTTAAGGTTGGCTGGCTTGGCCGGCTTTTTTTGTTGCCAAGCCGGTGTTTTTTTGCTTTTCTATTGCAAGGGAGGTAGGCGATGATAAAACCGTTAGTTTTGTTTTTTGGGGCAGCTCTATTGTTTTTCAGCGTTTCGGAGGCGCAGGCCGTGGAGGCCAACGCGACCGTAGCAGAGTCTCATGTTGAGGGGGACGCCGTGGCTGCGAGCCAGGAAAATCCGGCCGATGCAGCCATTGCGCACGGGTCAGATTCCACGCAAATACCTCCTCTTGAATATGTTCCCGAGTTTCGCGAAAATTCTTCTTACGGCTTTAGAAAAACGCGTTGGGGGATGAGCCCGGATGAGGTGAAAGCGGCGGAAGGACGGGAACCCACTCGCAGCGAGACAACAAGCAGCTCTGGGGTGTACCGCATTGGGTACAAGGATGTGGACCTGTTCGGGGTGAAAATTTGGCTGGTGTACAGTTTTGTGGACGGCAAGCTGTGGGGCGCCGGATATGCCAAGGACAAAAGTTATGAAGGGGAATTTGATAAGATAGCGGCAAAGGCACTGGCTTATTACGGCGACACCAAGCTTGCCAAGGAGAACAACCTCAGTCAGTATAACTGGTCACAGGACGAAGATACCAAGGTGTCTTTGCGTCATGTGTCTGACCCTTTGCTTGGCAACCGGATATTTCTGGACTTTATAAATAAGAAGTTTTCGCCCGAAGAGATGAAAAAGGGTAAGTGAATTTTTGTGTTCCGGTTTTGTGCGGGAGCAGACGGTAAAAAGGAGAATGCGTTCCGCATTCTCCTTTTTTAATTGCTTGAACTAGTTTTGAAAGGGCATTTTGCAAAGCATTGCCGCGCCGCCCGCCCCACAGGCACAGGCGGAATTCACTTCCGCCGTTGCCTTAAGCCGTAAACGAATTCGAGTCGTACGGATGAAGACAGCAACGCTAAGCGCCGAAGGAGACGTCTCAAAATTAATCTGCTTTAGCCCTTTAAGCCTGTTTTCCTCCAGACTCAGGCATTTTGAAGGGCCTGTTCCAGGTCTTCAAGAATGTCACTGATGTCTTCAAGCCCTATGGACAGGCGCACCATTTCAGGGGCTACTCCCGCCTGGCGCTGCTGTTCGTCGCTGAGCTGGGAATGGGTGGTTGAGCCCGGGTGCAGAGCCATGGATTTTGCATCGCCCACGTTGGCTACCTGCAAGAAGAGCTTTAGTGAGTCGATGAATTTTTCTCCGCTGGCCCTGCCGCCTTTGATTCCAAACACAATCATTCCTCCGCAGCCGTTGGGCAAATATTTTTTCGCCAGCGGATAAGCAGGATCGTTCGGCAGGCCGGGATAACGCAGCCATTCCACCTTGGGATGGTCTTTAAGGAATTCAGCCACCTTTTGCGCATTTTCACAATGGCGCTCCATGCGCAGGTGCAGAGTTTCAATTCCTTGCAGGAACATCCAGGCGTTGTCCGGGGAAAGACAGGCGCCTATGTTGCGCAGGGGAACCGTGCGCATGCGCAGGGCGAACACCGGAGCTCCTTTGAACGCCTCGGCCCAGACCAGGCCGTGGTAGTTGGGGTCGGGGTTGGTGTAGAGCTCAAATTTTGGGTCGCTCCAGTCAAAATTGCCGCCGTCAATGGCGATGCCGCCAATTCCGGTGCCATGCCCGCCAATCCATTTGCTGCAGGAATGGATGATGATGTTGGCCCCATGCTCAAAGGGGCGCAGAAGGCAGGGGGTAGTGAAGGTTGAGTCTACTACCAGAGGCAGATGGTGCTTTTTGGCTATCTTGGAAATCAGCTCCATATCGGCCACGTCCAGGCCGGGGTTGCCTATGGTCTCTACATAAATCAGCCTGCTTCTGGGCGTTACCGCGGCGTTAAGCGCTGCTTCGTCGTTAAGGGGCGTCAGAACAGTTTTTATGCCGAGCTGGGGCAAAATTGCATCAAACAGGGTGTAGGTGCCGCCATAAAGGTTGCTGCACGAAATAATTTCGTCTCCTGCCTGGGCAATGTTGACAACGGTATTGAATATTGCGGCCATGCCGGAGGCGGCGCTTACCGCAGCGGCTCCCCCTTCCATCAGAGTGAGGCGTTCTTCAAGCACTCCCATGGTGGGATTGCCGAGCCTGGTGTAAATATTCCCGGCTTCGTTCAGATCGAAAAGCGCTTTGGCGTGGGCTGCGCTTTTGTATGCAAAAGCCGAGGTGCGGTGAATGGGAAGCCCCACGGAAAGTTCGCTAGGGTCGGGGGTTTGGCCTCCGTGCACCGCCAGAGTGTTTAACCGGTATTTTTTCATGACATGTCCTTTACTTTTAGTCCTATTTTTTGGCCAGGGGCAAAGGCTCCAGGTCGTTCAAATCGTACGGGGTTTCCTGATAAACGTAGTGGTTGAGCCAGTTTGAAAAAAACAGATGCGAGTTGGCGCGCCAGCTTACCTGCGGAGGGCGGGCCGGATCGTTTTCCGGGAAATAATTGGCCGGAATATTTATGGGCAGCCCCTTGTCCACATCGCGGAAGTACTCGGCGGCCAGGGTTTCGGCGTCATATTCCCAGTGCCCGGTAACAAATATCTGGCGCCACCTGGGGGCGAGGACCGTACATACGCCCGCTTCTTCCGATTCCAGAAGAATTTCCAGGTCTTTTACTTTGTCAATGTCGCTGCGCCGGACTTCTGTATGGCGCGAATGCGGAATATAAACAACATCGTTGAAACCGCGCAAAAGGGTTTCCTTGGGGTTTGCCGTGGTGTGCGGAAACACCCCGAACATCTTCCTGGGCAGGTTGTATTTGGGCACGTTGTGGTGGTGCCAGAGCCCGGCCTGGGCTCCCCAGCAGATGTAGATGGTGGAGAACACGTTGGTCAGCGTGAAGTCCATGATGTCGCACAGCTCGTCCCAATAATCCACCTCTTTGAAATCAAGCTGCTCAACCGGGGCTCCGGTGATAATCATTCCATCATAGCGCTTGTCTTTTATTTTGGAAAAGGTGGTGTAAAACCGGTCCAGATGCTCGCGTGAGGTGTTTTTGGACTCATGTTCCTCCGCCCGGACCAAAGTGATGTTCACTTGCAGGGGGCTATTGGAAAGCAGACGCAAAATCTGGCTTTCGGTAGCTATTTTGGTAGGCATCAGGTTGACGATCGCTATTTCCAGAGGGCGTATGTCCTGGCTGGAGGCTCTTTCCTCGGTGATTATAAAAATGTTTTCATTTTCCAGAGTTGCTTTGGCTGGCAAATCAGCAGGTATATTAATAGGCATGAACAGGCTCCTTTATGCCCTAAAGCGCTTCATATTTGAAATGCTCTGCGAGGATTTTAAAAAATCCTTGCTGCTAAATGACGCAGACGGGCTTTGCTTGCCGCTAAGCGGCTTTTCAAGCGTTAATTGCTCCAAGACGGCGAATATTAACCGCAGACGCGTAAAAAACCGCGCATTTGCAAACGGATTGAGCAATATCGGCTGCAAACCTGATGTCTATATCGGACATCAGTTCCATAGTAAATAGAATGTCGGGTGTAAAATTAGATATTAGCGGTTTCCCGCATAGGCGGCATTTTGTGGGCGGCCGCTCCTTCGGGCCGAAGCATTATGTCGGCCAGAGTGAGGGCTTCAAGGCGTGAACGCACATGCTTATCCAGATCGTCCCAGAGCAGATAGGCGGAGCATGTTTCCATGCGCGAGCAGTTAATCAGTTTCGCCACACATGGAACCGGAGAAATGTTTCCTTCCAGGCAGTCGAAAATCTTGTCGAGCGGGAAGGTGTTAGGGTGCTTGCACAAGCGGTAGCCTCCTTTTACGCCGCGTACGGAATCAAGTATGGCAAGCGGTTTCAGCTTGCGCACAATCTGTTCCAGGTATTTAGGCGAAATTTCTTCGGCCTCGGCCACTTCATTCAGTTGCGTGAGATGGCGGGGGCCTTTCATCTCATATACCCTGCCCAGATAACTTAGAAACCTGAGCCCGTATCGCGTGCGGGTTGAATAACGCATGCAAATCCTCATCCAAGTAATATGTCCGCATCAAGATAGACCCTATGCTGGATTTTTGCAAGAGGGCAGTGCAAATTCCTGCAAATGCGCCGTTTTTAGCTGCCCGCAGGCGGCATTGATGTCCTGGCCCTTGCTTTGGCGCAAAATTGCGGTGATGTTTTTGCTCCATAAATATTTTTCAAAGGCAAGAATATTTTCTTCGCTGGGCGCTTTGTATGGCAGGCCTTGCGCCGGGTTGTACACAATGATGTTGAGCTTGCCTTTTACCCTGGAAAGCACCTTCACCAGGCGCTGGGCATCTTCAAGGCTGTCGTTTATCCCGCCCAGGAGCAGATATTCAAAGGTCATGCGTTCCCGGGTTTTCAGGGGGTAGCTCTGAAGTGTGCTTATGAGGTCGTCGAATTTCCATACAGCGGCCTTGGGCATAATCTGCGCGCGCTGATCCTGGGTGGTTGCATGCAGCGATACGGCCAGAAATGCCAGGCCGCTTTCCCCCAGCTCCATCAGGCCGTTTTTTATTCCGCAGGTGGATACGGTGATGCGCCTGGGCGAGAAAGAGAGGCCGTTTTCATGGTTCAAAGCGCGCAGGCTCCTCATTACCTCATTCAGATTAAGCAATGGTTCGCCCATGCCCATGAACACCAGGTTGCGCAAGACCGGGTTTTCCGGGGTGTCCCCAAGAAATTCGCGGGCAACGAGAACCTGACCCAGGATTTCGTCCATGCTCATGTTGCGGGTAAATCCCATATTCCCGGTGCTGCAAAAGGTGCAGGCCATGGCGCAGCCCACCTGGCAGGAAAGGCATTGGGTCATTCTGCCTTTTGAGCCGGGAATGAGCACTGTTTCCACAAGGGCCCCGTCTGAAAGGCGGAGGAGAAATTTTACCGTTCCATCCGGGCTTTCCTGTTGTTTTTCCACCTCCGGCCAGGTGATTCGGGTGAGGGATGTCAGCTCTGCGCGCAAATCTTTCGAGATGTTGGTCATCTGGTCAAAATCGCGCACTCCGCGCTGCCACAGCCATTTCCACACCTGCATGGCGCGGAATGACGGCTGTTTCAGCTCGCCCGTGATCAGGCTGTTCAGTTCCTGGTATTCTAAATTCAGTATGTTGAGCATAATCCAGTTAAAAACAGGAAGTTTTTTGTTTTACCCAAAGCCCCGTTTACCCGGTGCGCGCCTTGGGGCAGATTGATTTTAAGATTTCTCGCTTGCGGGCGGGTGGCGAAAAATGAGTTCTTACACCCCCCGGCGGCGCGGCCATCGCTTGCCTTGTGAGCCGTAAGAGCGTTACAACTTTGAAATCGCGCCTCCGGGCGAAATGCTCCGGCGTTACCCAATATTGCGCCACAACACTTGCAGGGAGATTTACTTCCGCCATAAAGCGCCGCAGGGGGCGTCTCAAAATTGATCCGTTCTAGAGCCGTTAACGCCTCAAATGATTGCTTAACGGGGGGCTTTGCCGCCTTGCAACCATTTGGCGGCAGGGATTTGAATACAAATCCTCACAGAGCGTTTCAAGTGTGAAATGCTCTAAACAGCAATTGGAAATCAGATTTCATCTGGCAAAAATGTAAAAGCCGCGGTCTTGAAATCAATTTCCTTTCAGGAAATAAACATTTCTCCGGGTTTGGGCAAGCTATTTAAGGCGGCCGGTTCCACATGCCGGGGAGTGAGGGCAAAGGCGTTGTTTCCTGACGGCAATTTTTATGTCCTGCTTCCGGCATGCCCGTCGCCGGGCAAGGTTTTGGCGGCATGCCCTAGCGTCATTGGGGATGCGCTTTCTATCCTTGCTGGACGATATGTAAATGCTCCTGCTCCGCTGTCAAGGCCGGGGAGGGATAGTTAGTTATTCTCCCCGGGAACCCAGGTAGCCTTTGGGAACAATGGTCATGCCTACCGGCATCAGGGCCAGCCCGGCTATTTTGAAATGCTGCAGGCCGAATGGAATGCCGATTATGGTAAGGCAGCAGAGCAGGCCTGAAATCAGATGCCCCAGCGCCAGCCATATTCCCGCGAACACGCACCAGAGAATGTTGCCGATAGTGCCCAGGGTGCCTGTGCCGATATCTTTTTTGCCTTTGACATATTCACGCCTGACGGCCTCCCTTCCGAATGGGAAAAAGCAGAAGTTGGCCATTGTGAAACAGGCGCGTCCCCAGGGTATGCCCAGGATGCTTACAAAACAGAGCAAGCCGTAAAGGCTCCAGGCAATGCCCATGAAAACTCCGCCCAATAAGAACCAGAGTATATTTCCAATTAAAGTCATGGCCGCCTCCTATAAAAAAGTGGGAATAAAATTTTTTGCCCGCTTGTTTTAAAAAGGGGTGATTTTGCTCAGGATCATGTGTTGGGTGTCCAGCTCCCTGCGTATCTCAAATTCTTCAAGCGCATGCACCGGATTGAGCCTGTGCAGATTCTCGAAGTTGAGTTTCTCCCAATCGCTTCTGTTGATTTTCAGGCTGAGCAGGAATATCGGCTCCCCGGTTCCCGCCTCATGCTCAATTTGTGGCGTTGCCATCGGGTGGGCATTGGGGAATCTGGGGTCCAGCTTGCTCTTTGGACCAGGCGGGGGATTGTCCATAGCCGGGTCCGGAGGCGTGTAGTTCTCGCAAAATGCTGAAAGATACAAAGTTTCAAGGGAAGGAGTGGACCAAAAAGCGATTGACGCCGCGAGAAATGCCAGAGAATGCGCATGACGCACATAACGTTCTCTGCGGTCATGTGGGGAAATTATACTGCGTTCCAGAGTAACCTTGTCGCCGCCTATTTTCCATGTCTGGGCCGGAAGCTCATCCCAGGCGGGCAGGTCCATATCCAGGTGAAGCTCCTTGCAGTCGTTGCGAAATTCAAAGCTTACATTGGTGTCCCTGGGCCAGTCGAATGAGTCCAGGGCAAGGCCCAGGACTGCGTCATGGTCTTCATCGCATTCGCATTCTTTTTCCCAGCTATTCAAAAACTCCTGCTGTTTTTTTTCAAATTCCTGCTTGCGTATTTCCCATTTGTTCAGAGAATCATCAAAATTTTTTATGCCTTTTATGCGGAGATAGAACATCAGCAATGCAGCGGCCACAAGCCCCGAGATCAGCAGGAACGGGTGGCTTGAGCCGGGCAGGGCGGCGTAGCCGACTAGTATTATGGCAATAATTCCCAAAAACCAAAGCCTGCTGGAAAGCATCCGTTCAGGGTATGGCTCATAAAATACTTCGGGGTAAAGCAGGCGTGGAGCGTTGGGGGAAACAGCTTCCTTGTGCACATGCAGCAGGGTGTCCACATCCTCGTTCATCTCATTGATTCTGCTTTGCATGAACCGGTAGAATTTTTCAATGTCTTTTGCCATGTGGACCAGACGACGGGTTTTCCCGTGCTCAATTACCCGTCCGTCCTTCATCTTGATAATGAGGAAACCTTCTTCGTCAAGGGAAAGGTTGGCGTCATGCACGATTTTGTTTGGCACTTCTCCCGGGGTTTTCTGGCCCGGCAACGGAGCCCTGTAATATATGGTGGAACCTGGATAGCCCACGGTGGCGTATAGATTTTTCGGGTGACGTCTAACTCTCTCCCCGGTTATGGGGTCAGAATAGAGAAACTGGCCTTTATATTCTGTTTCAAGCAGAAAACCGGTCAGAATACGAAAATTCTTGTTAAATCGGTAGCTCATTCGGGAATTGCCTCCATTCAGCACGATAATGTTTAGCCCGTAAAGAGGCCATGTTTAATCTCCGGCCGTGGATGTTTTCATCTCTTTGTCCGGCAAAGTCAGCATGTAAGTGGTTTTGCGGCCTCCGTCCGGGCTTTTCAGCAGAAGGCCGAAGGCAACCATGTCGCGGATGTCTCTCAGCGCAGTGTCGGGCGAGCATTTCGCGTTTTTGGCGTAGGCTTTGGTGGTGATGCTTTTTCGTGAAGTGTCGAGCATCAGGTTAAGAATTTGCTTCTGGCGCTGATTGAGCGGGAACAGGCTGGCGCTTTCCCATGCAAGCACTTTTGCCAGGATGTCGGAAAATACGCTCAGGGCATCGTCAACGGCTTTTTCCATGGTTTCTATGAACAAAAGCAGCCACGGAGTGATGTTCAGGCCGCTGCACAGGGTTTTTTCCAGAACCGAGTAGTAATATTTTTTATTCTTCTGAATCTGGGCTGAAAAGGAATAAAAATGCCCGTGATAGCTGGCGTAACGCGAAAGAACGCTGTCGGTCAGAGCCTGGGCGAACAGCTCGTTGTTCTTTTCGAACGGGTGGATAGCCGCCAGCCACAGGTAAACTATCCCCGCCTCAAGGAACGGGTGTATGGCATATTTGGGGGGAACCGACGTTTTCGCCTCTTGCGCAAGGTAGGGCAGGTTATACCAGTCAATGAACATTTTCAGGTTGCCGGGCAGGCGATCCGGGCCTGGCGGTTCATAAGAAACCAGCTCCTGGCGGAAATGCCCGCTTAGAACCTGTTTCATGCCGGTAACGGCGTTGTTCAAGGCTTCGTTAATTTTAAAGTGCATCCCGCCTTCTCCCGGCGGGTTGAGATAGAAGCTCCATGCGAACAGGCGTTCGGCGCTGAGCGGCTCTTCCGTGTTTTTAACTGCGTCTACAAGCAGGGCGGCGTAGCCCGAACTTAATGAATCCGGCTTGACGGTTTCTCCAATATCTATACCGAGTTTCTTGGCAAGCGCGGAGCGCACGGCTTCCTGTTTCAGATCCCAGCCTTCAATTGAGGCGGTGGCAAGGATTTCGCGGGTAAGGCTTTCAAGCTCGGCTTTGGCCCGAAGCCCTGGGGCAAGGCCGCTGAGCTGTCCCAGCAAAATGCCGTGCTTGTGTGTTGTTCTGACCAAAGGGTCTAGCAGCAGCAGGGTGTCCCAGGTGAAGCCCGGCCAGTCTTTTTCCTGGTGGATATATCCCATTTTGGTGTTCCTCATCGGTAAAAAGAGCGAGGCTGACCGGGCAGGCTTGCCCGGCCGGTCCATCTCCATACTCCTGAAAGGTACTTTACTTGATTTGGCGTCAATTGCAATAGGTGGCCTGAATCCTTGTTTTTCCGCAATATCTGCGTATTTTGCGGAGTAATATTGCTGGCTTTTTTTTGTGGTTGTATTAAAATTTAAAAAGTAAACTTCAACTTGGCCAATGGGTTTTACAGTGACCAGACCATATGTTTCCGTAATAATGAACTGTCGCAACAGCTCCGAGTTCTTGCGCGAGGCTATTGATTCCGTATTCGCCCAGAGCTTTGACAATTGGGAAATAGTGTTCTGGGACAATCAGTCCACCGACTTAAGCCCGGAAATTGCCCAGTCGTATCGCACTGAGGAGGATTCCGGCAAACAAATTCTACGCTATTTCAGGGCGGCGGAGCCGGCTCCCTTGGGCCTTGCCCGTAACCTGGCCATTAAAAAGGCGCGGGGCGACTTGGTGGCGTTTCTCGATTGCGACGACCTGTGGGCGCCGGACAAATTGGCCCGGCAGGTTGAACTGTTCCAGGCAAACCCCGCTCTGGGCCTGGTTTGCACTGATACCAAAATAGTTAAGGGCGAGGAAACGCTTTCTCTCATGTTTGAAACCGCCAGGCCGTTCCGGGGTGAGGTGTTTTCCGAACTGATCGCAGCCGGATGGATTTCCATGTCTTCGGCCGTAGTAAGCATGAAGGCCTTGAACAGCTTGAGCCATTGGTTCGACCCGGCGTTTAACGTGGCCGAGGAAGCCGATTTGTTTTACCGCATCGCCCATGATTGGGAGCTGGATTATGTGGATGCTCCGCTTACCTCCTGGCGGGTGCATGGCACGAACACCACTTTTGCCAAATTTGAGCAGTTTGCGGTGGAAACGCGGCAGATTCTCGCCAAATTGGAAAAATTGTATCCCGGCTTGCCGGAAGAATATCCGGATTTGATTCCCCTGCTTGAGCGCAGGGCAGTTTTCCAAACAGCGGTTGCACTTTGGAGGCAAGGTAAAAATAGGGCCGCCCGCCAAGAAATTTCTCCCCATCTTTTTAGCGGGGGAGGAGGCGTAAAATTTCTGGCTTTTTGGTTGTTAAGCTGGCTGCCCGGCTCGGCCTTTGACGCGCTGGCCCGGGTATACCTTAAACTGCCAAAATTTTTGAGAAGGTGACGGTGTGTACGACATCGCAATTATCGGTGCCGGCCCGGCCGGGGCCATGCTGGCCAGGGAACTTGGGCTGAGACGCAAGGTTTTGCTTGTGGATGCCCGCCCGATGCATGCTCCGTTGCGCAAATTCGGTTATAAAGGAAAACAGGCCGGTTTTGAGGACAAGTGCTGCGGAGGGCTGCTGGCGCCAGACGCCAGGGAATGGCTTTCCCGCAACGGGTTCACCCTGCCCGCATCCGCGCTTGATGCCGTTCAGCCCGGCAGTTTGCGCGGCCTGGATCTGTCCACCAGCATGGAGCGGCTTTACCCCACTACATATATTAATCTTTCCCGCGCAGCGTTTGAACAATGGCTGCTTTCACTGGTTCCCAAAGATGTGGACGCGCTTTACGGGCACCGGGCGGTTGAAATAAACCGTGAAAAAGAAGGGTTTGAAATCACCTTCAGGGCTCCGGGCGGAAGCCGGCTCAGCCGCAAATGCAAAATTTTGATCGGGGCGGATGGGGCCAACAGCAGGGTACGGCGTTTCATTGGCAAAGAGGCCCCCTATAAATCGCGCTATATTGCAGTGCAGGACGTGTTTGAGGTGAAGCCGGCGTCTTCCGCGATGAGTCCGGATTTGTTCAAGGAGTACGTGGCGGTGTTCCACCCCGCGCTGACTGATTTTTACGGCTGGATTATTCCAAAAAACGACCGCATCCTCCTCGGCATGGCCATGCCACCTCAGGTGCGTAAAACAAAGCAGGCCGGCGAGCATATGGACACCCTGAAAAAATATCTGCTTCAGGCCGGGTATGATTGCAGCGGTGAATTCCGGCGGGAAGGCTGCACGCTGCTCCGCCCTTCGGCGGCGGATATTTGTCTTGGCAAGGATGGCGCCTTTCTTGTTGGGGAGGCTGCCGGATTTATCAGCCCCAGCTCGGCGGAAGGGTATTCCTATGCTTTTATTTCGGCTGCCTGTCTGGCCGGGGCGATATTGCATTCAAATGGGCCTGAAAAAATACTGCGGGCCTATTTGCTTAAAAGCATGCATCTGCGTGCCAATATTGTGTACAAGCAGATGAAATCACTGGTTATGTATTCTCCTTTTTTGCGCCAGATGATCATGCACAGCGGCGCTTTTGCCAAAGTTTAGCAGCGTGGAATTTTGATGACACTTAGAGTCCCACTTGCCCGCCATCCCAAAATTGTGCTTGGAACGGTTTTTCTGGCAGGAGTTTCCGCATGGTATCTTCCGCTGGGAGCGGTGACCCTTTTGGGGCTTATTTTCGCCGTATCCGCAATTTGCTTTGGAGGATATAAAAAAAAATTCCGGCAAGTTCTTTGGGCTTACTCCGGCTTCATTCTGCTTTGGGCGGGCGGGCGGCTTGGCTTTGCCTTGCTCAACGGAGCCGGGTTGCAGGAAGGGGGCTTGCTTGGGCTTGACCTCGCATTGCGGCTGCTTTTGATTGCCGGGGCCGGGGCTTCTCTGTTGTTTGTGCTTACGCCCTGCTGCATAGCCAAAGAGGCCGGGCTTATTGTAAAATGGCTGGCACCTGAAAGTTTTTGGAAGCTGTCGCTGGCGATATTGATTATGCTCAGTTATTTCGAGGCGGCTTTGTTCGCCTGGAAGGGTGTTGGGCAAACTTTGAAACTGAGGGCTGGTTCTTTGCCGCTACATAGAAAAATGACTCTTTCCGGAGCGGCGGTGTTGCGTATGCTGAGCCGTCAAACTTGGGAGCGGGCTTTTGCGGTTGCGGGGAGAAAGCTTGATGGCCCTGAGGCCTGGAGCGGCTGATTTGGATGGAGGAATGATGTTTTCCGGGTTAAACTTCCGGCGGAGAGCTTTCGCCATTTCCATAGCATTGTTTTTCTTTTTCTCCTGCCCGGCGGCGGAAGCGGAAGACAGCCTCTATATTGTAAAGGCCGGGCCGTATGAGTTCAAGCTCCGGCTGGCCGCTTCTTTGTCTGCAGAAGCTTTTTCGGACGCCCTTCCCCTGGAACTGGCGATGAAGCGTTGGGGCGATTTGTTCTATGGGGCTATTCCTGCCGACAGCCTGGATTTGTCTTCTGGCGCGGTCTCCAGCATGCAGGTGGGCGACATTGCCTATTGGCCTCCCGGGCGGTCGCTTTGCCTCTTTTTTGGCTCCACGCCTCCAAGCCCTGGGCTCACTCCCCAGCTTGGCTCATCGGGGGTGGTGCTGGGGCAGCTGACCGGAGACGTGTCCGCACTGCGTAATCTTGGCTCTGAAACCCGGCTTACAATTGACAGGGCGAAATAGTCCGTCTGTGCTCATCGCTTTTTTCCAACAGCGTTTAAATTTGGAGACATTTTTCCGGCCGGAAGTGAATTCCGCCCGCCAGGGTCTGTTAACGCCTCGAATGATTGCTTAACGGGGGGCTTTGCCGCCCTGCAATCATTGGGCGGCAAGAATTTGAAGACAAATCCTTGCAGAGCATTTCACACTTGCAATGCTCTAAAATAAAGGGGCGTCCGCAAATTCCGGCCACCCCTTTATTTATTGGCTTTGGTCAGTTGAAGGCTGGCGCGTTCAAAGGAAGCAGCCGTCTGCGATGCTGATGGCCGCCTGCTATGGGAGCATGTTCAGAGGCACCCTGTACAACCAGTCGTCCGAGTTCTGCGCGCCAAAGCTTTCCCAGTTGTCCCGGTCTTTCTCGTACTCATCGTAACGCGCTATGCGCGACTTGAGGCGGTTTACAAATGCGGTTTGCTGGCCCACAGGCATGTTGTACCAATCCTCTTCGGTCATGGAGAGCACCTGGCTTTTGTAGGGCAGATCTTCCAGAAACTCGCCTAAAACTCCAAGCTGCTGCAGGTTGGCCCCGGGCTTCATGGTGAACATGTTGGGGTCGCGAGCCATTTGGGCCGAAGCCGAGAGAATGGACTGGAAGAAGTCTTTGGAGTCGGTTTTTTTGGTGCGTTCCGCATTGTCCACAATTATTTTGAGCTGCTGCTGTAAAGCGCTGAGCTGCGCCTTGGAAAGCAACACCGCCACCTCCACCGCCGGGGTGTTGCGGTTTTTGGTCATGCGGGCCAAATCCATGTCGGTAATCCAGGAAGTGACCACCTGAGGGGCGCGGACTTTGTTTTTTTCACCTAAATACTCAAGCTGCATGGAATAGCCGAGATTTTCCGCGATCCAGCGGCCTTTGTCGGCCGGGTCGTCTTTGGGTTTTGCCGCGGGCCGGGGCAACTGGGTATTTTCAGCCGTGCGTTTAACCAGATCAACGAACACAGCGCCCATGGAGTTGGCAAATGCGCTGAAAGCGCGGCGTCCGGCATCGGAGCTGGCGGCGTTTATTCCCACATACGAGGTTTCTCCGCTGTCCGGCATCCGGGTGAGCGTGGTATATTCTTTTTGGGCATAGTTGTGGTTGCTGCCCCCGCCGGGTGTTTTTACATGCACCGCCACAACCTTGATTCCTTTTGCCCGGGCAAGGTCGGCTATTTCTTCGCTGCCCATGCGGGTGGATGCGTACTGGTCGCTGGTTTCAAGCGGCCCGGCATCGGTAATCAACATGATTACCCGGGACTGATAGTTGCTCCAGTCGAGCTTTTCCACCGCAGTCATGATTCCCGCATAGGAATCCTCGTTGAACGAGTGGGTGGAAACCGTGGCTTCCTGCACTTCCGACAGGGCTTTCTCAAATTCGGCGCGTTGCTTTATCTGCTTGAACTGCGAGATGATTTTAGTGGTGTATTCAATGCCAGGGCTGGCCTTGGTGCTGGAACGGAAGGCCACCACAGCCAGGCCGACCTTGTCGTTCACCCCGGCTTTTTCAACAGCGTTGTAAATGGAACGGGCGACCTGGAGGCTTTGCTCAATGTAGGGGCGCATGGATATGGTGGTGTCGATGACAAAGGCGATGCCCGTTTTAAGCGGTTCCGCATTTCCCACGGCCCCCGTTCCATCTCCGCCGCCCGCGTTGCCGCCAGAGCCGTTTCCTGAACCGGATCCCGCACCGGGGTCAATTGAAGCCACTTGCAGAAACTTCACCCCCTCGAACGGGTCCGCCCAGTCAAAAATAGGCATGATATAAAAACGGCTTCTAGCCACTGCGCCCTGTTCATCGCCCGGCTCCATGGCTAAAATTGGGAAGTTGGCCGGTTTTTCCCCTTTTTGAGCGTAATCTTGGAATTGTTTTGCCAGCTTGCCCACTTCCGATCCCACATCCGGCTTTTCACAGACGGTTTCAAGCGCCTTGGAGGAATTGAAGAATAAAACCGGGTCGCGCCCCATGCGCTCGGAAAAAAGCAAGGTCAGAGACTGCTTCCATTGGGAAGTTTTTCCAGCCGGTATCCAAATCAGCCCATGGCCCTGAGTGGACGGGGATGCCTTTATCCAGGGTTTCCCGTCAACATCCTTGCGTTCATACACGTAAAATACGCTGAATGGTTTTACACTCTTGCCGCCGGTTTTTCCTCCGCCCTCACTGTAAGACTGGGTGTCAGGATGCACGATGACGCGCTGGTAGAGCGTTTTTTTGCCTTCCATCAGCAACGGCTTCTCCTGAGCGAAGGATGCCTGGGGGGCCATAAGCGCAGCCATAAATATGATAGCCAGAAGAGATAACCTGTATTTTTCGAACATGGCTTGTTACTCCATTGAATTTAGCAGACTTTCCGCCAGAGGATTGCCTTTTTCTTTTTCCTGGCGCAGCCAGTTCTTGAGGCTGTCCAGAGCCGGGGCGCTGCTTTGCCATCCCCCGGCCTGGGCCCGCTTGTACCAGTGAACGGCTTGTTCGGGGTCGGGCTCGATGCTTCCCCTGGGCATGGCAACGCTTGGGTCATAAAACTGGGCCAGCAGGAACATTGATTCAGAGTCGCCACGTTCTGCCAGTTCCTCTCTCAGCAGGAAGATTGCATCAGCGTTGGCATCATCATGCTGCATCATGCCAAGGGCCCGGCGGAGGCCGTCTTCATCGGGGTTGTCCCGTAAAATACCATGCGCCATGTGCAGGGATTCCAGCCCGGCAGAATCCTTGGGGGGCACCTTGGGGAAATTTTCCGGGTTGGGGGTGTCTTTTGGCTGTGAGGAAGAGTTGCTTTCCCTGGTTCCCGTCTGGTTTGCTCCTCTGTTTTCCTGTTCTGCGCTTGCGTTGGCTCCCGCAGTGTCGGGGCCGTCAGTTGCCAGTAGAGCAGCGTCCTCTTGAAGGGTGGCGTTTCCCGTGTTCAAAAGGGGTGAGGCAATAAAAAACCATGCGCCCGCGCCAATTGCTGCAAGCAGAATCAAAATCAGAATAAGCGCCGCAATTTTTCCTCTGCTGGACTTGGAGCCGGTTTCGCCGGCAAGCTGTTCAAGCCTTGAGGCAGAATCCTGCTGAGGCGGCAGGCTAAGCGGAGCGTCGTCAAGTTTTGAGAAGTCGGGGAGAGTATAATCGGGAGCCGGTGTTTGAACGGATTCCGTTTGGGGCGGAAGCTGAATATTCTGTTCCGGGGGGGAATCCGGTGTGTTTTTGTGCGCGGCAGACTCGTCAGACCTGATTGTGAGGCGTATTGCTTCAAAATTGCCGAAGCCGGTATGCCCGCTTTGCATGGGAGACGGAATAATATTCTTACAGACCAGCGCCCCGCTTTTTTCCCCTTGAGGCATGAGCAGATGGAAGCGGTAATTTTCCAGCGCCTCAAGGCTGTCCACAACCTGCGGGCCGACTTCCAGAACAATTGCGCCGTTTTCGTAAAAATAGGAGTCCGGTGTCAGCCTTGTTTCCGACTGCGCCCATTGCCCGTTTCCCAGAAATTCTTCCCGTCCGGGGCTTTCAATGATGAATTGAGGGGAAGCCGGAAGGGCGGGGAACGGCTCGCCCGAACGCAGGCGCAATGAAATGCGGGCGTGGCCCGGCCCTTTTTGCGGGTTGTTCTCAATGGTCACAATCACAGTGCTTACCCCCGGAGTTTAGGCGGTGAAGCTGCGCAGCAGCTCACCCAGTTTTGAGTTTTCCGCAATATTGAAATCTGCGCCATTATAGTCGACATTGCCCCGGGTAAGGTCGAGAAAGGCGGCCAGCCAGTCGCGGTAAAAGAAACGGTCGAAGGCGGACTGATCTTCAGGCAGTTCAGGGTAGCCCTTGAACTCCGGCACAGGTTTGAACAGTTTGAACTGTTTGCCGTCGATTTCCACTTCTTTCGCTCCGCCCGAACGCACGGGGTCGTAACCCAGCCAGTCTATGTATGAATTGATGATGTTGGCGGCGAGGCTCACCTGCTTCCAAACCAGCTTGTCGCGGCTGATGTTGCGGTAGCGCGCGGCGCGCCTAATCGCCTCCTCCACCTGGCCTCGCACTCCAATACGAACGGACCCCTTTATGATTTCATGCACGAACTGCCCGAATTCCTTGGCGGGGAAATCAAAATAGGCCTGATGCGAGGGGTTCTCCGCCAGTGCGTGCAGCCTGGCAAACCAGGTTTTTTCAATGGACAGCGCGAAATCTCCGGCTTCATCCCTGGCAACCGGGGCCTGTTCCTGCATGCCCTGTTGCCCGTTTGCGGCGGGCTCGCCGAAAAGCTCACCCAAAAGCTCATCCGCCGAGGTGCGCGCCCCGAGGGTTGCCTCCGGATGGCTGGCCTTTTCATCCGGGATGCTGCTGTTCTGCACCTGGAAGTAAAGGTCGTAATAATAAAAGTCTTCCAGCTGCATGGCTGCCAGAAGTTTGCCAAAGCGCTGTTCCTGCACGTTTTTGGCGAGGAAAACGGACAGGTGCTTGGCGAGCCTGGTTTTGGCCTTGCGCTCTTCCTCGCGGTCGTCGCTGCGCCAATATGGCGCCAGGCGGTCGTAAACAAGCTTGCTCTCATGGTTTACCAGCGCTTCGAGCTGAGTATGCTTGATTTGGGGGTTGCACATTGGGCGCAGGCTGTCGCGCAGGTATGTTACTCCTCCGTCGCCCAGGGTCATGGCGCTGTCCCATGCTTTTTGCGGGTTTTTGAAGTAGGGGGCCACATCCGGGGAGCCCAGAAAGGCCTCCTTGAGGGTTGCGATATAGCCCTCTTGATCCTTGCGTACCGCTATCTCACGGTCGCCGTCATATTCGAAGACGGCCTTTGCTTTGAAGTTGGGGTTGCGCAGCCAGAACAGATTGTTGAACGGGCTTCCGTCCCAATCCACAGGCCAGTCGTACTGCTTTCCGAAAAAATCGAGAAGAGACACATGCAGGCGGTTTTTCCAGCGTCCTTCCGCTGTTGCTGACGCGCCTTTTTTTTCTTCAAACTCCATATCGAACTTGGTCAGGATGAAGAACAGGGCGGAGTCGCGGCCTTTCCGCTCTTCCGGGGTGTCGCCGTGGGCTGCCCGCACCCATGAATCGATAACTCCGGGCAGGTCCTGCACCTCCTGATTGCCGGGGCCGATGCAAAGCAGCATGCTGGTCAGTTCTCTTTCGGCGCAGTAGCGTTCAAACAGGTAGGCGACCTTGCCGCGCAGGAAAAAGCCTTGCAGTGATCCGGGTTTCGCCACTTCCTGATGTATGTTTTTAACTTTAAGCCGCGAACGGTAGCCGGGAAAGTCGAGAAGGTCCACATGCTCGAATATCTCGTCCGGCTTGTTGGGCATCACGATTGTGAGTTCGGCCGTGAGCGCGGCAACCACATTGCGGGAAAGGGTGGCTTTCATGCCTTCCAGAGTAACAACTTCAAGCGGGTGTTTTGGGGCGGCAGCGGCGTCTTGCCCCAGCCCGGCCAGGGCGGCGACGTCGATGATGCTGATTTCGCGCGGGATCAGGGCATCCAGGGTGCAAAATGCTTCCCTGGCCCGGCCCAGAGTTTCCAGGGTGCGGGTGAGCTGAATATAAAGCGCGGTAAATTCTTCCGCGCCATCCCATATATGGGCGAAAAGCGTTGCCCTGTCTTCCAGGGAAAGCCTGGGGGCCAGCTCTACGGCGCGGGGCCAGTAGGCGCGGTCGAGCGGATTTGTCCGCACTGAACTGGAAAAACGGCGGGACACATATTCATGCAGGTCTTCAAGGTCGTCCCGGTCGATATCGGGAAGGGGCGCGGAGGAAGTTTTTTTGGCCAGCGCCTCCAGATCCTTGCGGATGGCTTCCACATCGGGAAGTTCCTTGTGCTCACCGTCCGAATAAAAGGTATTGGCGATTATCTTTACAATGTCCATTTCAGACAACAGCCCGATGCGCACGGGCCAGCCGTCCGGAGAGTCATGCTGGCTAAGGGTGAACCGGGTTACAAGTCCGGTTGATTCCTTGCCGCCTTCAGGGTTGATGTCGCGTATGAAGTCGTGTATTTCACCGCGAAAATCGGCCAGAAGGGAGCCGTCCTTGTTGCGGGCGAGCGCGGAAATAAGATAGGATTTTCCTGACTGGCTGGGGCCGAACACCCCAACCGCCATCTTCCGCATGGAAGCTTCTCCGCAGCGGCGGAGCAGGCGGGCGCTTCTACGCAGCCTGGCCAGCAGCGGCTCGGTTTCGCTTTTTACTATCTCGCAGTTGTCCTCAACCCAGGCTTCGGCGGCCTTGATTCTTGCCGTCAGCTCTTTGCAGCGATTTGACAGGGCGATGTTGGATTCCAGCATGAAAACTCCCTTTTGTCCGGCTAATTTTTAAAAACGCAGGGCAATGCATTAAGGCAACGGCTAGAGCATTTCAACTTTGAAAAAGTGTAATTGCTCTGGTAGAGCAGTTAACGCCTCAAATGATTGCTTAATGGGAGGCTTTGCCGCCCTGCAATCCGGCAGGCGTGAGCGGAATTACTTCCGCCGTTAAGCGCCAAAGGGGGCGTTGTAAGGCCAATCTGCTCTAAATATTTTCCAGCACCCCTGTATCCAGCCAGTATCCTTCTTCCTCCGAGAGGGTTTGCAGGCGCACATTCAGGTCTCCCATGCCGGAGGATCCGTCGTTACGTTCGACCTCTGCAATGGTCAGTTCGCCTTCATCGCGCGCCATGCTCCCATCGTCTGAAACCGTTGCTTCCGTTTCCTCGCGCATGGTGAAGGAAAGCGTAACCTTGTAGGGGTGCAGGTTCTTCGCGCGCCCAACGGCGTCCTGATCTGTGTATTCAAGGCTGTACAGGCGGGTTGTCGTCCAGCGCGGGGCCGCCAGCTGCCTGAAACCAATGGCCATCGGGGTGTTGAATTCCACTTCTTTGGACATTTCCACTTCGGCGGGGTTGTCCACATCCGGTTCAAACCACACGCGCCCTTCCAGAAGCTGGCCGTTTTTGTCCAGCTCGCCGATATAACGGGCTGTGGATTTGAGTTTCAGCGCGATGGTGTCAAAAGAAAATCCTTCCAGATGCCCCTCGGCCAGGGCGCAGATAATGGCCCCCACCACGACGGTGGTTTTCGGGTCTTCAATGCTGCCGAGCGAGTTGGCGAATGGATACCAGTTGCCAACCCGGTAGCGGTGCATGGGGATGACCCGGTCCGGCGGAACCGGCAGCTTGGCCAGCGGTGCTCCCGCCACTGCGGGCCAGCATGACGGCCGGCCGGTGAGAAGCAGCAGGTCGCAGCCGTAAAGATGCACCACCTCGCAGAGGTCGGCCAGAATTTGGCCTATGGTCTGGCGCACAGTGCGGTCCACTTCATGCAGGTTTACCGGAAGGTCAAAGTCCAGCAGGCTGAATTTTTCCGCCTCAGACGGGTTCATGCGGGCAAGAGCGCTTCTCAGGGGGCCTTCCACATAGGAAATTACCTTGGGGCCGGGCAGATCTTTTGGCAGGAAATCCTTTATTTTGCAGGTGAATGTGGCCGTTCCCGACTCCAGGCTGGCTTTTTCATAAGCTTCCAGAATGCCAAGCCCTACCGGCATGGCGATTTGGCGGACCCATTGTCCGCGCAGCAAGCGGTCTTGCTGGGTTTGCCCTGGCGAATCCTTGAACAGCCCCCCCAGGATATTGCGGGCATCGGCCAGCCCCGCGCTTTGCAGATTGCTTCTGATTGAACCCACAACATGGGTTTTGATTATCGCGCTTAAAATGTCGTCGCCCGCGATATTGAAGCCGTCCCTGAATTCCAGTTTGGGGCGGATGCGGGCGGTGGTGGATTCTCCGCCGAGCACTTCATAGCTGGTAATGCTGAGGTCTGTGGTGCCGCCGCCCATGTCGATGCTGGCAATGCGCAGCGAGGGGCCGTTCAGGCCTTCCCTTTCGCGCCCCATAAGCTTGAAGAACTCAAGGGCGTCGCCCTGAAATTTTTCCGTCAATTCGTTGTATAAATACACCATTTGGGTGGAGGTGGCCTCGTCCCAGTCGCAGCGCACCTCCGGGGAAGAACGCCAGTCGCGTGTCTGGGTTCCGGACCGGGGGCCCAAAGACGCGGGGCCGGCCTTCCAGCCCAGGCATTCCCAGACCAGATCCACCGCCCAGCGGGCCCAGCGCTTGTAAATTTTTTGCTCGGCAATGGGCATGGCGGTGGGCACAGTCAGAATAATCCGCTGCAAATGGCGCGGCAAGTCCGGATATTCCCTGCCCCCTCTCACCTGCGGGCTGTTGATGGTGATCAGCGCCTGCATGATGACTTCTGAAAGCAGGAACATCATCAGCGAGCTTCTGGTGAAGCGGGCCTCGAAAGCCACTTCGTCCGCCTGGCCGCGCAGGGAAGGGTAACGCGCCTTGTTGGCCGGCGTGAGGCAGGCGAGCGGAGTGCCTTCCTTGTTTACATGCTGGATGAATACGCCGCGGGTAACCGGGGGCTCTATCTGGCCGTCCGCATATTCCCCGTTATACCGCCATTGTTGCAGGCGGGTGCGTTCATCCCAAAGATATCGTTTTGGGCTGGACATGCCCGTGCTGCCTTCCGCCCCGCGGGCCGTGGCGCACAGCCTTGCCGCTTCCGGCCCCACCCTGACCGGGGAGGGCCAGATAAATGCCGGGGTTTGCCGCCCGGAACGGGCTGAAAGGCGCGCGTTGCCGAAAGTGGCTTCGGAAAATTCCACCCTGGTGTCGATGGGCTCTGCATAACAGTTCTCGGGTGCGCTGAGGTCGCGGATTTGCAAAAGATATGAGTCGTTCAGGCTGGTGGGCCGCTGGGGAATGGTTTCCACCAGAAGGCCGGTCATTCTGGAGTTGCCGAGATCGAGCACAAGATCGACCCCCACCGGCAGGGAATGGGCCGGGTCGCTCACCTTGATGT
>CAZJFJ010000019.1:0-3822 GCA_964545305.1 uncultured Desulfovibrionaceae bacterium
CACCGCGTCTGTATAATGAAAACAGCAAGGAAAAAGCCAAGGAAGCGGACGCCTATCTGTGTTCAATGGATGATGAAGCCATGTACGGGCCGGAAGTATACCGTATAGGCTTTGGGGAGGCGGTGGATAAAAAATTGCTTTCCGATTACAAGGTGCTTGTTCTTACACTCAAGGAAAGCCAGATACCGGAAGCCCTGCAAAAAGCCATTGCCGACAGGAGCAGGGAAGTAAACACGGATGACGCCAGCAAGCTTATTGGCTGCATTAACGCACTTTCCAAGCGGATGCTGGTGGACGACGGCCTGCTGAAAGCCTCTGACCCAAATCCCATGCACAAGGCTGTGGCCTTTTGCCAGAACATCAAAATTTCCAAAAAAATCACCAATGTTTTCAATGAACATAAAGATGACTACTACAACAGCCTTACCCCGAAAGAACGGGAAGAGCTTGTTGCTGTTTCTTCAGATCACATTGACGGCACAATGGGCGCTACGTTGCGCGATGCCAAGCTGTCATGGCTGAAGGCCGCGCCTTCAGAAGACAATGAATGCCGGGTTCTGACCAATGTGCGCTGCCTGTCGGAAGGCGTGGACGTGCCTTCTCTTGACGCTGTGATGTTCCTGTCCGCCCGCAACTCGCAAATTGATGTGGTTCAATCCGTGGGCAGGGTCATGCGCGTGGCTCCTGGTAAAAATTATGGGTATATAATCATTCCTGTTGTCATTCCTTCCGATGTTTCTCCAGAGGAAGCCCTGAACGATAATGAACGCTTCCGGGTGGTCTGGACTGTTCTGAACGCGCTTCGCGCTCATGATGACCGTTTCGACGCAATGGTGAACAAGCTTGAACTGAACAGGCGCAAGCCAGGAGATGGCGGGGCCGTTCTTGTGGGAGGCATAGGCTCGCCGGATGAAGAAACCGCCAGGGGGGGCGAGGCCGCGGGGGGAGGCAGGGAAATACAGATGCCCCTGCCAGAAGTCCAGCAGCTGCAAAACGCCATTTACGCCCGCATGGTGGAAAAGGTCGGCAACAGGCGTTATTGGGAACAATGGGCGGCGGATGTGGCCCAAATAGCCCAGAATCATATAGAACGTATAAGCCGCCTGGTCGCCAGGGAAGGCCCGCATAAAAAGGCTTTTAACGCATTCCTGGATGGTCTCCGGAAGAACATCAATCCGTCCGTAAAGCCCGATGAAGTGGTGGAAATGCTTGCCCAGCACATGATCACCAGACCGGTATTTGAAGCACTTTTTGAGAATTATTCCTTTGTAGCTAGCAACCCTGTTTCCAAATCTTTGCAAAACATGGTCGATTTGCTGGAAGAACAGGCACTGGAAAAAGATACGCTTGTGCTTACCCGGTTTTATGAATCCGTGAAACAACGGGTGTCCGGAATAGACAACGCCGAGGGCAGGCAGAAAATAATCGTTGAGCTTTACGAAAAGTTTTTCCAAAAAGCTTTCCCTAAGATTAAAGATCAGCTGGGCATTGTTTACACCCCGGTGGAGATTGTGGACTATATCAACGCCTCTGTCGCCGCTGTATTGAAGCAGGAATTCGGCCGTTCGCTTTCCGATGAAAATGTGCATGTGCTTGACCCCTTTACCGGAACCGGCACCTTCATAGCCCGCATGATCCAGAGCGGCCTTATCAGCAGGGAAACCTTGCCGCGCAAATACGGGCATGAACTGCACGCCAATGAAATTGTTCTGCTGGCCTATTATATCGCCTCCATCAATATCGAAAATGTCTTTCATGAGGCTATGGGGGAAAATACCGCCTATCTGCCTTTCAACGGCATCTGCCTGACTGATACCTTCCAGCTTGGGGAAACAGACGATGTAAACTGGCTGTATTCTCCCGCCCTGGCGCAAAACTCCGAACGGGTGCAGGCACAGCAAAAGGCCCCCATCCGCGTGATTATCGGAAACCCGCCGTATTCGGTAGGGCAGAAATCCGCCAATGACAATACGCAAAACCAGAGCTACCCCAGGCTGGAAAAACGCATTGCCGGAACATACGCCGCCGGGACGAACGCCACCAACAAAAACTCTTTATACGACAGTTATATCAAAGCGTTCCGCTGGGCTTCCGACCGGCTGGACATAGAGCATGGCGGGATTATCGCCTTTGTGTCCAATGCCGGATGGATTGATGGCAACGCCATGGACGGCTTCAGGAAATGTCTGGAGAAGGAATTCAGCGCAGCCTATGTGTTTAATTTACGGGGGAATCAACGAACAAGCGGCGAAACATCGCGGCGGGAAGGCGGTAAGATATTCGGCTCAGGCAGCCGGACGCCCATAGCGATTACAGTGCTTGTTAAAAAGCCGGGGCATAGCGGCAAGGCCGTTATCCGCTATCACGACATTGGCGACTATCTGACCAGAGAAGAAAAACTCGCCATTATCACTAAAAAGCAAAGTATATTGTCGCCTGAAATGCATTGGGAAACCCTACACCCAAATGAACACGGCGACTGGATTAACCAGAGAAACGACCTGTTCGGAAGTTTCATACCATTGGGAGACAAGGACAACAAAAATAACACGCAGACAGTGTTTGTGCCATATTATTCAAATGGATTGAAAACTCAACGTGACGCATGGTGTTATAACTCTTCAAAAATAAAACTTGAAAACAATATCAAAAGGACCATTTCATTTTTCAACGAACAGGTGGAAGCTTACAAAGCCGCGCAAGAAGCAGATTCAGAAATTCGGTTCGAGGAAATTACCAAAACCAACTCCACCCAAATCAGTTGGTCAAGAGCTCTTGATCACGACCTTGGGAAGCACAGGCTGAAAAAATTCAATAGGCATGGGCTTCAACCGGCGATTTATAGGCCATTTTATAAGCAGTTTCTTTATTTTGACAGCGCTTTGAACGAAATGACCTATCAGATCCCCAAACTTTTCCCAACTCCAGCGCAGAAAAATTTGGTGATTTGTGTTTCCGGCGTTGGCGTCACAAAAGATTTCTCATGCGTAATTACGGATAAAATACCAGATGTTCAATTACAATTTAATGGACAATGTTTCCCCCTTTACTATTACGACAAGAAAACCATTTCGCAAGGAACCCTGCTTGATGTTGGCAATGATGATTACACCCGCCGGGACGGAGTAACCGACTTTATTCTGGAGCAATGCCGCGATATGTATGGCCCCAAAGTTACGAAAGAGGATATCTTTTACTACGTTTACGGGCTGCTCCATTCACCGGATTATCGCGAGACATTCAGTGCGGATCTGAAAAAAATGCTGCCGCGCCTTCCCCTGGTGGAAAAGCCCTCCGATTTCTGGACGTTCAGCAAGGCCGGGCGAGCCCTGGCCGGGTTGCACCTTAATTATGAAGAACAGCCGCCTTGCCCGGATGTGAAGGTGACTGGCGAGGAAAAAGATAACTTCCGGGTGCAGAAAATGCGCTTTGTAAATAAGGGCGACAAGTCGGTTATAGAATATAATCCTTATATCAGGCTCTCGAACATACCCCTTGAGGCATATGAATATGTTGTGAACGGACGCCCGGCTATCGAGTGGATCATGGAACGCTACCAGATACGCGTGGACAAGGACAGCGGTATCAAAAACGACCCGAATGATTGGGCTGATGAAAACAATAAGCCCAGATACATTCTGGATCTGCTGCTCAGCATCATCAATCTTAGCCTGGAAACCATGAAGATAGTAAAAGCCTTGCCGGTTATTTCATTCGGGGAACAGTCCACATAAACTGACAGGCATAACCGGAACCTGCATAGCTACCCAGAAGACTCATCACAGATCTTTTTACGTCTGTGGGGATATATAATTTGCATAC
>CAZJFJ010000019.1:3832-12829 GCA_964545305.1 uncultured Desulfovibrionaceae bacterium
AAAAATGAGAGTTACCCCGCCTATAGGACAGCAAGAAAAAGTGTTGGTATTTATGTTGGTATTTCATAAATGGTTTTTTATTTTAGTCAGTGATTAAAGAGCATTATACTACTATTTCGATAGCCATCGTCCCAATAAAAACAAGGGGTTATGGCTATTTGCCGTAGCCCCTTTTTCTGTCGGGGTACAAGGGCGGGGTACAGCCCCGTCACAAAGGCCGGGTTCCCCCGCCTCCATTCACCCAAGCCGTCAACTGCTTATGCTTTTTCCGGCCAAACCACCTCATCGGGGAAGCCGGGTTGTTCCGGGACATCTCGCAAGGCCCGGCGGTAAGCCTTGAGCGCATCCCGGTTGGCATCGCTGATCGGGTAGTCAGGCATCATCATGTAATCTGTTGCCGAGAGCAGGGCGTCCCGCTGTTGCTGTATAGCGGTCGCTTTTTCTTCTGGCGTATGCTCAAGGATAGCACAAGGCATCCGTTTCGGATTTGGTTATGGGGGTGAGGCCGCTGGGGTTGAAAGCATGCTGTCAGCTCAAGTCAGGATTCCCATATATAATCTTTTGAAAGTTTGATACAAGGATAGTGGGCAAATTGTAGTTTTTTAAAGAAAGCCAAATTCTTCCGCATTAATTCCAAAGTTGCTTTTCAATGCATTGAGATTTGACCACAGGATTTTCATTACCCTGGATAACCTCAATACGCTTTGCCCTGGTGCATTCCCAAGCATCAACAGAATACATTTTATCCCATGCGTCCATCAGTTTTGTTTGCTGGTCGCTCATTTTGTACTGAGGGTATGCTTGAGCCATATATTTGTATGTTCTGGCTATCATCCCTCTCGCTGCCTCTGGCGGTTCAACTTTATTTCCCTCTATTTTCATGGAGCAAGAGCCAAAGGAGGATTGAGCGCCAGGCAGCAAAGTAAAGTTATAATTTTTCCTCGCGGCGTTAACCGCTCCGATTGCAGGGTATAGGTTATACATGTCGGACTGCATATACCTGTATTCCACATTTACCTTCTCCGCACATTTCCTGCCTTTAAAAGGCTTGCCGCTATTATCTGTACATTTAGAGTTCCCATCTCTCCAGTCAGCAAAGACGCGTCCGAAGTTTTCGGCAGGAACAATATGTTCCCATTCTATTTTTTGAGTGCGGTTTTGGTATTTATTAGCGGCAAACCCCTCTGGCAATTCAATGTAGCCCTGTTCATCAAATCTGGCAGAACAATAGATAGTTGTCCTGTTGTCAAAATACACCTGTTGCTCAAGGATTCTTTTCGCTTTGTTGAAAGAGTCGGTATAGGAATTCTCTGAACCAGCAAATGCAGGAAAAGAACTCAATAAAAGAAGGATTGATAGTGTGCTAATTACAAGCTTCCGCACAACAGACCTCACTGCATTCCCAATACCGCCAACGCTATTACCCCCCCCCCCATTATGCTGAAGGCATTGAAAATTGTTCTGGCAAACCGGATATCAGTTATTCGTCAACCACCTTGCCGCTGATATACCTTAATGCCGTAGCCTGGATAGTTCACAGCGTCCCGGATTGTTACCCGCTCAGAATCAGCCAATCCTATGAGAATGGATTTTACAAGGTAATATGCCTTCCATTCGTCCGGCGTAGTTTCAATTTGGAGTTTTGCATCTGGTTCCTCCGGCTGAACTTCTTCTTTTTCCTTACAAACTTTGCATATCATATATCTTATATGCATTATACTAATTTGCCTGGAATGGCTAGTATAACCTTTCAAGCTATTCAGCTTTTTTCGAGCCTAGCAAATAAGTCAAAAAATATTTTTTTATATGCTTATATCCAATCTTCATCTTTGGAAGTTTTTAATTTTGTACCTGTATTTCTCTGTGTTCTTCAAATGTTATCCAAATTCACAAGCCTAGCCCACCATGATAGTCATTTCTTCACATTCATCTAAAAAGGCGTCTATTTCATTATCTTTATCTTTCGTGTTGGTGCATCCCAAGCTTACAAGCAAAAGTGTTACGGCAAAAAATAAAGACTGTTCTATTTCTTTATTCAGAAAATAAAAGCTTATTAATAACCAGCATGGTTTCATCTCCTGGAGTCCGCGTTGAGGCAACTCAAATGCGTTTTTAGTTTTACTGAATAGTTATTTGTGCCAATTATAAAGTTAATTCAAGCCAGTAATACCGTCTATAGTTTTAACTAAACGCGGAGGTGGTATGAAGGAGAAAAAGGCTGGTCAGCTACCGGAATTATCAAAAAACATTGGAGCCCAGATAAGGCTACTTAGAACCCAGCAAGGCATGACACAGGCGCAACTGGCAGGTTTTGCAGAGATTAGCACTCAATATTTAAGTGAAGTGGAGTTGGGTAAAAGAAATGTGTCTATTGACCTCCTAGCAAAGATTGCTAATGAGCTTCACATAACCCTTAATGAACTTATAAACATTTCTCCAAGTCAATCTAAAAAGGATCTTATGGGAAAGATAAACACAAGACTGGAAGAGCTGACCCACGACCAGTTGCTATTGATATACAGATCACTTACAAGCTGGACAAAGTAACTTGAATTAATCCAGCTGCTCAAGGCTATGAATTTGAGAGTGTTCAAGAGGTCTAGGGAGTCATGAGTATTGGAGTAGATACTCAGCTCAAGATGTGAAAGAAGACATCTCAATTGGAAGGGCTTACATATTTACAAATCAACTTGTTCACCTATGTTGCTGTATCATGCCTTGGGTGATATGGCTGCAACAGAGTGAATTACCGCCCGGTAGCTTCATGGAGAGGATATGGACAAGTCAGCCGCCCGTACGCAGGCTTTTGGTTATTTTCTGGTTTTTTTCGCAGCTATCAATTTCGGGATGATGGGCCCTATATCCCGCTACCCGTTGGGAGAAGGCATGTCTGCCCTGGAATGCGCGTTCTGGCGGGCTGTGTTTGGCGCGACCTTTTTCATCATCAACGGGCTTTTGATAAAAGCCTGGCGTATTGGAGCCAAGGAACGCACCATTTTTTGCCTGTTCGGGATACCTGGCGTGAGCTGCTTGTTTTTCCTCTATACCTTTTCAGTTCAGGAAGCAGGAGCAGCTACCGCTGCGGTGCTTTTTAGCACAGCTCCGATCTGGGTTGCCATCATGTCGTATTTCTTTTTTAAAGAGCTCTTCAGCGGAAGCAAAGTGCTGAGCATTATCCTGGCCATTGCCGGAGCGACCTGCCTTGTGGTATCAGGAGGCGGTTTGCCCGAGGGAAGTTCGCTGACGGGCATTCTGGCCGGGCTTGGGTCAGGCTTTCTATTTTCCATGCATGCAGTCATTAGTAAAAAATATCTTGGCAGAAATATAAATCCGGTCTCAATCTATATGCACATCCTTCCTGCGGGCGCTCTTTGTATGCTCCCATTTGTGGAATTCATGCCGGGTAAAACCTGGCAGATATGGCTAAGCCTTGCAGTTACTGGTTTTTTTGGCAACTGGATAGCTTTTAAAGCTTTCTGTGCGGCACTTTCCCGCTTACCCGCCACCAGGGTGTCAGTGGTGGAAACAGCCTGTGAACCTTTTTTTGCCGCTTTGCTGGCCTATATTTTCTGGGGTGAAATGTTCCGCCCGCTCGGAGCAGTGGGAGCACTTCTGGTGGTTATTGCTGTGGTTCTGATTGTACTTAGTAAAGATACAAAAAAAAGTCCTGTTTGCGCCAAGAGTAACGGATAAGAAAAATGCGGGACTCACCCCGCTTTTACTTTAAGTTGCGGATGGCGAAGCGCCCACATCTGTTATCGCATTAATCTTGTGGTCATGGGAAAAGTAGCCTGGCGGCAGTGTTTTGTCTGGTTTGTTCAATCAAGACTGACTGGGTAGAAAGGATATGAGAGCGTACCTAAGTAATACTCAAAATTGACAGCAACGGCTACTTTTTTTGCAATACCAGCAAATCTGAATCCCGCTGGTTTTAAGGTAACTAGAATGCCTTACCAGCTAAAATAACTAGTCAGGAAAGAATGCAAGCATCAAATAAAAATGACGGTATCCTTGACGGTATTTATAAATTATTTTTTGGTTTTGTTCTTGAATAACAACGCGTTGTCTGGACAAGTCGGTAGCTGTCATCCAGTAAAAACAAGGGGTTATGACTGTTTGTCGTAACCCCTTGTTCTGTCGGGATACCGTGTCGGATACGGTTATTAACCAAGGCCGAGTTTCCCCGGCCTTTTGTAAAACGATCCCTAGTGTCGCATTAGTCCCGCAAACTCTTATGTGCGGTCTCCTTGATGAACAGCATTGCAATAAGAGCTATTACAGAGAAGAAGACCAGATACCATGCGGGCATCATATTGTTGCCAGTCACCTGAATCAGCCAGGTGCATACTAAAGGAGCGGTTCCGCCCAAAAGGGCGTTCGCCATGTTGAAAGTGAAAGCAAAGCCCGTGTAGCGTACTTTGGTAGGGAATACTTCCGCCAGGAACGAGGCCAGTGTGCCGTCATTTATGCTTAACATGGCCCCAAATGCAATCTGGATTATCAGTATATGCATAAGGGTGTTGCTGCTTATTTGGCTGAACAAAGGCACGGAGAACAGAATAAAGCATATGGAGGCTGTAATCAGCATGGTTTTGCGTCCAAACCGGTCGGACAGCTTGCCCATCATGAAGATCAAAAGAATATAGGTGCACAAAGACAATGTCTCCGCAAGATAGGCGGTGCTGTGCTCCACATTCATCTCAACAGACATGTAGGTAGGCATGTAGCTCAAAATGACGTAAAAACCGACCGCATTCAGGCATGCCACGCCAAAGCCGCAAATCATTTCACGGTAGTGCTCTGTGAAGAGAACCTTTAAAGGCGTTTTCACCACGTGATGTGAAGCTTCAAGCTCTTTGAACGCGGGAGTATCTTCCAGGTGCACCCGGATATAACGGCCGATAAGACCCAGGGGCAAGGCGAAAACGAAAGGAATGCGCCAGCCCCAGGTATGCAGGAATTCGGGAGACATGAAATGGTGCATGGCGGTTACGGACAAAGAACCGACCAAAAGGCCTACGGCCGTACTTGCAGGAACAAGGCAGGCATAGAAACCGCGGCGGTTTGACGGGGCGTATTCAACAAGGAAGGCGCTCGCGCCCGCATATTCGCCGGAAGCGGAAAACCCCTGCACCATACGAATCAGCAAAAGCAGAATGGGCGCAAGGATGCCCACATGTTCATAAGTAGGCAAAAGAGCGATAAGAAATGTGGCCCCCGACATAATCAGGATGGATAGCGACAAGGCGGTTCTACGCCCATATTTGTCGCCGATATTGCCCCAAATAATTCCCCCAAGGGGGCGGATGATGAATGAAATCGCGAAGATGGCAAACGTCATTAACAAGGCTGCTTTGGGGTCTTCATTCGGGAAGAACACCACGGCAATGATTGTCGCCAGATAGCCATACGAGGCGTAGTCAAACCATTCCACAAAGTTTCCGATAAAGCTTGCCACAGCCGCTTTACGAACCAAAGCGCCTTGTTGCTGGCCAGGCATGGCCGCACTGTTAGTACTCATTGCGCGGCCTCCCTCGACCAAAATGTGCTGTGGCCCGGAATAAGTTTCCCATCCAAACCAGAATGATTCCATGAGTCAAACATATATACCTCCATTCTTTATGCGTGGTGGCCTCCTCGCAAAATTTGGTCCGGCATGCTAAAGCATGCCACGTAAATATGTTTTAAGATTGACCTTTTTATCCACAAGGCCAAGTTTTTTTCTGATATTGTGCCGATGAAATTCAACGGAACTTTCTGAAATATATAAAATCGCGGCAATATCCTTATTGATCATGTCTTCATTAATCATGTTGGCAATTTGTATTTCACGCGGGGTAAAGTTAACGCTTTGCTTGGTGAGATGAATTGCAAATGAAGAAATTATGTTTTGCAAATTGAGCTTGAGAATATTCACGTATGATTGCTGCGTTTCGCTTTGGGACAAAGTTCCCAGTTTGTCCACATACGGCATTACCAAGTCTCTGATATTCACATATATTTTATTTTCCAGCTCTTCCTTGTCGGAATTCATCCTGCTCAAAATGACCCTCAGGGCTGAATTCATTTCCTCAAGTTTTTCAGACTTCTCGTGCAGTTCCTTTTCACGTTTCAATAACGTCCGCTCGTAAATATGCTGCGCGGTGATATCCTCATAGGCAATAAAGCTGAAATTATTGGGAAGTTTTGTAAAATGCGCGATTACATACTTCTCAAGCCCGTCTTTGTTTACAATCTCAACTTGTATGGGATTGCCTTCCTGCAGTTTTTCAAGAATTTCCTTGCGCTCTTTTTTGTTTGGGTGAGCGGTTTTCCACCAGTTTTCTATGCTCGCCAGCTCGGCCCCATATCCGGACAGCTCCGTGAAGCGCGGGTTGGCATATAGGATTTTCCCCCCTTCCACCAGAAGAAGCGCCACAGGAGCATTTTCAACCAGAATGCGGAAAAGTTTCTCGCTTTTATGCAACTCCTCTTCAGCAGACTTTAAACGGTCAATATCAATGTGCATGCCGACAGCTTCCAGGGGTTTTCCACTTTCGTCGCGTTTTACAACGCGCCCGTGCCCCAGAATCCAGCGCCATTTTCCATTTTTCGCCTTGGCCCGGTATTCGGCTTCATAAAACGGGCTAAACCCGTCAAAATGTGCATAGAGCTTGCGCTGCACCTCAGGAAGATCGTCAGGGTGGGTCAATTCATCCCAGGACATCTGGGTGTTGCCAATATCTTCGGCGTTGTAACCCAGAAGACCCATCAGATTTGTGTAAACGAAATTCATTGTGCCGCTGGTAAAGTCAATTACCCACAGGCTTTCACGGTTGCTTTCAAGCGCCATTTCCAGCCACTGTTTATGACGTTCAAGCTCTTTCGCGTTTTCCTGGATGCGGCTTCCCAGCTCGTCGCTATATTTGTGCAAAGATTCAACAACAGGATTGTCGGAAGACAAATGAAGCAAGTGCAGCACACGGGAACCCTCAGGGTAGTCGCTGCTGTCTGTTTCCCAGACTTGCAGCTCCGCCACAAAAGAGCTCCCGGAACTATTTACGCAGGTTACCGTCGTGTGCTGCACTTCGCCTTGTTGCAAAGGCACAAACAAGATCTTCTTGAAAAGCTTACAGGTTTCTTTGTTTGGAATAAGAGTATCCACAAACTCGACAATGGAAACGAACCTGTCCCTGTCAAAGCCTGTAAGCCCGGAAACAGCATGATTCCATGAAACTATCTTGCCGTCCGCCGCCCTGAAAAAGATGCTCGCCACAGGGAATTTGTCAAAAAGAGCCAAGCCGGGGAACAGTTTTTCCGAATCAGTTGAAACCTCTGATTGTTTGCCTACTTTTTTTGCCTTCATCTTGAGCGCCCCTTATTTTTTCGGTGAAGGATTCCTCCTGTTGTTCAGGCTGCCCCGAACAGCTTACACGGAAATATATCCGCATAAGGAGCGTAGGAGGATGGCCGCCTAAAAGCTAACCTTACAATTAACCGAGTAAGCTACGTTCACACTCTTCCCCAAGGCTGTTAAATATAAAAAGCTCTCGCAGGAGCAGGAACGAATTATTGCCTATTATCAATTATTAAGGAGAAATTCCCCTTTGAATAATTGTAAGTCAAAGGGCAGACCTGCTGTATCTGATATTCAAAAAGCTGCTATTTTGAATTCCCTCTTACAAACTTCATATTTTCCAATATGTGCATACCGACTGCTCATTGGCCAAAAGCCATCTCGCTATTTTCATTCCAAGGCCGGAGAATTCAACTCCTCATGAAATGCTTTTCTCCGCGGCTTCAGAGTTAACTGAAATGAGTTCTCTTTTTCCTTTAAACTTTTTTATAATCATCAGAAGAAGCAGGAAAATACCCACATAACCATTCAGCACATACACAAAATTAACAAGTTTTGCGAAAGGAATAGCTATGGCGATTACAATGCCCAAAGCCGTAAGCCCGAAAGTAAGGGCGACATAGCGCTTGGTTCCCTGTTTCGCCAAACGGGCCACAACTGTCCACAACAAAGGCACAGCGGCGGAATAAACCCCAAGCACGATGATTACGGAGAAAAGGGTTGCAACAGCGGGGTGCATGGCTTCAGCAAGGAACAGGGAAGGAATTTGAGTTCCGGCCACTTGCCTGATTACGGCCATCAGGCCGAACATGACAATTATCAGGGCCACGCAAAACAATATCGCGCCGTAAGTGGCTCCCAGCTTGGCTTCTTTGCTGCTGTTCGACACCTTGCCGAGGGAGGCCAGAAAAGCGCCCAGCCAAAGCATGCAGAAACCTACATAAGACAGAGCCGCAAAACCCCAGTGCGGCGATGCCTGTAAGAGATTCATTTCGGGAATAATTCTGTTTGCCTCAGCAATGCCGCTAAAATTGTGAATAATCGCGTAAAGGCCGATAATAATGAACAACCCCGCTTTAAGAGGGCCAATTTTACCAATGATCTGGACAATTCGGCCAAGGCCGAGGATGACGGTAAGCGCAACGCATATGCCCATGACCGTACAGCCGATATTTTTTTCTATTCCATAGTGCTGTTCGACTGTTGAACCCGCTCCGGAAAGCATTATGAAAAAGGACATAAAAATGAAAACTACGGAGAAATAGTCGTAAAAACGTCCGATATATTTGCCGCCGTAATAGAGATATATATCATTGCCTTTTTCAAACTTTTCCTTATGGCCCACAGCCATAAATTCTCTGCCTACATAAAGAAACAAGGCCAGCACAACGAGCGCCCCGGCCAACCCCCAGTAGCCATACGAAACAAAATACTGCATCACTTCCTGGCCGGTGGCAAAGCCCGACCCGATAAGCAACGCACAAAACGCGCCCGCAAAACCAAACACGTTACTCCACTTTACAGTCTGTTTTTCCATTACAATGCCCTTGAGTTGTATAAAATTTGTTGCTGATGTTGTTTAAGTAGGCAGGCAGCTCTTTAAGGAGGCGTAAGAACTGCCTGCTTCTATATTGTCAGGCTGGCCACGGGTGTGACAAGGC
>CAZJFJ010000019.1:12839-23799 GCA_964545305.1 uncultured Desulfovibrionaceae bacterium
GGGACATCGCCTTGTCCCGTAGGCCAGCCCGCATACCTATTGGGCGTTTAGCCTTTCCTACAGACTACAGAATGGTGGGACCGACCTGTTTGGGGAAGTAATCCTTGCATGTTCCTTCACGGTATACGTCTCCGGTTGAGCAGTGCAGCCCGCCGCCAAAAGGATAGGCATCACGGAAGGGAACCGGAATCGCTTCTTTGCCGAGTTTGTCCATCTGTTCGAGCTGGTTGACTTCGCTGGCTTCAATACATACGGTCTTGGGGTCAATTACCAGGCAGTTCATCGACAGCCATACGCTGGAGTAGCAAAGCGGAGGCGGAGTCTTATGCGCAGGCTGGGCGGCCGGGATAATTTCCCAATCGTTTTCTCTGAATATCTGGTCCATGCCAGAAGCCATGTAGCGGTTGGGGTTGATGATAAAGGTTCCTTCATTAAGAGGCACGAAAGTTGCGTCAATATGAATGGGATATGCGTCGCCGGGGAAGTTGATGGTGTGAACGCGATGGTTGGGGAAGTGGCGGCGCATCCAATCCATAGCCTTACGGTTGGTGGTCAGGCCATGCTGACAGAACAGATCTTTACCAAGGCGAAGAATATCAGCGGCGTCAAACAAAGGCTCATATTCGGTGGTTACGAAATGAAGATCGGCAACCATCTTAAGCCGTTCTTCCATGGTGATGCCTTCATGCAGATAGCCCTGGTGATAGCTCTTGTCGGTCAGACGCGGTTTGGGAGCGGCTTCCCAGCGCATGTCAGGGTCGTTGTTGAAATATTCCTGAAGAAGCGGACGATAGCAAAGATATTCAAACCAGCGGCTGCGGTAAGACATGGTTGCTTCCAGTATCTCATTGCCAACAGTCAGAAGCACGTCGCGAGGAGGCATGCAGCCGAACATGCAGGCGTTTTTCCAGTCGGGAGTTCCTACTTCCTGGAAGAAATCAATAGGATCGGGGCGGTCAACCTTGATGCCCCGCTTTTCCAAAATGGTCTGGAAATTGTCCAGCTGGGCATTGCCCCTGTCCACAGATTCCTGAGAGCGGGGGCCATAATCCATACCGCGCATGTCCGAATCTTCCGGGATTTTCATTTCGCTCGGGGCTTCTGCCGGCGGAATGCAGCAACCGGTGCAGCTGCCGATAATTACATGCTTTAGAGGGTCAAAATCATTCCATGAGTTTACAATTTTAGCCATTACTCCATCTCCATTGGTTAATTAGGTTAAAATATTTTGCTTTTTGCAACCCAGCCAAAGGAGGAGGACTGTTGTTGCGAGGAGGCCGCCTTTTAACGATAACGCCCTCCGCCTTTGGCTAATGGTTTTGTTGAGAGCTTTTCATGCTCTTGTTAAAGCCAAAATACTCCCCACAGCACCATAAACAACCCCAGAAAAGCATTGGTATTTCCTTAGTGTTTGAGCCTGAATCTCTTATTGTTTAGCGGTGAGTGTTTTATGTGCGACCCCGGCATGGCGTTATAACTAGCTTAAATTGCAGGCTAAAAAAAAGGACTGAAAAGTCGTTGCAAGCGAGTAAGCAGGTCTGCATTCCAGCCTAATACCTAAGGAAAAATAGTATCCGGCAATGATGGTGCGATGAAAAATCCATCCGATAGCTGGTACCTCACAGTGATATGCCCAAACAAAGTAAAAAAGCCCCGTCAGGCTCAAACTTTTGAAACCTTGATGGGGTTGCTGTGGGCGGGAATTTCCGGTTTATATGACTAAAGCCACCCGAAAAGGTGGCTTTAGTCTCTTGCAATTAAAGCACGTTCTGCCGATAGAATATCAATGCTTCACAGCCTCTTGGAAGCAGACGGCTCTATTCAAACCAATTTTACATGCTAAATGCCATTCAGTGCGGCAGGAACTTCATATTCCCCATTATCGCCAGTGATTTCGAAAACCATGATATTAGGTTGAATGTCATGAAATTCGTCAAATACTACGTGGCCGATAATGCCTTGCCTATTTACTTTTGCCAGAGCATCGCGGAGTGTTTTCCGGTCTCCGTTGCCATTATTGATTTTAAGGGCTTCTCCAATCGTCATGATCGCTTCATAGGCACGGGAACCTTCTTGCACGCCATCCCAAGGCAATTTACGCTTTTTCCATTCATCAGCATAATATTTGGCTTCTTCAGGGTTGGGAGAGTACTGGGGGTAGTCCGCTGCGAAGAAGGCCAGCACCATCACTCCCTTAGAGGGCTTTCCACCGTTCAGCTTGGCAATGGTATAGGGCCACACGCTGCCGCCTGTGCAAAGCACTTTTTGGTCAAGGGAAAGTTCGTACTTCTGTTCCAGTATTTTGGCAACGCCAGCATTATTGTGAGTCAACACCAAAAGATCCGCATCGGAGTTCTTGATCTTGGTGAGAATCGGATAAAAGTCGCTTGAACCGGCATCAATATAAAAGACCTCGCCAACTTCCACTCCTTCCTCTTTTAGCATTTGAATGAAAGCTTCTACGGAGCCTCGGCCAAAGTCATTGTCCTGGGCGATAAAACTTACTTTTTTGCTGCCCAGGGATGTAATGGCCTTCCGGGCGGCGTTTGCTTCTTGTGAAAACAAAGTGGACAACCGGAATATATATTTTTTAGCCGGATGAGTGATTTCATCCGCGCCGGAAACCTCGGAGATAAACGGCACGCCCGCTCTTTCCGCCAAGGGGGTTACCGCCAGGGTGGCGGAGGACAGCCAGCAGCCGTACATAATTGACACCTTGTCGCGGCTGATCAATTTTTGGGCTGCGTTCAAAGAATCCGCCGGGTCGTTGCGGCCGTCTTCATAGATAACTTCTAATTTGTTGCCGTTAATCCCGCCGGCGGCATTGATTTTATCAACGGCGATTTTAGCTCCCTCCCGGTTGAAGTTGCCCTCAGCTGCCCCCCAGTCGGTAAGAGGCTGAATGGAACCAATTTTCACCACGCCTTCAGCCATAGCCGGACAGGCGAGCCCCAATAAAAAAGCCATTGATACCAGTTTTGTAAAAAACATTTTAAACATAAACTCCCTCCTATACTGTAGATTGTTGATTGTCCTTGTTTACATGTTCTTTGCCTGTGGACACCAAAGCCCCTGAGCCGAGATAAGCTTCCATAACTTCAGGGTTTATTGCAATTTCCTCAGGAGGCCCCTCCGCAATTTTTTTGCCAAAGCTCACTACGGTCACTTGATCTGAAATGCTCATTACAAGTTTCATGTCATGTTCAATGAGCAGTACGGTTTTTCCCAGGGCGTTTATTTTGCGAAGAATCTTCATCAGCCTGTCGGTTTCCACCGGGTTCAGTCCGGCGGCGGGCTCATCAAGCAGAAGCAGTTCGGCTCCGGTAGCCATTGCCACCGCCACTCCGAGAAAACGTGCATCACCATAAGCCAGATTATCAGCCATATTATTTCCCAAATGAGCAAGTTCAAAAAACTCCAGAACTTCCCAGGCCTTTTCCCGGAAGATCTTTTCTTCTTTGCGCATGCTTGGCAAATAAAGGATGTTGGCCCAGAACCCGGTTTTGAAATTGATGCTTTGAGCGGTAACAATGTTATCCAGAACAGTCATCCCGTTAAACACATGGGTTTTTTGAAACGAACGGGTAATTCCCGTCTTCGCAATTTTAGTTGGGCTACTGCCGGTAATATCCAGGTCTTTGAAGGTAATGGTACCTGTCTCCATAGGGCCGAAGCCGGTTATTGCATTGAAAATGGTTGTTTTGCCTGCACCGTTGGGGCCCACCAAACTAGCAATATTACCTTGTTTCACTTCAAAAGAAACCTGATCGACAGCGACCATTCCCCCAAAGCGCACAGTAAGATTATCAACTCCAAAGTACATATTTAACTCCTTCCGGCTTCAGTTTCAGATTTGACCTGTTTTGAATCCAGATTCTTGCAAAACATGGACTTAATTCCAGCCAGAATTGATGGGTACAGCCCACGAGGCATGAACATAACCACAAGAATAAGCAGAACACCGAAAATGAGCATGCGGTATAAATCGAAAAACCGCAGGCATTCCGTCAGGATCACAAATATCGCCGCTCCGAAGACAGGGCCGCCCAACGTATAGCGTCCGCCGGCGATCACCATGATCAATAGATAAATCATGTACTGAAACTTGCTTAGCTCGGGGCTCACCAGCGTAATGTAATGGGCATAGTAGGCGCCGGCTATTCCCGTAAGAAAGCAGCTTACCGCGATGGCGATCATGATGTACCGGGTATGCGACAACCCTACAGCTTCCGCCAAATCCTCAGAAGTTCTCAGGGCAACAAAAGTGCGCCCCATGCGCCCGCGAAGCATGCGCCATGAAACGAACAGCACCATTATCACCAGAGCAAGCGCAATATAGTAAAGGTCGCTCATCTCAAAAAGCATATTCCCAAAAAACTCTGGTCCGGGAATGCCGCGCAGGCCGTTCGGGCCATTCGTCACGCTGGTCCAGTTATTTGCGCTGATTCTTGTAATTTCCGCAAAGGCAAAAGTAACCAGCACAAAGTGGGAACCACGCATTTTAACTGTAATTTTGCCTATAAACAGGCCGCAAAGCATAGCCAGAAAAGCGCCCAGGAGCATTGAAAGCACAAAGGGAATTCCGACTTTCATCATCAGCAGCGCTGACGCATAGCCCCCGACCGCAAACAGAGCGTTATGCGCCAAGGACAATTGACCGGCGTTGAGCAATATGTTGTAGCTTGAGCTGAAGATGCTCCAAATCAAGAACATCACAATCAGGTGCATCACATAATAGTCTTCCACAAAATGGGGCACGAGAAACAACGCTGCAACAGCCAAAACCAGTAAAGAAGCTTTTATTCCTGTATTCATGTCAGCCCCTTACTTTTTGTTGACGTTTACAGCCATAAGGCCGTTAGGCTTTAAGATGAGAATTGCTACAATCAACATGAATGCGATGGCGTCTTTAAAACCGGAAGAGATATAGGCGGCCGCGAGATTTTCAGAAAGCCCAAGAATCAGGCCCCCCAAAATGGCCCCAGGGAAACTGCCCATGCCGCCAAGAATTACTACGGCAAACGCGCGGGAAACAGCGAACTCTCCCATTGTGGGCTTCAAGCTGAACATCACCCCCAGCAGTATGCCGGCCACAGCGGCCATGGCCGCGCCCATGCCAAACGTGATGGGGTAGACATGGTCAACCCGCACGCCCAGCATCGAAGCCATTTCCATATCCTGGAATGATGCCCGCATGCTTTTTCCGGGCATGGTGTACTGTATAAACGAATGCACTCCAACAATTATCACGATGGCGGTGCCCATGATGAACAGACGGAAAGGAGTGAAAGAAAGCCCCAGAATTTCAAAGTTCTGGGCGGGGAAAGGGGAAGCGATTGCCTGAGGCACGGCTCCCCACACCAAAAGAGCAATATTGGAAAGGGCGATGCTTACGCCTATCATGGCCAGCATGTTGGTATTCAGCTCCCGCCCCCGCAGCGGCTTGAGCACTATCCGCTCAACCATGCATCCAATAGCGCCGACCCCCAATACCGCCAGCGAAAAACCCACAAAGAAATTCAATCCCATCATTGTTGCTATAGAGAAGCACAAATATGCTCCCAGCATATAAAATTCGCCGTGTGCGAAGTTAATTACCCGCATAATGCCAAGCACCATTGTCATGCCCACGCCAATCAGCGCGTAAGCCCCGCCAATGATCAGACCGTTTAAGCAATGTTGAATAAATTCCAGCATGTTAATTTCCTCTTACCGATGTGTATACTGTCCCTTACGGCCTTTTCGTTTATGGAGCAGTTAGTGTTTGCAACCGCCGCCCAACGGGTCGGCCCTGCCTGCGCCCATTTTACAGCAAGAACTTAATTAAAAGCCTTGCGGAGCGTTTCAGGCGTGAATACTTTAAATACCCAGATATGCTTGTCTGATGTAATCGTCATTCAACAGTTCCGAAGACGGGCCGTGTTTTTTGATTTCGCCATTCTCCAGTACATATGTGTAATCAGATATGCTCATAGCCATGAAAGCATTTTGTTCCACCAGAAGTATTGTGTTGCCGCGAGCCTTGAGGTCAAGAATGATCCTTCCTACCTCCTCTACAATATTCGGAGCAAGCCCCAATGAAGGCTCATCAAACATCACTATCTTGGGTGAACTCATAAGGGCGCGGGCAATTGCGAGCATCTGCTGCTCTCCGCCGCTCATTGTGCCTGCCAGTTGATCTATCCGCTCTCCCAATCGAGGAAAAAGTTCGCAGCACACGCCTATCAGCCTTTCCGTTTCAGACCGTTTGACCAGACCGCCAAGTTCAAGGTTTTCGCGCACAGTCATCGCGGGAAAGACCCTTCTTCCCTCCGGGCAATGTGCAATTCCCATTTTCACAATCTGGTCTGGGCGCTTGCCGGTGATATTTATGCCTTCAAATTCAATTTCCCCGGCATTGCTGGTGACTATCCCGGAAATGGTTTTAAGCAGGGTTGTTTTGCCCGCTCCGTTTGCGCCAATAATACTAACGCACGACTTTGCAGAAACCTGAAAGGACACGTCTGAAATAATTGTGGCAGAGCCGAACTTTACTCCCAACGAATTAATTCGTAACATTTGTCCTCCTCAGGAAAACTCTTTTTCAACAGCTGCAACAATCCCTCTGACACAATTGTCAAGAATCAATTTACCTTTTTCAGCAGTGGAGCCTGCGGGTGAAGAAAGAGTTCCAGGGGCTGGAGTCCAGTCTTCATGGGGAGGAAACATGTCGTAGTGCGGGAAAGCAGCAGACGGATGCAATACGGCATTTTCCAGATTCACAAGGTCAGGCCGCAAATACATCATCATCGAGGTTTCAAATACACCTCCATGCTCGGATGCCCACGACTCTGCCTCTCCAGGGTAGAGAATTTTCAGAACCTCTGGATCGTCGCAAAATTCCCAATATGCGAAAGCCATAACCTTGACGTTTTCAACGCCAAGCATTTTGGCCTCACGTAAAAACAAATCAACAGCTTCCACGGTAAACGCGTAGTTTTCAAAATGGCCGACCACCATACAAAAGTTGCGTACGCCGTGACGAAGCAGCTCCCGCAAAATATCCTTGAGTACTGAAACTAAAGTTGATCCGTCCAAAGAGGTTGTGCCGGGATAAAAATTTCCACCACCGGATTTTTGCTGGGATTTGTAGCCATAAACAACAGGAGGAACCACAATGCCGTTCAGCTGTTTTGCAACGCCTTCAGAAACGGCGCTGGGCAGCACAACATCCACATTAAGGCTCATATGATATCCATGTTGCTCAATCGCCCCTATTGGAATGAAGACCACCGGCTCTTCATTTTTGATTTTTTCATGATATTCCTTCCAAGTCATTTCTCCCATTAAAACTCTTTTCTCCATAATTATCCTTGAACCTCCTATTATATATCTTTTGCGGCAACTATCCTTATCCGGGTCTAAAGGCCCTGGAGAAGCAGCTGATTTAGCAGAAAACTTATTATTTACACTGAGAGCTTATTACATGACAGAGCTGCGCCATGAAAGCAATATGGGAAAAGTGATAGGTTTTCCTTAGTATCTGAGACCGTCTGTTTTTTTGCTTCATTTTCCGAATTTTGCACTGATGTAATTTTATCCAGCTATAGCTGGATAAATCTGAATTCAAAAGGGATACAGACATCTGAAAATTGTTCAAAGTGGAGATTTCTGAACCTAAGGAATTCAGCCAAAGATGAATACGCTTCATACTTTTTCAATGTGATTACAGATATTTTTTAGCCGGGTGTTCCAGCCTCATACTTAGCTGGAGAAATCTGTTTCCGGCATAGTACGCCTTTGTTTTCACCGTCTCAACGGTCATTTTACCCCTTTTTTTATTGCCAAAACTGGCAATTGTACTAATACCCATAGAGGCAGGGCGGCCCAATTGTTAAGAGGGAGTGTGAAGGGATGAAAAAGGTTATTGTATGCTAAGGAGGTTGTATGAATTGTTGTAAGCGTATTGTTTCGTTTTTGAATGTGGCGTTTCTAGCGTTTTTTGCAGGCTGCTTCTTTGTCCATGCGGTGCCGGCACAGGCAGCACTCAAGCAGGAACTACCAAGTTTACACTATGTGTTTGCTCATCAATATCTTCCTCACTCGATCTATGCCGAGCCACAACTTGGGCTGGCATTGGCGTTTAGTGAAAAGAAACAAGATCTTTTGCTGAACATATGGGATCATTGCATGAAAGGCGCTCCTGAGTTGGAAAAGAACAATGACCCAACAGGATTGTCCGTTAAGGGAGGAAAAATATCAGACGACACCGCGATTGCCATTATTACAATGCCCACACCTCATGAGTCGCCAGAAGCTTACTATGTCTGTGTTGTTACGACCTTCTCAGACGAAGGCAACGGCACACTGCGTGCTAAAGATATCGCATATTATACGTTGGAAAAGAGCATTGGGGATATACTTCCGTCAGATCTCAAAACAGAGGATGAGCAAGGGGGCGTGCCAACGATAATAGGAAGTTGGGATAAAGACAGTACTCACCGTAATTACGGCAGAGGCCCTGCGGCTGACTCTCCCGATAACTTCATTTCGGCCGTGTTAAAGCTGCGCGCAAAAGAAAACCAATGATCCTTGCCTCTTGGCATCTCCCCCCGCCCGGCAGAGCGGGGCTTTTTTTGGTGTAAGAAAACCTCCCGCTAGGCGGGAGGTTCTAAAAAGCTTACAGCTATGCTTCAGTAATTATAACTCCTTTTGATTTGTTAAACATGATTCGCGGTCTGGCAACTGCGAACCTACAAATCAAAAGGAGGTCACATGAGTGACAATAAAAGTTTAGCCCACACAAAGTGGAATTGCAAATATCATATTGTTTTTGCCCCTAAATACAGACGCCAAGTTTTTTACGGCGAGAAGAGAAGAACTGTAGGGGATGTTCTGCGAAAGCTTTGCGAATGGAAAGGCGTGAAGATTATTGAGGCGGAATGCTGTTCTGATCATCCCCACATGCTTTTAGAAATCCCGCTCAGGATGAGTATATTGAGTTTTATGAGATAACCAGGACGAAGAGCTAAAAATCTTCGTCCTGGTTGGAAGTGTTTGTTTTAGAATTCGGCAGATGCGCAGTTGTCGCCGGAAGTGAAAGTCATCTTCTTGATATTGAGCTGGTCCTTCATAAGATCATAGAAGACTTCAATCAGATTTTCGCAAGTGGCTACTTTTTTGACAACTACAAGGCGGCATTCCGGGTATGCTTTTGCAAGCCCTGTTTCAAACGCCTCACCCACCATGGTGTTCGTTTCCGCGCCATTACGAATGCCTTGCCCCTCATACACCTTGAGGATTTCCGGCAGAATCGGGTCTTCTTTCTGCAAAATCAGCGCATGGTCAAAATTCTTTAGATAATCCCAGGCAATGCGCTTGATGCTGTTGCAGGGATATACAAAGCCGGTTCTGCCATCGACATCCCCTTCAACCTCAATCGTAAGCGTACCTGTGTGCCCATGAAGATATTGGGCTTCGCCTTCATAATTTAGAAAACGGTGAGCATACTGAATGTTGAGCTTTGTTAGTGAACGCATAGAAAAAACCTCCATTTTAATTTGTTTGGGCAAATGCCGCCTGGACAAAAGGCGATATTCATTTACTGTTTTATGTCTTTCGGCAATCAGGACAAATGTACCTGACTTTCAAATCATACGAAAAAATTTCTGTATCAATTTGTGCTTGCAGCTGCGCGGTAAGATCTCCCAGCGTAATGTCTGACAACCGGCCGCACCTTTTACAAATCAGGTGGTCATGTCTTATGATTTTATCGTATCGGTCAGGGTAACCCTCTACGGAAACCTTACGAACCAAGCCTTGCCGGAGCAGTGCGTTAAGATTGTTATATATCGTTGCCAATACAGCCGTAGAGGACTTTTCCTTGAGCTTCAAATAGATTTGCTCAGCAGTAAGATGGTCACCAGATGTATTGATAATATCGAGGATTAGCTTTGCATTTGCTCTCATTCCCCATGCCTCATTTTAGAATTATTCTAATTATAAATAGTTGGCTGCGTTTGTCAAGCACATTTTTATGCAGATCAAGGTTGTGCCTAACACAAGGCAGCAGGGCTGTTCGGTGCGTGAACTGCTTGTAGGCGGGTGCGGGCAAAAAGACCGGATTTTATGACAGAGGGCATGATATGTACTTGTTGAAACGTCAGGTAATCATCCCATTTTTAGTATCAGTTACAAGTAGAGCCTATGCCACTTGTGCCAGCTTCATGGCAGGGGTGATTCCACCGATGCCCATGTTTGGTCGTTCGTTGTTATAACTCCAAAGCCATTTGGTTGCAAAATTCTGTATTTCCTCAAGGCTTTCAAACAGATACCGATTCGGCCCTCATCCCCTGTATTTTACTCATCTGCTGGTTAGGCATTACATTTGTTTTCAGGAAAGGAACTAGTATATTACAGTTTATTTTTTTGTTATTTGCAAGCAATGTTGCAGCTTTTTTATCTCTGGTAGTTTTTACTGCAATTGTTCCTGATGACACTGAGGTAGATGTATTTATTACGATTACACTTACGATTCTTTCTACCTTTGTGATATTACTGTTTTTTCGGTTCTGGAAACTAATAAAAAGTTCGCCTTCATTTCTTTTCTGCCCGTCTACATGGGTATTACCAGTCTCCTTTTTAGTTCTTGCTTATTTGGGAGACCGTTGGGGCGACTAGCGGCTCACTCGAGTGTTAATATTTCGCGATCTTTTTTCATTCAGTACATCATTAATCATTTCACGGTTAAAATTTAACCCGTCACCAGGCCCGGCTTTCATCGGGGCGATGTTTCCGGTTTTCACCCGTTCCAAATACTGCTGCTTCATCAGGGGGAAGCCCTTTTTGTAAGTGTCCACCACCAGGCAGTTGAATTCTTTAGGGCTATAGCAACCTTCTGGGAATTCTTAGGGGCTTATTCAGCCACTACCAATCGCGTACCACTAGGTCAGTGGCATTTTTACCTTCGTAGTATTCATAT
>CAZJFJ010000020.1:0-10116 GCA_964545305.1 uncultured Desulfovibrionaceae bacterium
ATTTATGGGTAGCTAGGAATCAACGCAGACGTCGGAATAAGCGCTGTTAACAGTGTGGCTGATACCAGGCCCTTACAGGGCCAGAGCAAACCGCCCCTTGTCAGGGGCGGTTCTGATTTGTGTAGAAAACCTATCTGCTATAGCGAATTAATTTTGAAACGGTTGCGCCGCCACTCCACAGGCGTAGTTAGGCTTACTTCCTCCGTTAAGTGTGGAGGTGTGTTTAAAAGTAAATCTGCTCTATAAGTATTTGCCTGAAAGCGGTTGATTTGCTGACTAATTCATGAGGCTTGGCAGTGCGCCCAAACAAGTCAAAGTGAATTGCGAATGTCTTGGGCCGGGAATTTGGCTTACACAAAAATAAAGTGCGTCTGCAGCTGCAGGGGCTTTGAACCGGCAGGGCGCTGCCGGCACAAACTGGTAATTGCGTTGACTGAACGAATGACGGCCTGCGCCACCAAAAAAGCCTCCCGCAAGCAGGGGAGGCTTTTCAAATAAAATATTCGCAATGCAAGCAAACCCTGACAACGAGCCGGGGTTTTATGCAAGTGAAATCAGATGTGGTTTCTGTTGGTGGGCTGACCTTCAACAATAGGTTTGAAAGTGTTCATCACCTTTGTTATGCCATCAAGAGCCTTTATGGCCTGATCTTTTTTGTTGCCTTTTGCGGCAGCGGCGAATGCGTCAAGGGCCTTGGGAAGCTCTTTTTCGAATTCGGCGGCGGCAGCGGGATATTTTTTGGCATTCGGATGCGAGGCAACTTCAGAAAGGGTTTTCTTGACATCGCCAATGGCGGAATCGATCAAAGATGAATCATCAGTTACCATGGCGAGACGAAGTGATGCGAGTGAACCGTCGATTTTATTAAGCAGGTTTAACATATTTCCTCCTAACGTTTGATAAGATTTTCTTATATCACCTAGGGCAAATAGATTAGGTTTGCCTAATCATCACAATTTAATGGCTGATTTAAAAATATTAAACCCTCCCGCCCTGCAGTCAAGAGAGTGGTAATTTTTTTATTGCAAAGCGGTGAATGCGCCGCCCTAGCGGTAAAGCCTGATTGGCACAAGGTGAAAACAGGGATGGGAAACAGTTATGCAGCGGGCGGATTGATGTTGCCGTGTGCCGCTGGAAACAGGGGCACACAAGTCTGCTTTTCCTTGCGTACAGCTCAAGGATTTGTCTTCAAACCCCTGCCGCCAAATGATTGCCGGGCGGCTTTGCCGACCGTTAAGCAATCATTTGAGGCGTTAACTGCCCTCGTAGAAAGTCTTGGCTTTTTTAGCGCGGCATTTGTGTATATTCTTATGCGGTGTTTGCGGTATGGCTTGGTTTTTTTGCATCTCCCAGGCGCTGAGGCTGAGTCAGGAAACGGGAGAGCCTTACGATGGGGTCGGAACAGGGCGCATTTAAACCTGCTGCCCGGCGGTAGCGGTTTGAATATCTTTCAAGGTGCGGAAAAGAAAGCGGAACGCTTTTTTATCGTTCTTTTCCCTAACGGCCCTGGCGTATGTCTCGATTTTTCTTGTCCATTCTTTTTTCTTATCCTCCCCCATGCCCTCAAGAAGTTTGTTAACTTCATCCCAGGCGCTTTCATCATTTTCAATAATCCGGTCGCGCAACTCTTCCAGGGCATGAAAGTTCGCAGTTTGATGCTCATGCCCGGTTTCCAGCTCGGCAAGTTCATGCTCTATTTGGTTTGCATCCTCATTGCGCATGAGGCGCCCGATATACTGCAAATGACGGCGTTTGGCTTCGTGTCCTTTAATGCGTAAAAACTCGTTCAGGGCTGCGCGCATGTCTTTTGAAATGGAAAATTTCTCCCACAGGATTGGTGAGAGAGCAGCCAGTATTTCTCCTGTTTTTTGCAATGCGGCGCTGTCGCGCTTCAACTGCGAGCGGCTGGGAGCTTGAAGCTCCTCTTCCTGCTCATATGGATATTTTTTTCCCTGGGTCATATTTATTCGCTGAGATCCTGAGTTAAAACATGCCCGTCTTCAGGGCTGCCCTGGCCAGGGGCTTCAAGAATGGCATGCTCTTCGGGGTGAACAGGTTCGCAGGCGTTGTAACCTGAAATTATACGGTAAAAAGTTGCCGCCCCTTCTTCGCAGCCCTTAACCCGCCGGTTATCGCCGGCATTGGCGCACAGGCTCGGGCTTTTAGATATCCCCTCATTACGAGTTGCCGCTATTTGCTCTTCACATATCTGAGGCGTGCTGTACAGCTCGTTTTTCAGCGGGTAGCCGGCTGCTGCCCGCCCGCATCCGTCAAGGCATGAGCTGTAGCTGTTTCTGGTCTTTGTATTGCTGTCATAGCACCTTTTCAAACAGTCGCTGAAAGCGGTTTGGGTGTTGACTTTTATGTTTCCTTCAGGTGCCCCTAAACCGAAAAGGGCGCATCCGGAAATGAGAGCGCTGCCCAGAAAACATCCCAAAACAAGAATATTGCGGGAAACAAGACGAATTTTCATATTTTTTTAATTCCAGAAACCCGGCAGTGAAAAGGATACTCCAAAACCTGTGTCATCGCTGTCCCAATACATATTGCCGGAGATGATAAAGCATTGGTGGATGTAATCAAGGGAAACCCGGTATTCCAGCGGATGGTGGTCGTCCATGTCATACCAGTGTTCTATTCTTAAGGAAAACGGGTCAAAGGCGTCAATTTGGAAAACGTTGCGCCACATGTTCACTTTTCTGTCATAGCGGCCCCATTTCACATCCTCCCGCGTGACCAGGCCCTGGTAAAGCAGATATGCTTGGCGTTCGTCCAGATATTTTCGTTTTCGCCAGTATTCGTCGGGCTCATTTCGGAAATCCAGGCCCGTTGTCCAATACCCCCACTGGGGCTTGCGAAGGGTTATACTGTGGTTATGGCGGGTTACATCACCGCTATATGGCGAAACCCATGTGCGGGTATTCAGGCTGATGTATTCCTTGGGGGTGATTTCAAGGTCGGTCAGCACATCCATTAATGGGCGCTTCGGGTATTCATCGCGGTCGTTTGCGCGGCGGTCTTCTTTAAAGTCAAACCCATGTTCCAGCTTGAAACGGATAAAATCAAGGTAAGAAGATGTTTTTGTGGGATTTTGGTCTTTATCCAGGCTGACTTGTTCTTTGTGCACACCCAGCACGTTTGTAATAGAGTAAGTGACTTCGTCCCGGGCGGGGAGGCGGTCCGTGGCGTCGTAGTACGGCAGGTTGGCCTGGTTCTGGTCGGTCAGTTTATAGTAGTTTACGCGGGGCTGGATGCTGTGGTGCATGCTGAGCCATTCGCTTTGCCCCACACTTTCCTTGTTTGCCTCAATAACGTTGTTCAGGCTGTATGTCCGGGCAAGCTCGGAAAAAGCGGTAATATCGAATTCACCCATAGTGCGGGTCTTTTTTGTGTTGTTGCCGGTATCCCATTTGACTGTTTCAGTTGTTTCCGTTTCATAGCTGGTCTGCCTGAGTCCCACTGCGGGCTCCAGTGAAAAATATTTGGTGTTAATGGGCAGAGAAACGCGGGGGTAGAGATCATAGCGCTGCCCGGTGGAACCTGTGGGGCGGTAAAAATTTACTGCCTGGCCCTCCGCCACAACTTCAAGCGGAAGGGTGTCAACAAGTTTGCCTTTGTTGAGGAACATGTTGAATTCCGGGAGTTTCTGGGGAATAGTGTCGCTGGAGTGCCCTGCGTTACCGTGGCCCAGGGCAGGGTCCTGTTCATAGTGCATACCGGCGTAAACGCTCACCCTGTCCCATTCGCGGAAAAGCTGGGCTTCGCTTACCCGGTTGCTGGACCAAGGCTTGGGCTCGCGCCCGAACAGATTGGACAGCGTTTCTTTTGTGTCGTTATACATGCCCGGGCGGTTTCTGAATTCCCGGAGAAAATCCTGGTCGGAAGTATAGTCGATATCGGCTTTCAACCGCCAGCGGCTGTTGGTGATTGAGCCGTCATACATTCCGCGTAGCCAGAAGCGTTGACGGTTATCTCGCTTGAGCCCGTTTTCTGTGCTGGCGCTGTTGGTTTCCGCATCAGACAGCCAGTCCACCCGCATCCACAGCTCGTCATTGGTGTCGGGGCGAGCCCAGTATTCGGCTCCGAACATGACTCCTCGTTTCGTCATTATGTCGGCGTCAAGGGTGAGGTTCTGGCTTTTGTCAACATCAAGGAAAAAAGGAATGTTCAGCATTGCGCCATTGTCGCGGCTGTAACCTACCTCTGGAATCAGAAATCCGCTCTGGCGCTCTTTTTTGGCGGGAACGACCATATATGGCGAATAGGCCACAGACTGGTCTTTGACTTTGAATGAAGTGTTCCACAGGCGGGCGTAGCCGTCTATTTCCACAATGGCTTCATCCGCACTCATGGACCAGGCCGGCACATCGCCGTCGCAAGTGGTGATCTTGGCCTCGCGGAACGAATACATGTCGCCCCAATGCTTGTTGATGCGCTTGCCCGAGAAGTAGGCGTGGGGCCCTTCCATGAACACTTCGCCGTCTTTAAGCCAGCCGACTTTGGTTGCAATGTCGAACTCCGCTTCCTTGGCGCTCAACCGGTCTTTTCCGAAGTATACCTGAACGTTCCCCTTGAGGTACACCCATCCGGTCGCCCCATAGTAGCGGGCATAGTCCGCAATAAGGTATTCTTCCCCCCGTTCAAGGCGCACATTGCCTTCGGCCTCAAGGATCTGATTTGTGGTGTAGCCGGTCACTTTGCTTGCCGAGAGGTTCCACGACTCTTCCGGGGCCTCCGTTTTCGGGCCGGGCTTAACTGCCGGAGCTTGCCATGTATTTACCGTGCTGTCGCGGGAAACGGGGCTGGGAGGGAAAGAGCCGTCTGTTTGAGCCGGGACCACCCCGCTTTGAACATTTATCAGCGGCCCCCACGGTTGCGTCTGGTCTGCGGCGGCGGGGTTTCGCGTGCCTGGCGCCGGTTCTCCGGAAACACCGAAACCGAAAGGCTCCTGGCTTTGCTGCGCGAATGCGGCGGATGAAAAAAATATGGCCAACACCCCGGCAAGCATGCACGCAAAGAGGCAGCGGCGCATAGGTCTGTTGAAAGAACGCCGCTTATGGAGTTGCCTTTTGGGGTGCAAAAAAGTAATGTCAGAATCGCGTGTATTCATTAAGGTTGTTGGAAGCCTTGAATCCTTATGTGCCCAATAAGATAAACAGAGGTTTTGCCAATGTCTTCATGTTTTTTTGCGACTTTGGCCCTGCATGCAATTCTTAGCACAGCTTCCCCCTCAGGAAAAGGTGTGAGGCGGGATTAATTAAAAATTTATGGGCGGTTTGGCCATGTGTGAAAAGAAAAATGATATTTATTGCCTGGACCCGCAAGCGCAAAGCCCTGGAAAGGTTGAAATTGACCTGCCTGCGCTTGCGGCCAATTATATTTATTTGAAAAAGCAGACTCCTGCCATGTTGATGCCGGTAATCAAAGCCGATGCTTACGGTCACGGAATCGTGCCTGCGTGCAGGACCCTGGCCGGGGCGGGAGCGGAGCAGTTTGCCGTGGGCACTGTTGAGGAGGGGGTTTTGCTGCGTGAAGCCGGTTTCGGCGGCACTTTGCTTGCCCTGTTGGGGGCGACAGCGCCTGGGGATGTTGAACTGGCTATTGAAAAGCGGGTAATGCTTCTTGCGGGCAGCGCCGAGCAGATCAGGCGGATCGGCGCGCGGGCTAACGGCAGGGAGGTGCTGACGGCCTTGAAATTCAACACCGGCATGAACCGGCTGGGATTTGTTCCCGGCAACCTGAGCAGCCTGTTTGCTCTGCTGGAAGAAAACCCTTGTGTGAAGCCGGTTCTTGCCATTTCGCATCTTGCTTCTGCCGATGAGGATGATGGCGTTCAGGCCACATTGCGTCAGATAGAAGTTTTCAAGGATCTGGCGCGGGCCGTGAAGTTGCGTTTTCCGGAAATAAAGACCTCACTTTACAATTCCGCCGGACTGCTGGCCTATTCAAAAGAATTTGCCACTGATTATGCGCGCCCCGGCCTTGCGCTGTATGGCGCCAACCCTTTGTTCGGAACAAAATTCAACCGGCCGGAAATAGATGCGGCGCTCAGGCCGGTCATGGGGGTGAAAGCGCCGGTGGTGCAGGTTCATCCGTTGTGCAAGGGAGAGAGCATAAGCTACGGGGGTACTTTTACTGCGCCCGAGGATATGCGGGTGGCTATAGTCGCTGCCGGGTGCTCGGGCGCATTTGCATGCAGCTTACAGCGATAGATGTGGGCGGCCAGCCCGATGCGGCGGAAGGCGATTTCGCCTATATTCTGGGGGGAGAAGGGGACAGCCCGGTTACGGCGCACGAGCTTGCCGCGTGGTGGGGCACCATCCCATATGAAGCGTTTTGCCTGCTTGGTTCGATGAATGCGAGGAATTATTCCGGATGATTTTTAGCGGGTATTTCTATTGGGGCAAGCCGTTGCGCGCCTGTGGATTTCTCCTTGACAGGCTTTCTGGCTATATATATAAAGAAAAACTAATCTTCGCTCGTGCATGAAGCATGGGCCATTTAAGACCGTGAGGAGTTAAATTTATGAGAAAGTTTGAGACCTTGCTGCTCATTTCTCCCGAACTTCCGCTGGAAGCGCGCGAAGCCGCTCTTGATAAAATCAAGGGATTGGTGGAGCGTTCCCAGGGAAAAATCAGTGAAGTGGATGTTTGGGGAATGCGCGACCTGGCCTATCCTGTTCAGAAGCAGCATCGCGGATACTACGTGCGCCTGGAATATCTTGGGCCCGGTGAAATCGTGGCCGAGCTTGAGAGCAATCTGCGCATCACCGAAGGCCTTTTGAAGTTTATGACTGTAAAGCTGGAAGATGAAATGGAAGGAGGGGCCAACTAATGAGCTTCAAGAAAAAATTCAGCCCTCGCCGTAAATTCTGCCGTTTTTGTGCAGATTCGGAAGTTCCGCTGAACTACAAGCGTTGTGATATTTTGCGTGATTTTCTGACCGAGCGCGGCAAAATAATTGCCCGCCGTATCACCGGCACCTGTGCATTCCATCAGCGCCAGTTGACCACTGAAATCAAGCGTGCCCGTCAGATGGCCCTTTTGATTTACACCGCCACTCACTCTACTGATGTGAAGAAAAAGAGCGTTGTTTAAAGGGGGCTTGCATGAAAGTAATTCTTAGATCAGATGTAGAAAATCTTGGCACCCTCGGCAATGTGGTGGACGTGCGTCCCGGTTATGGCCGTAATTTCCTGCTTCCGCAGGGAATGGCCATGCTGGCTACCGAGGGCAACCTTAAAGTGTTTGAGCTTGAACGCAAAAAGCTGGAGGCTAAAATGGCGGAAGTCAGAGCCTCAGCTGCTTCTTTGGGTGATAGAATCAGCGCCAACCCGATAAAGATTGTTATGCGTGTGGGCGAAAATGACAAGCTCTATGGCTCGGTAACCACACATATGATTGCGGACAACCTTGCCGAACAGGGCATTGAAGTAGACCGCCGTCGCATTCTTATGGACGGCCCCATCCGCAGCTTGGGTGAACATCTTGTGCGCGTGCGTCTGCATGCGGACATGCTTGCCGAGCTCGTGGTGATTGTTGAAGCGGAAGAACGCTTTGATGGGGAAGACCCCGTGCCTGCAGCGGCGGCCTCCGAACCCGAGCCTGCGGCAGAATCAGAGCCTGTGAATAATGACGAACAGGCGGAACAGTAAAAAAAACGGCGCCTCTTCCCCGATGGGAGGGGGCGCCTCATCAGCCGGAAGCCAGGATATTCTGGGCCGGGTTCCTCCGCACAGCGCTGAAGCGGAAGCCGCAGTTCTGGGCGCAATATTAAGACGCGGCGACGCCATTTATAATGTGGCTGACATAATCCAGGCTGAGGATTTCTATCTTCCCGCCCATCAACTTATCTTTTCCTCATTTATTGATCTGTTTACCAGAAAGCAGCCCATAGATGCGCTGACTGTGGCCGAGGACCTTATTTCCAAAGCTCAGTTGGACGGGGCCGGCGGCAGCATTTATCTGGCCGAACTGCTTGACGCGGTGGTTTCCGCAGCCAATGCCGAGCATTATGCCGGAATTGTCAAAGGGCGTTCAATTCAGCGCAGCCTTATCAATGCCTGCTCCGACATTATTGGCAGAAGCTACGACGCGCCGGATGTGTACGAGCTTTTGGATGAAAGCGAGGCGAACATCCTTTCGCTTTCCGACAGAACCGGGGGAAAGAGTTTTTCAGATGCGAATTCGATAGTCACTCAGCTCTTAGATGATTTTGCTGAGCGGATGAACAACCCCGATATGATTACCGGGGTGACCACGGGCTATCAAAGGCTTGATGAGATGACAGCCGGCATGCAGAAGTCCGACTTGATCATCCTGGCGGCGCGCCCTTCTGTGGGCAAAACGGCGCTTGCCCTGAATATGGCTCTTCGCGCGGCGTTGCACCAAAATACCCCGGTGGCCATTTTTTCTTTGGAAATGTCCAAGGAACAGTTGATGACCCGTTTGATTTCAATTCACGCCAGGGTGGAGCTGAAACGTTTGCGCAGTGCCCAGCTCAATGATGAAGACTGGGCTTCCTTGCATACCAGGCTCGACACTCTTCGTTATGCTCCTATTTATATTGACGATTCTTCCGCCCTGTCCACTCTTGATTTGCGTTCAAGGGTGCGCAGGCTGCATTCCCAGAAGGGGGTGGGGCTTGTGGTTATCGACTATCTGCAGTTGATGCGCTCCAGCCGCTGGCAGGAATCTCGTGAACAGGAAATCTCCGATATTTCCAGAAATTTGAAAGCGCTTGCAAAGGAATTGAATATCCCGGTGGTGGCGCTGGCCCAGCTTAACCGAAAAGTGGAAGAGCGCGGGGATAAGCGCCCGGTTTTATCCGACTTGCGCGAATCCGGCGCCATTGAACAGGATGCTGACGTAATCATGTTCCTTTACCGCGATGCGGTGTATAACAAACGTGACGACAACCCCCGCCGAAATGTGGCGGAGGTGATTATAGGCAAGCAGCGCAACGGCCCAACCGGTCTGGTTGAGCTTGCCTATGTAAGCGAATATACCGCTTTTGAAGAACTTACATTTACCCCTCCCCCGCCTTCTGAAGAATATTTTTCTTAGGTTTGAGGATATTTCTTTTCGCTTTCCTGCTTGAATCCGCACAGAATTTTTGTTGTATGACTGCCTTTTTATAAAGGCTGGAGCATTTTAACATTGAGGAATTGGCTTTAGAGCATTTTGCCGGAAGCAACCTTTTAATATTAAAATGCTCTGCAAGGATTTGGCTTCAAATCCTTGTTGCCAAATGATTATAGGGAGGCTTTGCCAGCTGTTAAGCAATCATTTGAAGCGTTAACTGCTCTAAGAAAGCGGCAAAGCCGCCGGAAACGAAAAAGCCGGAACCTGTGCAGGTTCCGGCTTTTTTGTTTTTTTATCTCCCCAAATCCCAAGACGTTTCGCTTAACCCTGGATGAGCTGAAGAGCCATCTGGGGCAGAGAGTTGGCCTGGCTGAGCATTGCCACGCCAGCCTGGGTCAGAATCTGGGCACGTACGAACTGGGTCATTTCAAGGGACACGTCAACGTCCGATATTGCCGATTCTGCCGCCTGGATATTTTCAGCCTGAATCTGCAGGTTGGAAATGGTGTTTTCCAGACGGTTCTGGAGAGCGCCAAGAGAAGCACGGATTTTGTCCTTGGAGATGATCGCGTTGTTGATGGCGTCAAGGGCGTGCTGCGCTGCGGACTGGGTTGAAATCGCGAAACCGGCGCGGGTGTCAACACCCTGGTTGCCCAGGCCCAGAGCGGATGCGGTAGCAGTGCCGATCTTGATGTAGTAGTAGTCTTCAGAGCAGTCGTTGCCGGAGCCGAAGTGAACTTTGAGTTTGCCGGTGGACTTCAGCTTGCTTCCATCGTGAGTGTCGCCGGAGAGGGCGCCGTTCAGAAGGTAAACGCCGTTGAAGTCGGTGGCGTTGGCGATTCGGGTAATTTCCGAAGCCATGGCCTGATATTCGGACTCAATCATAAGACGCTGGTCGGAGTTGTAAGTACCGGTAGCCGCCTGCTCGGCCAGTTCTTTCATGCGGATGAGCTTTTCATCGATAATGCCCAGAGCGCCGTCTGCGGTCTGAATGAGAGAAATGCCATCTTGTGAATTCGTCCCCGCTTGATCG
>CAZJFJ010000020.1:10126-16077 GCA_964545305.1 uncultured Desulfovibrionaceae bacterium
GCCGTCAGCAGTCTGGATGAGGGAAATGGCATCGTTGGCGTTACGCACACCCTGGTTGAGAGAAGCGATGTCGGCTCTCATCAGCTCGCGGATTGCGAGACCGGCTGCGTCGTCAGCTGCGCTGTTTACGCGCAGGCCGGAAGACAGTCGGGAAACCGAGGTGCCGAGCATGGCATAGGAGTTGTTCAGGTTGCGGGCGGCATTCATTGCCATTAAGTTTGTGTTGATTGTAAGAGCCATGATATTCCTCCATGAATATTCGTGTCGTGTAAAGGTGTTTTGCCTAATCCACCGCTTCCATGCGGTTTATCACCCTGTTGATTTTCTTTTCGGCTGTCCGGAATAAAACTATAGGCTCTTTTTCTTTTTTTTTATGTCCTTGGAAAAGGCTCCAGTCAACGGTTTTAAAATATTCGGCGTTGCAAGGGGGGGTGTTTTTTAAAATTTTACAGACGGTTTTGGGGGAATTGGAGCGGATAGCCCTTGAACCAGTTTGCCGGAAAGGGTGGTAAAAGGGGAGTTTGCCCGTTGCCCGCAGGGGCGTGGCGAGCGGCGCTGCTTGCGCCGCCAGAGCGTTTTGCCGGAAAGAGCCTCAATGTTAAAATGCCCTGGCAGCATTTCAATTTTGAAATTATGCGCCCTATGTGGAATGTTGCAGCTTTGCAAGGTGCTGTTTTATACCGCCCGTAAAGCAGCTCCAATGCAATTTCGCCCGCTCAAGGCGTAACCATTTTAAAAAAATCAGGGAAAAATCAGGCCGGCGAACAGGGCAAGAGAGGTAATTACAAACATTATTTTTACCAGATGCCCTTCTGAATTGAGGGCGGGGAAGTTGCCGGATGAAGCTGCCGATCTTATGCGCCGCTGTAAAATGAGATAAGCGGGAAATGCCGAAACAGCTCCGACGCTGCCCCATCCCGTAAGCCCCGTAGCGGTCATCAGCATGCATCCAAACCAGATCAGAGGCCAGGACAGGCTTTGAATTTTTAGCGCCCGTGCCTTGCCCAGCTTGAAGGCCAAAGTTTTTTTGCCGTGTAACGGGTCGCTATCTATCTGGGGAAGGCTTTGAAAAAAAAGCACTTCAGAGCTCATCAGGCCGAACAGGGAGGCTGCGCTCAGGGCGGTTATTGAAAAATCGGAGGTGAGGGCGATGAAAGTGCCAAGCAGCAGCAGCCAGCCTGTGCTTACGAACACGCCCAGCTCTCCCCATCCTTTATAACCGTATGCAACAGGAGGGCCCACATAAAAAAAACTGGCGGCAAACCCAAGCGCCCACCCCGGCATTACCCACCAGCGTCCGGTTTTTGCGGCAAAAAACAGAAATGCGGCCAAGGAAATCAGATAAAACAGGGCCGCTCCTTTGCCCAGATCCGCCAGAGGCAGCTTCCCATCCAGCACCACTCTGGAGCCGCCCACACTGTCTGGGTTGTCTACTCCGCTGAGGGTGTCATAATAGTCGTTTATCAAATTGGTGGCGGCGTGCGCTGAAAAAATGCCCGTGAGAATGATGAGGAATTCCGGCCACATCCAGGTTCCCGTTTCTTTGCCCGCCAAAATGAAAGCAAGCAGGCACGGGATTAAAGTGGTGATGAAGTAGGGAAGGCGCAAAGCGCAAACCCAGCTCGAAATTGTTTCCAGTTGGTTTTTGGGGCGATGCGTTTCATCTGGCATAATAATGGCTTATCGCGGCCGGGCCGGAATCAGGGCGTTTAATGCTTGAAACGCCCTGTGGGGATTTAATAAAGTTTTTGTTACGAAATGGGCGCAAACGGGGGTTCCCATGCCTTCAGGCGGGCGCTTCAAGCGTTAATTGCTCTAGAGCAGATTAACTTTAAGACGCCGCACTCGGCGTTGCCGGCGGAAGTAAATTTCGCCTACGCCTCGTGCGCGGACAGCCCTTCTTGGGTCGGGCTGTCCTAGAGCATTTCAAGCGTTAATTGCCCTAAAAGCCTTCTGCGGGGTAGCTGCTGAGGGGCTCATCCCCGTTCATCCAGGCCCGGTACAAGGCTACCCGTGACTTGAACTTTTCTTTTTCCGAGCCTTTCACCGGCTCCTCACGCGGGCTGGTCACGGATGAGGGGTTTATATATTTCCCGTTGTGCTTCATGCGAAAATCAAGATGCGGCCCGGTGGAGTATCCTGTGGAACCCACATAGCCGATTATCTGGCCCTGGCGCACAGAAGAACCCTTTTTCACGCCGGAGGCGAAGCCCGACAAATGCATGTAGGTGCTTTCATAACTGTTTGCATGAGATAGGATGATATGTTTGCCTGCTCCCTTGCCCCAGCCTGCAAAGTTAACCTTGCCTCGGCCGATGGCCTTTACCGGAGTGCCTGTGGGGGCCGCATAGTCTATGGCCGGGTGAGCCCGCACTTCCTTGAAAATGGGATGCATACGCTTCAGGTTGTAGCCGGACGATATGCGGGTAAATGAAAGCGGCGCTTTCAGAAAGGCCCTTTTCAGGCTTTCGCCCTTGCTTGTGAAATAAGTGGCTCCGGGCCCATCGTTGAAGTAAAAGCCTTCAAACTGCTGCCCCTGATTTACGAAATAGGCGGCAAGCAGAGGGCCGTATGATTTGAACTCTCCGTCCTGGTAGCGTTTTTCAACCAAAATGGAAAAGGTGTCTCCAACTCTGAGGTCGCGGATGAAATTTATTTCGTAGCCGAACATTTCTCCCAAGGCCACGGCAAGCCCAGGGCCTTCGCCGGCGTCCGCCACTGCGAGGAACAGGTTTGAGTCGATCACCCCGTCCACGACAGTCAGTTGTTTCTCATACGGAGTTTGCTCGATAATTGCCTGATAGCAGTTTTCCGCCTCACGGTTGATTACCAGCTTGCAACTGTCATCAATCACATACTCGAGGCGGCACATGCCTTCTTCACTGGAAAAAATGGTGTACGGGTTGCCCGCTTTGATCTTGGTAAGCGAGTAAACCTCTTTGGATACATCAATAATCGCGTGCACTTCGCTCATGGGCAGCCAGTCCTGGAGAATTGCGCTCATGGTGTCCCCATCGGAGACCACTCCCTCAAAAACATAGGGATTTTCCAAGGTTCCCTGAGCAGGCTTCGGTGCTTCATTTGCCAGCGCATCTTCTGCCCGGGCCGCCTCCTGCTTCAGCTGGATGAGCTCTTCCTGTTCTCCCCCTTGTTCTTCCGAGCAGCTGCGAATAGCAAGGATTAGTATGAAACCCAGGGCAAGCAATAAGGCAACGATTAATACCCGTTGCCTTGCACTGATTTTTTTGCCTTTAAGGCCTTTAAAAAAGGAATTTTTCTTCACGCTTTTCTTCCTAAAGAACTCAAGGCTCCGGGCCACGCTGAAAACATATTTGAAAATTATACACTGCCCGAGGCCATAAGGCCAGCTGATTTTTGGATATTGAAAAAGAGTGCCGCCCGTTTTTTCTGCATTGGCGGGAGAGCTGCTCCTCGTCAGGCCAGAGCCTGCAGATCGTATGCTCCGCTTTCAACAATTTCTGCTTTTGCCATGTCTCCCGGCTTCAGCCCTTCTCCGCTGATATAGGTGATTCCATCAACCTCTGGAGCCTGAAACCATGCCCTGCCAATCCAGAGGCCGGGCCATTCTCCTTGCGGTTCATCCACCAGTATTTCCAGATGGCTGCCTACATGGGCGGCCAAAATTTCTTCGCTGATTTCCGCCTGTGCCTGCATAATCAGGTCGCGGCGCTTTTCTTTGGTTTCATCCGGAAGCTGCCCGGCAAGAAGAGCGGCTTTGGTTCCTTCTTCCTGCTGGTAGGCGAATGCGCCCAGATTGTGGAAGCGCATTTCCCGCACAAAGTCGAGCAGATGCTCAAAATGTTCTTCCCTCTCGCCCGGGTAGCCCACAATCAGGCTGGTGCGCAGTGCCGCTTCCGGGAAAATTTCTCTGATCAGGTCGATTGTTTTTGTGGCATTTTTGGAAAAAGGGCGGCCCATGCTCGAAAGTATTTCCGGGTGGGAATGCTGCACGGGAACGTCGAAATAGGGCAACAGCGGCGCGTCTATGCTTTTCAAAAAATTTAAAAAGTCGCTGGTGAGCCCGCTTGGGTAGAGGTACATAAGGCGCAGCCGGGCAAGCCCGTCTATTTTGGCCAAATCTTCCAGCAGCCTGCGCAGGGCCTCTTTGTCGTGAAAGTCCCGCCCGTAGGCCGTGAGGTCCTGGGCCACCAGGACAAGTTCCCTTACACCTTGTGCGGTGAGAGCCTCCGCTTCCCTTTTCAGATTTTCGCGGGGAAAACTTTTCAAGGGCCCGCGAATGGCCGGAATGGTGCAAAATGCGCATTTGTGCTCGCATCCTTCGCTTATTTTGATATATGCGTAGGAGGCGGGCTGCATGTTCATTCTGCCCGGGTTTACGGCGAGATCGGTGAACTTGTGCCCGGTTCGCTCTTTAAGAACTGTTTTTATCATTTCCGGCCAGGAATCCATCTCATGCAGATTAAGCCAGATATCCACTTCGGGCAGCTCTTTCGCCAGTTCTTCCTTTCCATAGCGGGCGGGCAAGCAGCCCGCCACAGCCAGCAGGGGGCGTTTTCCCTTGGGCAGGATTTCAATGTCGGCCGCGGTCTGAAGAATAGTTTGCACGGATTCCTGCACAGCCGGCTTGATGAAGCCGCAAGTGTTTATGAAGACCAGATCGCTGTCTTCAATCTTTTGGGCGGGTTCCAGCGGGTGCAGCGAGCCGAGCAGATGTTCCGTATCCACCCTGGTTTTAGGGCAGCCCAGGCTGATTGAAAAAATTCGCAGTTTCATAAAGCGGTTTGTTGTCGTTTGTACTAGTGTATTCAAGCGGCCTAGCCTAATTGTTTTTGGGATGCTGTCAAGTGCCGCCTTGGAGCTTTTAAATACAGCCTTATTTTCTTGTTTGGCATGGGTTGCCAAATCCAAATACAGTCTGATATATAGTAAAGAAATTATCGTTTGAAAAACAAACCAGTTTTCAAGGAGTGAGACAACATGCAGGAACGTTTTGACTATCAATTCGGCCAAGCCCGATCAAGTGTCGCGGTCATCAACGCTTTTATGCGCGGCGTGTACCGCTGGATGGGTGTGGGGCTTGCGCTGACTGCTGTGGTCGCTGGGCTGATTACCGGGCATATGAAGAGCTTGCCGGCATATGAGCTGGAAATGTTCATAGGCCGCTATAGCATGATTTTCTTCGGGCTGCTGATTGGGGAAATAGTTCTCGTGTTCGGGCTTGCCGCGGCCATCCAGAAAATGTCGGCGCCAGTGGCTACTGGCGTGTTTTTGGCCTATTGCGGAATGTCCGGGCTGACTCTCGGCTTTATCCTGTTCGGCTATACCACCTCTTCCATTGTTTCCGCCTTTGTGGCAACAACCGCCATGTTCGCCGCTTTGAGCATCTACGGGATGTTTACCAGCCGTGACCTGACTTCGCTTGGGCCGATCCTGTTCATGGCCCTGATTGGTTTGCTCGTAGGGTTCATTGTAAATATTTTTATTGCCAGCGGCCCTCTGGACTATCTGCTTTGCGTGATTGGCGTGGTTATTTTTGCCGGTCTTACCGCCTATGACAGCCAGAAATTACGCCAGATGGGAGAAATGACGGCCGGAGAAGACGCCGTGGTCGTCCATCGCGGCATGATTATGGGAGCGCTCACCCTCTATCTCGACTTCATCAACCTGTTCCTCATGCTGCTGCGCCTGTTCGGCAACCGGGAATAAGCGAATAATTCTTTAAACCACAGGGGCGAAAGGTTTCTCTTTCGCCCCTGTTATTTTCTCCCATTGTAAATAAATCGGCAGCGCCATGTCCGGCATTTTCAAGATATATACCAGGCTGAATTTTCTGCTGTCCCCATTGGGCAAGCTTTACGGGCGCCTGATGCAGCTTCGCCGGGGTTTATACCGCAGAGGAGTTCTCCGTTCATTCCGTCCTGTTCCGCTAACCGTTGCGGTGGGAAACATCAGCTGGGGCGGCACGGGCA
>CAZJFJ010000020.1:16087-23475 GCA_964545305.1 uncultured Desulfovibrionaceae bacterium
CCCGCACATCCTGGGCCCTTTGAGCAAGGCCTACGCCCGCATCATGCGCCTGCGCGCCGATCTCTACGCCACAGGCAAACGCGCCTCGTGGCGTCCGCCAGCCCCGTGCATCAGTGTGGGCAACATCTCCTGGGGCGGCACGGGCAAGACCCCGGTCGTGGGCTGGCTGCTTGGTTGGGCTGCCCAAAAGAAACTTAAAGCGGTTGTTCTCAGCAGGGGTTACAAAGGCAAGCCGCCAGCGCTTCCCTTTCTGGTTGAAGCGTGTGGAAGCCCGCTGGAAAGCGGGGATGAGCCGCTAATGCTTGCCAAGCTTTTTCCCGGAGCATCAGTTTTGGTAGATCCTGTGCGGGCGCGGGCGGCGCGGTTTGCCGAGAAAGCGCTTTCCCCCGGTTTTTTTATCCTGGATGACGGCTTTCAGCATTTGGGCGTTTCCAGGGACTTGAACATTTTGCTGCTTACCCCGGATGATTTGGGTGCGGGCTGGAACAGGGTGATCCCCGGCGGAACCTGGCGCGAGAATTCCGGCGCTTTGGCGGACGCGGACGTCATCCTTTTACGCCTTGAGAGCGGCTGTGCGCGGGATGCGCTTGAGGGCTCGCGCGCCAGCGGGAAGTTTGGCCGGCTTCCGGTTTTTCCCTTTTTTCTGGAGAATACGGGTTTGCGCAGGCTGGGCGGAAATGAAACGGTTCCCGGGCTGGGCGGCGCTCCTTATAATCTTTTTTGTGGGGTGGGCCGTCCGCAGGACGTGCTTTCCGGGGCAACCGGGCTTCTGGGGAAATCCCCCCGGCGGTTTGTTGCGTTTGGCGACCATCATGAATTTTTCAAGGAAGAAATTCTGGCTCTTTGCGAAGACGGGCTGGATCTGGTCTGCACGGAGAAGGATGCTGTGAAACTGGAGTTTGATTTCCCAGAGCTTGTCTCAAGTTGGCCTGTTTGGGCCATGCAGGCGTCTGTGAAATTTTTGCCCGGAGATGAGGGCGGGGCGCCCGGCGAGGATTTTGGGCAATGGTGGGAAGCCTTCTGGAGGCGTGCGGAATCCGTCCGCAAACCTGTGGAGAAATTATAATGGGCAGAAAACAGCAGCCCAGATTAGGCAAGGACCCGATAGCCAGGTCCGGCTCACAGATTGATTCCGGCGTTGTGTTGCGGGCCTTGCAGGAGTCCGGCGACCCGCTTCGCCTGGATGCGCTTTTGGGATGGATCGGAGCCGGCAGCAAATCCAAAAAGAAGCTTCTGGATATTTTGGCGGATCTTTTGGATGCCGGGGAGTTGGCCTACCTGCCGGGAGGGCGTTACGCACTTCCTTCCGCGCTGAAGCAGATAGTCGGCCAGTTGCAAGTGCAGCGTGCGGGCATGGGATTTGTCAGCAGCAAGGACCCGGCGCTTAAGGGGCAGGATGTATATGTTTCTTCCGAATATTTCGGCATGGCCTGGCATGGCGACACTGTGCGGGTGGCTTTGCTGCCGGATCGCAGGGGCAAAAGCCCGGAAGGAATAGTGCTTGGGGTGGTTGACCGCAAGATCCGCAATATCATGGTCCAGGTTGTCCGGCAGGCCCATCCGGGCGAAATGCTTTGCAGCCCTTTGGATCAGCGTCAGGCCAGGGCTGTTCTGGTGGATGTGCGCGCACTGGAAGGCAGGCCGCTGAAAGGGGACGTGCTCAACGTCCGCCCGGCGGAACACCTGGAACATGGTTTGTGGCGGGCGGAGGCCATTTCCAATCTGGGCAGCGGGGAAGATGTTCCCACTCAGGAAGCCATTACCAAGCTTGGTAATAATATTCCGCAAATTTTCCCGGACGATGTGCTGGAAGAGGCGGGCTCGCTTCCGGGCTCTCCGGGCGAGGAAGATTTTATCGCGCGGGAGGATTTGCGCCACCTCGGTTTTGTGACCATTGACGGGGTACGGGCAAAGGATTTTGATGATGCTGTTTATGTGGAGAAGAATGGTCCGAATTTCGTTCTTTATGTGTCGATTGCCGACGTGACCCATTATGTGCGCCCCGGAACCGCGCTGGATCGTGAGGCGGCCATGCGCGGCAATTCATATTATTTCGTGCAAAGCGCGGAACCGATGCTTCCGGATGCGCTGAGCAGCGGCTTGTGCAGCTTGCGCCCGGGGGTGAACCGGCTGTGCGCGACGGTCAGGATGGAGTTTTCCCGGCAAGGAAAAGAGGTCAAGCCTCCGGAATTTTGCTTTTCGGTAATTCGCAGCCGGGCGCGCCTTACTTATGATTCGGTTTTTCGGGCGCTGGAGGAAAACAACGCCATTGACCGGGTCCTTTTGGGCGAAACCCTGCCCATGCTGGAAACGGCCGGTGAGCTGGCCTTGATTCTGCAAGCCAGGCGCAAGCGCCGGGGTGCCCTGTTTCTCGACCTGCCTGAAACCGAAGCCATGCTTTCAAAGGACGGCAAGGTGGAGGACATCTGTATTGCCAGGCAGAATTTTGCCCATCAGATGATTGAAGAATTCATGGTGGCGGCGAATGAAGCTGTGGCCGAATATCTTGCCGGCAGACGCGAGCTTTTCCCCTACCGTATTCACCCTTACCCCGATTCTGAAAAACTTTCGGGGCTTTTCCGCACCCTTTCACGCGCCGGGCTGGCCAACGTGCCTTTGTCTTCCGGGGCGGAAGTTCTTCCCGGCCTGGTGGTTGAAGCCAGGGAGAAAGGATGTGAGTTTGCGGTTTCCAACCTGGTGCTGCGGGCGATGATGCAGGCGCGTTATTCAATTGAGCCCGATATCCATTTTGGGCTTGCATCCGAATGTTATTGCCATTTTACCTCTCCCATCCGCAGGTATGCCGATGTGCTTGTGCACCGGGCCCTGCGGGCGGCCTTGGGAAAAGACAAGGGCGGCAGGCTTGCCCGGCAGGCTTTGGAAACTCTGGCCGACAGTATAAACGCAAGCGAGAAGCAGGCCAAGAACGCCGAGCTTGAACTGAATAAGCGCATCGGCGTGCTGTTTATGCGGAACCGGATTGGCGATAACTTCAAAGGGCTGATTTCGGGCATTACAGATTTCGGCATCTTTGTGCAACTTGAGCACAACCTGGTTGAAGGAATGGTGCGCTTGGGCAGCATTGATGACAAATTCATCTATTTTCCCGAACGTCAGGAGCTTTTGGGGCAATATACCAGAAAACGGTTTGCTTTGGGGCAGGAGCTGATGGTGCGCGTAGTGGAGGCTCATACCGCAAACTTGGAAATAACCTTTGAGCTGGCCGATTGAGCATGACTGCTTTTAAAAACAGGCATGAGGTTATAATCGTCGGGGCCGGAGCCGGAGGGCTTTGGCTTAATTTCCGGCTTGCGGAGGCCGGAATTGACGTCATGCTCATGGACAGGCAGAACAGGGCGGGGCGGAAACTGCTGATCAGCGGCGGCGGCAAATGTAATGTAACCAATCTCTCGGTATCACACTCCAACTATATTGGGAACAACCCCGGTTTTTGCGGGGATGCACTGGCGCGCATGACTCCTCAGCACGTGCTGAGTTTTTTGGATGAGCACGGAATCTCCTGGGAAGAAAGAGATTTCGGGCAGATTTTTCTTAAGCGCGGGGCTGAAGAACTGCGGGATTTGTTTCTGCGCCTGGGTGAAAAGCACGGCAGTTTCCCCCTGCTTGGCGTAAAGGCGCTTGGCGTGCACAGGAAGGCTGAAGGGTTTGAGCTTAAAACCTCAATCGGAATATTCCTCACTTCTAAACTGGTGCTTGCTACCGGGAGCCCCGCCTGGCCTTCGTGCGGAGCGGACGGCTCCGGTCTGGCATTGGCTTGTTCGCTTGGGCACTCCATTGTGCCCCCCAGGCCCGCGCTCACTCCCTTGACCATGCCCGGAAACCGGCCACTGGGGGAACTTGCTGGAATAAGCCCCGTTGTGGGAATTTCTGCCCGAAAAATCGGGGTGAAAAGTTATATTCTGCCATTGATGCTGACGCACCGGGGCATAAGCGGGCCGGCGGCATTGCAGGTTTCTTCCTGGCTGGATGCAGGAGATGCGGTGATTATAGACTGGCTTCCCGGAGAAACTTGCGAAGCGATGTTTGGGCAGCCGGGGGCGGGCAGGGTTCTGCTTGCCAATCTCCTTTCACGGAAATTGCCGCCTCGCCTTGTCAGGGCGCTTGTGCCCGACAGCTTGGGAGGGCGAAAGACGGCTGAGCTTTCACGGAAGGACAGAGATAAAGTTTCCGAACTCGTTCACCGTTATGAGCTGTTGCCCCTGGAGCCTGATTTTTCAAAGGCGGAAGCTTGCAGGGGAGGGGTGGATACGGCTGAAATTTGCCCTCGCAGCATGGAAAGCAGGCTTGTTCCCGGGTTGTTTTTTGTGGGAGAGGTTCTGGATGTGTGTGGTGAGCTGGGCGGGTATAATTTGCACTGGGCGTGGGCTTCATCAGAGGCGGCTTTGGCGGGGTGTGCCGGTAGAGGGCAAAAGAGATAAAAGCAGAAGTTAGTGTTTTTCTATAGTTGCAATCATGTTGACAGAATTTACCGATACATTTAATTTGACATTAACAATATTGATAGTGTAAACAATTTTTAATAGTGAGGGAGAAATTGTTATGCAATCAGATCAAAATAAAATAGATCGCAATGTGCAGCGCAGGCTGACAAAGCAGCGCAAGGTGATTTTGGAAGAACTTTGCAAGTCAGACTCACACCCCACAGCGGACGAGCTTTACCAGACTGTGCGCCAGCGCATGCCCAATATAAGCCTTGGAACAGTATATCGCAATCTGGATTTTTTGACGGAGCAGGGGCAGATTGCGAAAATTGAGTATAGCGGCTCACAAATGCGTTTTGACGCTCTTTTGGAGTTTCACCAGCATGTGCGTTGTGTAAAGTGCGGTGCGATATCAGATGTCTTTAACACGGTGCGGCCTCCGGACATATCTTCCATAGAGGTGCCCGGCTTTACCCTTCTTTCCTCCAGAATTGAGTTTGACGGCATTTGCGACAAGTGCGGCCAAGAGGAACGGGGAAGCAACTAGTATACTTTGCATGTTGATCATGTGTTTTATATGGTTATTGAATATAGAGGTTTAAGAGGATAACAAGCTATGAACAGTCTTAAAGGTACCCGTACGGAAAAAAACTTGCTGATTTCTTTTGCCGGTGAGTCTCAGGCCCGTAATCGTTATACTTATTTTGCTTCCCAGGCCCAAAAAGATGGCTTTGTGCAGATTCAGGATGTGTTTCTGGAAACCGCCGACCAGGAGAAGGAACATGCAAAGCGTTTCTTCAAATTCCTTGAAGGCGGCGACGACCTGGAAATATGCTATGCGTTTCCTCCGGGCATAGTCAAGGATACCGAGTCCAATCTGCTGCACGCGGCAGCCGGGGAAAAGCACGAATATGAAGAGATGTATCCTGCGTTTGCGAAAATCGCCCGCGAGGAAGGATTTTCCGAAATAGCCACAGTTTGGGAAAAAATAATGGTGGCCGAAGAATTCCATGAACGCCGCTTTCGTGATTTTGCACGAAATGTGAAAGAAGGCCGCGTGTTTTTCCGTGAGCAGCCTGTAACTTGGCGTTGTCTTAATTGCGGCTATCTCCACGAAGGGCCGAATGCTCCCGAGCTTTGCGCTGCATGCGTTCATCCCCAGTGTTTCTTTGAACTGCTCAAGATCAACTGGTAATTTTGCAATTGTTTGTGAAGCAGAAAGGGGGCCGTACAGGCCCCTTTTTGTTTGTGACCGGATTGCTCTGCAGCTTGACAAGGCGTGTTTAAAACCATACCAGATAAAAAGAGGTTTGCGCCAAAATTTAAAATGAAAATCAAGCCATGTTAACTGCCAGAACCAGTTTGGGGGTAGTTTTTTTCCCTGCCTTTGACTGGGGAATTTCCCCCACCCACCCCGAACGCGAAGAGCGTTTGCTTTATACCCAGGATCAGTTCAAGGAAGAGGGCCTTTTCGATGTTTGCGGCATAGATGAGTACAGCCCCCAAGTGGGAAGCCTCGCCGATGTAGACCGGGTGCATTTTTGCGTGCCGGATGCCGGGCGGATATGCGGCTCTTCCCATCTTGTTTCGCTGGGAGGGGCAATCAGGGCGGGAGAGCTTGTGTTTTCCGGCGAGAAGGAAAAGGCGCTGGCTCTTGTTCGCCCTCCGGGGCACCACGCCATGAAGGTAGTGCATGGCAACCGCGGATTTTGCGATGTGAACATCACTGCCATCATGGTGGAATATTTGCGTGAGAAGTACGGACCCATGCGGGTGGCGATTGTGGATACCGACTGCCATCATTCTGACGGCATAAGCGATGTTTACTGGAACGATCCGGATACGCTTTTGATTTCCCTGCATCAGGACCCTCGAACAATTTTCCCCGGCACCGGGCTGCCCATGGAATTGGGCGGGCCCACAGCGCTTGGAGCGAACATAAATATTCCTTTGCCCCCTGGCACAGGCGACAGGGGATATATGTATGCCGTTGAAAATGTGGTTCTTCCCATTTTGGACCGCTTCAAGCCCGATCTTGTGGTTAATGCCGCAGGGCAGGACAGCCATTTCTCCGATCCTCTCACCAACATGAATCTCACCTCCCGTGGGTACGCCGAAATTACCAGAGCGCTGGGCGCCAGGCTTACCGTGCTTGAGGGCGGGTATGCCATTCATGGGGCTTTGCCATACACCAATCTAGCCATAGCCCTTGCCTTGGGCGGGCTCAATGCCAGCGGGGTGGCCGAGCCGGGGCTGACCCCCAATGTTTTGCGTCAGGGCCGGATTGTTTCCAGTGAGGTGGAAAAAATTTGCGAGCTGGTTCTGGATTTGGCCTTTGACCCGCCCCGCGCCAGCCTGAAAGGGGATTTTGTGGACGGCTGGTACATGCGGCCCAAAGATATTTACTATGACACGGACGCTATTGTGGAGTCGCAGATAGAGCGGGTTCGCCTTTGCAGCAACTGTTCCGGGCTTCTGCACATTGACAGCTGGTCTTCGGTGAACCCTCTGAGCTTTTGCCTGCAAATTCCGCAAGCGGCCTGTTCAAGCTGCAGGGACGAAGGCTATGACCTGTTCAGCCAGGCCAGACGAAACTCCAATTATCGCTATATCAAGCTGATTAACCGCAAGGACAAGGAATATCTGGCGCAAGGCTTTTAGAGCTTCTTAGCATTGAAAGATCGCTTCCCGTAAAAAGTTTTGGCGGCGCGGGGCGCCAGCCGCCCTGCGGGCATAGGCGGAATTGCTGCCGCCATTAAGTGCCCAAGGGGCGTCTTAAAGTCGATCTGAATTACTTTAAATGCGAATGCTTAACTTCAAAGCCAAATGCTGTTATCCGGCAGACTGGTTGCAAGAAAGCTGAAAAACGGGGCCGTTTGAATCCGACCCCGTTTTTTATGGAACGAAAACCCCACGCTATGCGTGGGAGTTCTAATATGGCGAAGC
>CAZJFJ010000021.1:0-5405 GCA_964545305.1 uncultured Desulfovibrionaceae bacterium
CTAGGAATCAACGCAGACGTCGGAATAAGCGCTGTTAACAGTGCGGCTGATACCAGGCCCTTACAGGGCCAGAGCAAACCGCCCCTTGTCCAGGGGCGGTTCTGATTGTGAATTCAGTTTGTTGAAAACGATAACGGCGAACAGGTAAACATCCGCATGCCGGTTGATTATCATATAATATTTCCACTTGCTCTTTGCAGTCCACTTGGTTAATTTATTAATTCCGCGCTATAATTTGTTTGAATTTAAAATCAGGGAGATACATCATGATTAACAAGCTTGGCCTTTCATCTCCGTTCAAATATTTTCTGCTCGGCATTTTGGTTTTGGCGCTGGGAGGGGCCTTTGGCTGTAGCCGCGATCCGGAGCAGAGAACGGCCTATAAGGAATTCTTGCAGGAAATTCTTGCCAAGCAGGGCTATTTAAGTTTACACCCCTTAACCGCAGAACAGGAAAAAGCCTTTGGCCCATATTCCCTGAGCTATCAACAATTGTATGACTTCACAAAAGGGATTGAAAAAAGTGTGGAGGAATGCGCCGGATATATGGATGCCGTTTCCAAAAATATTTCAACTCCCAAAGATATTATGGACCGGCGTGATGAAATTGCGCGCGCACGCGACTTTATGGCGCTGATTCCTGCAAGGTGGGAGGAGATGCTGGAGCAGGCCAAGGCCCATCAAGCGAAACTTGCTTTGCATGAAGATGTAGCAGGTCTTTATAACGAACTTTTTGTCAAATATACCGAGCCGGTTAACCAGATTAAACCTCTGATGCTTTCCGTTGTGGATACTTTGAACAGCAACCTTGATTTGGCGGATTATTTGAAGCAAAATGAGGAAAATATCCAGTTTCAAGGCAACACGATTATTTGCAATGACGAAGCTGTGAATAACAGGATAAATCAATTGCTGGCAGAGATTAATGCCAGCGCTCAAAAACTTTACGCGCTAGAGAATTCGTTCAGCCGTTATTTGATTATCAGCAAGGACTAGTTAGCCTTCAGGGAGTTTGCCGTGTCTTTAAAGCCAGGTTCGATTTTTGTGGTGAAATATGGCGGTCATGCCATGGATGATGATGCGCTTAATAAAAAATTTGCGTCCAATGTGGCCGATCTGGTCAGGCTGGGCGCCAAGGTCGTGGTCGTGCATGGCGGAGGGCCGCATATCAGCGGCATGTTGACCCGTCTCAATGTTGCAAGCGAGTTCAAGAACGGATTAAGGGTTACTGATGAGGCCACTATGCAGGTAGTTGAAATGATGCTTTCAGGAACGGTCAACAAATCTGTTGTCAATCTTTTTCAGCAAAATGGGGTTAACGCCGCCGGTTTCAGTGGCAAGGACGGATATACCATTATAGCTGAAAAGCTTGGTGGCAGTGTTGACTATGGTTTTGTGGGCGAAGTGACGAAAATTAATATCAGGTTGATTGAGGTGCTGCTGGAAGCGGGATTCGTGCCGGTTATCGCTCCAATAGGCGTTGGCAAGGACGGCACCACTTACAATATCAATGCCGACACCTCGGCCGGGGCAATTGCCGGAGCGTTGAAGGCGGATTGTTTTGTTCTGGTGACCGATGTGCCCGGGGTGCTGGATGAAGATAAAAAATTGCTCAAGTCTCTCACCCGCTCCGATATAACTTCCATGATAAGCCGTGGCGTGATTAGTGGGGGCATGATTCCCAAAGTGGAAAGCTGTCTGTTTGCACTTGACAGAGGAGTTAAGCGCGCTCTGGTTATGGACGGGCGGGAAGAAAACAATTTGCTTTTGAGCTTGACCGGTCAGGGTGGAGTTCATACTTTTGTGGAAAATTGAAGGAAATGCTGGAAGGAAAATTTGAAAATGTGGCCGGGCGAGGTTTTGCCCGGCCTTTTTATGTGAATATGATTTTGATTGCCAAAGTAACAGGGCGTTTTGGCCCGATGTCCAAGGAGTTTGATTTTGTCTGTGGTGTCGGCCTTCATTCCGGTTTTCTGCGCTCATCTCTGATGAAAACTGAGTTGGACGCCAGTAAACGGCATTTTCCCGTTTTTTCTCGCAAGCGCGCCACACCTTTGTTCTAGGTGAAATGTGCGGATTCAGCTATTCCGGGTTTTGTCCTTGGGTTCGTCTGGAGCGTCCGCATGTTTAGCTGACGAACAGGGCAGAGTATGGCAGCAATTATCCTTTTCATATTTTCTATCGTGAAAAGTTCCAATCACAACGGGGAATTCCGTTTTAGTGGATGCCTTTTTGGGGGTATGCCGCAGGGATTTGGCCCTGCACGGCGCCGCGGTTTTGTCCGCAATCTGCATTCTGCTTATAAAATAGTTATATTATGTATATTATTCAGTAGTTACACCACATAAATGCCATGTTTTGAAAAAAGGGCAAAAAAATAAATAATTGTTGCTCTTGCGGGCGTTATTAGCTATAAGCAATTAGCGCCTCATACAAAGGTCGCCCCTTTGTTTGTGGCTGGAGGGGTAAACCCCTGACCGTGTACTGCACACTAAAAGTTCGGCAGAAAATCCGGGCTATATTAACGTTTAATGGAGGAAGACCATGCTTTTTAACAGAGTTCGTCAAATCACCAATCTTAGAAACAGACATTTCCTTAAACTTCACGATTTCCGCATTGAAGAAATTGATTTCCTGCTTCGCCTCTCCGATCGCCTTAAGAGGGAAAAGTATGCAGGCAAAGAAGTTCAGCGTCTTAAAGACAAGAACATCGTTATCCTGTTTGAAAAAGACTCCACCCGTACCCGTTGTGCTTTTGAAGTGGGCATCTTCGACCAGGGCGGCAATGTAACCTACATTGGCCCCTCCGGCTCCCAGATGGGTAAAAAAGAATCCATGCGCGACACTGCTGAAGTTCTTTCCAAGTACTATGACGGCATTGAATACCGTGGTAAGCATCAGCACATTGTTGAAGAACTTGCCAAGTATGCCACCGTACCGGTATGGAATGGTCTTACCGACGAATGGCACCCCACCCAGATTCTCGCCGACCTTCTCACCATGCAGGAATACAGCGACAAGCCCCTGGAAGAAATTTCCTTCGCCTTTATGGGTGACGCCCGCAACAATATGGGCAACACCCTGATGGTAGGCGCTGCCATGATGGGTATGGACTTCCGTTCCATTGCTCCCAAGGGCGTTCAGACCAGCAAGGAAGTTTACGATATCGCCAAGAGAATCGCTGATTTCACCGGCGCTCAGATCACTGTTACCGATGATCCGAAAAAAGGCCTTAAGGGCGTTGACTACGTTCATACCGACGTATGGGTATCCATGGGCGAACCGGAGAGCGTATGGGAAGAGCGCATCAAACTGCTGATGCCTTACCAGGTAACCGCCGCTGCCATGGAGTTGGCTGGTCCTTGCGCCAAGTTCATGCACTGCTTGCCTTCCTTCCACAACCTTGAAACCGAAATCGGCGCAGAAATCGGCAAAAAGTTCAAAGTTGAAGCTATGGAAGTGACCGACGACGTATTCACCTCCGCCAAATCCATTGTTATGGACCAGGCTGAAAACCGTATGCACACCATCAAGGCTGTTATGGTTGCCACCATGGCCACCGACGACTTCTACTTTGTAGATTGTCCCTGTCTTGGCTAATATCGCAGGATATTAAAGCATTTAAAGCCGCCTTCCTGAGGAAGGCGGCTTTTTTTGTGGAACGCCCCCCCTCGCTAGGCGGGGGCTAGAAGCTTAAAGCATCTTAACATTGAAAAGTTGTTTTTGACAAAATGCTCTGGCGGCGCGAGCTGCGCCGCCCGCCCCGCAGGGGGCGTCTCAAAATTAATCTGCTTTAGAGCTGTAGGTGTGTAAGTAAAACTGCTTTTTAATTTGTTTAAAAAAACTTGCGATCCGGCAACAGCAAGCAAATCAAAATGAGCTCACTATGGGGGATGCGAATATTTGAGCCCATACACAATGGAACTGCAAGCATTATATTGTGTTTTTTCCCAAATATAGCGGCAGTGCCCTATGCTGTGCAAACGGCCCAGGCTGCCGAGTTCGTCACTATAGGAACCGGCGGCATCACTGGAGTATATTATCCTGTTGGCGGTGCGATTTGCAGGCTGGTAAACAAAAGCAGCAAGGGAAACAACATCCGCTGCACCGTCGAGTCCACCGGAGCTTCCGTGTTAATGTCAATGCCATTCGCAGTGGAGACCTCAGCATGGGCATTGTGCAGACCGATACCCAGTAGTACGCATACACCGGAACAGGCCCAGAGCAGTTTGTGAAGGCCGGGCCGGATACAAAAATGCGTGCGTTGATATCCCTTTATCCTGAGGCTTTTACCATAATGGCCAGGGATGACGCCAAAATCAGCACATTTAAAGACCTGGAAGGCAAGCGTGTGAATATTGGCGACCCGGGATCAGGCAATCGCAGCACCATGGAGCTTTTGATGAAGGAATACGGCTGGACCGATGCCATGTTTAAGATTGCCACCGACTTGAAGCCAGCTGAAATGGCCGGCGCTCTTTGCGATGACAAAATTGACGCCCATGTTTATGTGGTGGGGCACCCTAATGCCTCCTTTAAGGAAGCTTCTTCCACCTGTGAATCTCATGTTGTGCCAGTTGAGGGCGCAGAGGTTGACCAGTTCCTTGAAAAGTATCCCTTCTTCCCTCTGGCGGTCATTGCAGGAGGCTTGTATAAGGGTACTGACGCGCCTGTAAAAACTTTCGGGCCTAAAGCAAGCCTGATGACTTCCAGCGATTTGCCCGATGAAGTGGCCTATGAGGTTGTGAAAGCTATTTTTGAAAATTTTGACGAGTTCAAGAAGCTGCACCCCGTTCTGGAAAACGTAACTAAGGAAGAGATGCTTCAAGGCAACACTGCGCCTTTCCACCCGGGAGCCATTCGCTATTTTAAAGAAGTCGGCCTGATGAAATAGTTGTTTCTTTAACTTTTGCAAGCACTGCCGGAAATCCGGCTTAAATTTGTAAAGTTCAGGATGCTTTTTAAAGCCCAATGACCTTCAGCATAGCCTCCATTCTGTGCCGGTAGGTGTGTTCATTCAAAAGCAGAGCAGACCATCCGGATTTAAGCTCATCCCGCAAACTATTGTGGTTCAACAGCTCCTGGCACAGGTGCGGGATGTCATCCGGGTGGGAATATGCTGTGGGGCGCGCAAGCTCCGGGGGGAATATTTTCAGCCCCGGCGTATTGTCCGTAAGGCAGATGCTCCCCGCCATCCAGGCGTCAAAATGGCGTTGGTTTAATCCTTCCGGCAGAAGCAGGCTGGTTGTGGAGAGCACAATTTTGGCGCTAGCATATGCTGCGGGCAGAGCGTGATAGTAATCCAGTGGGGGATTGAGCCGTTCGCCAAGTTCCGGCATCTGGTCCAGCCACTCTTTATTCCCGAATAGCTTGAAAGAATACTCCGGCTGCAACGCCGTGCGGATA
>CAZJFJ010000021.1:5415-11360 GCA_964545305.1 uncultured Desulfovibrionaceae bacterium
TCAGCCCCAAGTCCGGCTTTGCGCACTTCCTGCCCTGGCCAGAATTTGCTTATTTCCAACTTTTTCAGCCACCAGTTAAAATCCCGCACATTTCCTTCTAAAGTGGCCTTTTTCGCTTCTTCAAGCAGGTTTTGAGGGACTTTGGCCGCGGCGAAAAACTTATTGCGGTTAGGAAATTCGCTTCTGCCTGCGAAAACCATGTCCAAGTCGGCATCATTCTGGTTGGGCTTGAACAATTTGGGGTTGGCGGCAAGCGGCAGGTGGTGGGCTGATTTTGCGCCTGCGGACTTTAATTGCGAAATAAAAGACACATCAGTGACAAACAGGTGCATTTCCTTCCAGAATGAAGCCCTAAGTTTGCTTAAAATGTGCCAGGGGTTGTCTACCAGCCAGCTGGCGCAGGGGATATCAAGCTCTTTAAACAAATAGTAAATTTCGCCCAAGGGGTCAAAACCGGCCAGGTTGACACTCAGGAATAAATCGGGCGGGCATTTTTTTATTATTTGCGGCAGACTGTGGGCAATTTCTTCGGGGTTTATGCGCAGAACTTGAAGGTTTAAATCCCGCAGGGATTCAGATATTTCTGTAATCAGCAGGCCTGTTTCATCGCCTGCAACTATTGCTGTGAGGGATTTTTTATGAACGCTGAAAGATTGTTTTAGGCCGAGTGCTTGAATTTTTGCGCGTAATGGACCGTAAAATGAAGGAAATAGGCGTAAGCCAGGCTTATAGAAAGATATTGAAAAATCATCAAGCGGCAATTGGCCGAACTCTTCTACAGTGAGCCTTTTCCACTCGTCCGGAATTTCATTTTTCCAGTTCTGCCCAGCCTGGGATTCAAAAGCGGCTGCTTCCAGATAAAAAATGCTGCGTCCGGTCAGATCCTTTATTCCTCGCTGCGCAAGAAAATTCTGGAGCGCGAATTGGGGCGAATGGCCCAGTCCAATCAAAATAATGTGTTTTCCTTTTCCCCAGAAGGAAAAGTGCTCGCAGCCGCCCGGTACTGTTTGCAGCTGTCCAAGTTCATTTGTTATACGCGGTTCTTGGGGTACAGTTTTTATCATGTTGGATGCCGGCTGAATAAGGTTAAAAGAACGCCCATTTACACAGGCTTAAGATAGAATAACCTATTTGACATTTATATGCAAAAAGAATATCACGAGCAGCTCATTATATTATCTTAAATATGAAAAAATATCGCGATTATTACTTTTTAAAGGCCAAGCAGGAGAACTATCCCGCCCGCTCGGTGTATAAACTCAAAGAGATGGACGACCGGTTTCATATTTTGAAGGCCGGAATGCATGTGCTGGATCTTGGGGCGGCCCCCGGTTCGTGGAGCTTGGGAGCGGCTGAAAAAATAGGCAAGACCGGGGTGGTGCTTGCGGCCGACATTCAGGAAACTCTCACAGTTTTCCCTGATAACGTGTTGTTTATGCAGGAGGATGTTTTTGAGCGCAGCGCCGAGTTTGAGGCTGTGCTTGCAAAATTCGCCCCGTTTGATCTTGTGATGAGTGATATGGCCCCCTTTACCACCGGCAACAAATTCACCGACCAATCCAGGTCTCATGAGCTGTGTGTTCAGGCATTGGAAATTGCAAAACTTTATCTGAAACCTGGTGGGAATTTTGTGGTTAAAATTTTTATGGGGCCGGATGTTCAGGAATATTTAGTGACGTTACGGAAGTTATTTGTTAGAGTACAGGGTTTCAAACCGCAGAGCTCACGTTCGGAGAGCAAGGAAACTTTTTATCTGGGGTTTGGATTTCAAGGATAACCTTGTTTAAATAAGAAAAAGTAAAGTTTGGAATAAGAGGGTTTCGCCCTCAAGGTAGCAGGCCAGAAGGAGGAAATATGGCTGGACATAGTAAATGGGCTAACATCCAACACAGGAAATCCCGTCAGGATGCCAAAAAAGGCAAGGAATTCACCAAAGCCGCCAAGGAAATAATCCTGGCTGCCAAGAATGGTGGAGACCCCGCCAGCAATGCCCGTTTGCGTACTGCCATTGCCGCGGCCAAAGTGGTCAACCTGCCCAAGGATAAAATTGATGCGGCTATCCGCAAAGGCACTGGCGAGGATGCGGGCGGCGATATTTTTGAAACCTCCTATGAAGGCTACGGCCCAGGTGGAGTGGCCATTTTGGTGCAGGTGGCCAGCGACAATAAAAACCGCATTGTTGCCGAGGTGCGCCATATTCTTTCAAGGAACGGCGGAGCCATGGGGGAAGCCGGGTCTGTTGCCTGGATGTTTGATAACAAGGGCATGATGACTTTTGACGCCGAAAAGTATAGTGAAGAGCAGATTATGGAAATAGCTCTGGAGCATGGCGCGGAAGATGTTAGCGAAGAGGACGGCACTGTTGAAGTGATTGTTTCTCCTTCGGAATATGAAGCTGTGCGTCAGGCCTTTGAAGATGCCGGCATTGAGTTTCAAACCGCAGAACTGACCATGCTTCCGCAAAACACCATTGAAGTGGACGCGGAAAATGGGCGTAAGCTTTTAAGGTTGCTTGATGCTCTTGAAGATAATGACGATGTCCAGAACGTTTACTCCAATTTTGATTTGCCCGATGAAGTGATGGCTGAGCTTTAGCAAGGCGTTTAATGGGCATTGCTGAGTTTTGAGGTGGGTGTTAAGGTTATGCTTTAATATCCACCTTTTATTTTTGGGGGCGCAATGTCTTCAATTACCGTAATCGGAATCGACCCCGGCTCAACCTGCACAGGTTGGGGGATTATCCGCGAATCGGGCGGAATATTGGACTTGCTCGGCTATGGGGCGGTGAGGGCTAAAGGAAATGAGTTTTCCGACCGGATTGGAGATATATTTTTGCGTCTTTCTGAAGTTTTAGAACAGTTTCAGCCGGAAGAAGCCGCGATAGAAGATGTTTTTTCAGGAAAAAGTGCAGCTTCGGCATTGAAACTGGGGCAAGCCCGCGGTGCAGCAGTCGCCGCATGTGCCGGGCACAGGCTTCCGGTTTTCAATTACCCGCCCACGCAAATAAAACAGGCTCTGGTGGGAGTGGGCCGGGCCGAGAAAAGCCAGGTAAGCTTCATGGTTGGGCGCCTTTTGAACAAAACCCCCGACTGGCCGGTTGACACCGGAGACGCTCTTGCCGTTGCTATTTGCCATTTGAACATGCGCAGGTTTGCAAGGCTGGCTGCCAAAGCGGGCCAAGAGCTTCTTGCTGGGGAACGAAATTTACGCTAAAAGAATAGAGGGATTGGGGCTTTATTTTTTTACCGTAACCTGGAATTTGTTGTGATTGCATACCTTAAGGGCTTTCTTGGCGAGGTGCTTGAGCACGGCTGCCTGCTTGTGACCGCAAGCGGGGTGGGTTATGAAGTGTATCTGCCTGGGCACACGCTATCTTCCCTGCCTGCCAGGGGAGAGGCTTTGGAGCTTTACACCTGCACTGTTGTGCGTGAAGACGCCATAGAGCTGTTCGGCTTTGCCTCGTGGGACGAGCGCCAGATTTTTCTGGTTTTGACTTCCATTTCCAAGGTTGGCGCAAAAACCGCCACTGCGATGCTCAGCCTGTTCCGCCCGGATGACTTGCGCAGAATAGTGGCTGAAGACGACTGGCTGATGCTCACCCAGGTGTCGGGCATCGGGAAAAAAACCGCCCAGCACATTTTCCTGGAACTTAAATATAAGCTGGCATCAAGCGTTGCCGGCATGTCTGCCATCGGTTCTCAGGGGCAAAGCCATTTGTTTAAAGATATTCTCACAGGGCTGGTCAACTTGGGTTATGACGAACAGGAAGCGCTTGTGGTGCTTAAGGATGTTCTGACGGCCGAACCGGATCTGGATGTTCCCGGGGCGCTTCGCGCTTCTCTTAAGGCGTTGGCCCGGCAAAAAATGGGCTAGGCTTTGGATGGACTAATTGTATAGCGAAAAACAATACACCTGCAAAGACTCTTTCACTCAAAGCGAAGAGAATATCCGTCCGCATAACCTCGATGAGTTTATCGGACAGGACGACCTCCGGGCCAACCTGAAAGTGTATCTTTCCGCCGCCCTTGAGCGCAGGCAGGCTATGGATCACACCCTGTTTTACGGCAACCCCGGCCTTGGCAAAACCACCCTCGCCCAGATTATGGCTGCCGAGCTGGGGGTGAATCTGGTTTCAACGTCTGGCCCTGTGCTGGAGCGCAGCGGCGATCTTGCCGCAGTGCTGACAAACCTTGGGCCCAACGATCTGCTTTTTATAGATGAGATACACCGCATGCCTCCCTCGGTTGAAGAAGTGCTTTATCCGGCTCTGGAGGATTTCAAGCTGGATTTGGTCATCGGGCAGGGCCCCGCTGCGCGCACTGTCAAGATTGATCTGGAACCGTTTACCCTGGTTGGGGCCACTACCAGAATCGGGCTTTTGTCTTCTCCTTTGCGCGACCGGTTTGGAGTTATTCTGCGCATGGAATATTATACTCCAGAAGATCTGGCCCGGATAGTCAAGCGGGCTGCCCGTATTCTTGCTGTGTCCATTTCGGATGAAGGGGCGCTTGAAATCGGGCGCAGAGCGCGCGGCACACCGCGCATAGCGAACCGGCTGCTTCGCAGGGTAAGCGACTACGCTATGGTTGAAGGAAACGGCATAGTTGGGGTTGAGGCTGCGGCTCAGGCGCTTGCGCGAATGGATGTGGATGAGTCCGGCCTTGATCAAATGGACCGCAAACTCCTTACTGTGCTTATAGAGCATTACGGAGGCGGCCCGGCCGGCCTGAAAACTTTGGCGGTGGCCTGCTCCGAGGATGTGCGCACCCTGGAGGAAATTTATGAGCCCTACCTCATTCAGTGCGGTTTTCTTAAACGCACCCCCAGAGGCAGGATGGCGACCGCTAAGGCATATCGTCATCTCCGGCTGCTCGGCTGATTTCCAGGATATCAACAATGGCAGAAAAACGTTTAAGAGTTGAACTTCTCGCCTGCACTCCCAATGCGGAAGCTCTCATATACGCGGCTTTCAGGCAGTGCTATCATAAGGGCTTTGTGGGCGATATGTGGCCGCGCCTGCTTTCCGGCGAAATAGGCCGAGAAGAGCAGTGTAAATTTATTGAAGATGTGGTCAGGTCGGGGCACACCAGCCCGGTCGAGCATGTAAGCCTCACTTTCGCAGTGGAAGGGGTGTCGCGCGCGCTAACCCACCAGTTGGTGCGCCACCGCATAGCTTCCTATTCGCAGCAGAGCCAGCGCTATGTGGACGGTTCTGGTTTTGATTACATACTGCCACCGGTTATTGCCGCAAATCCCGATTCCAGGGAGAAGTTTGAGCAGTGCATGGAAATGATCGGGGATGCCTACCATGAGCTTCGCAGTATGTTGATAGACGCGGGAAGAACTTCTACCCAGGCATCGGAAGATGCCCGTTTTGTGCTACCCCAGGCGGCGGAAACCAGAATTGTGATCTCCATGAATTGCCGTAGCCTGCTCAACTTTTTTGAGGAACGCTGTTGCACGCGGGCTCAGTGGGAAATCAGGCAGATGGCCAACAAGATGCTAAAACTTGCCAAAGAGGCTGTTCCTGTGGTATTTGCCGCTGCCGGCGCCAAATGCGAACGTCTGGGATATTGCCCTGAGGGGGAGAAATTCACCTGCGGCAGATATCCTCTTTTAAAGAACCAATGATCTGAAACAGGAGTATGAAATGAGTTTAGCTTTATTGTTTCCCGGTCAGGGCTCTCAATCTTCAGGCATGGGCAGGGAACTGGCGGATTCTGATTCCGAGATAATGGACATCTGGAAACAGAGCGAGCGTGTCTCCGGTATTCCTCTGCGTGAAATATATTGGGACGGCGATGACGAAGCCATGGCCGACACCAGAAATTTGCAACCGGCGCTTACGGTGGTGAACGTCGCCCTTTGGATGAAGGCCGCGAGAAGAGCGAAACCGGCTTGCGTAGCGGGGCATAGCCTGGGCGAATACAGTGCGCTTACCATAA
>CAZJFJ010000021.1:11370-15207 GCA_964545305.1 uncultured Desulfovibrionaceae bacterium
GCGGACGCCTTATGGCCGAAGCCGACCCGTCCGGCAAGGGCGGCATGGCGGCAATTTTGAAACTGCCTTTCGATGTTGTGTCGGAGCTTGCCGGGCATGCGGCCAAAGTGACCCAGGAAATTATAATTGTGGCTAACCGTAACACTCCCGAGCAGTTTGTGGTTAGCGGAACCAAAAAAGCCGTGGCCGAAATGGCCGAGCTTGTCAAAGAAGAAAAGGGGCGGGCTGTGCCTCTCGCGGTTAGCGGGGCGTTTCACAGCCCTCTTATGGAAGAGGCGGCGTTGGAGCTTGCCCAGGCCCTTAAAAAACTTAACTGGAACAATCCGTCCTTTCCTGTTTATACCAATGTGACCGGAACGGCCGTATCGGACGGGCTGTCTCTGGCGGAAATTATGCCCAGGCAGATGGTTTCCCCGGTGCTTTGGATTGATACGGTGCGGAACATGTATGCCGATGGAGCCGTAAAGTGGCTTGAACTCGGCCCCAAAGCTGTGGTTTCGAAAATGGTTCCAGCCTGCCTTGAAGCTGTTGGCGATGGAGAGTCGCCTGAACTCTTTTTCGCCTGCAATGAAGAACAGATTGCAAATTTGCCCGATGATTTGAGATAAAGGAAAATATGCGCGCAGCGGAATATTTGAATGTAAAGCTGAAAGAGGCAGTGGAGAAGCTTGGTCTTGCCTGGCCAGAGAAGGTGCAGACCGAGCAGCCCAAGGAAAGGAAGTTTGGCGATTTGGCCTGCAACGTGGCTATGCTGCTTGCAAAGAAGGCGCGCCGGGCACCCAGGGATATTGCCGCAGAGCTGGCTGCCTCCATTCAAAATGACAGGATGATTTCAACGGTTGAGGTGGCTGGGGCCGGGTTTATCAACGTGTGCTTCGCCCCCGAATTCTGGCACTGCGTGGTGCTTGAGGTGCTGGGCAGAAATGTGGATTTCGGCTCCATTCTGGCAACCGATAGTTCCAGGAAAGTGCAGATCGAGTTCGTTTCCGCCAATCCAACCGGGCCGCTGCACATAGGGCATGGCCGGGGAGCGGCTATGGGCGACAGTCTGGCAAGGCTATTAAGGTTTACCGGGCATAAGGTTGAATGTGAATATTATGTTAATGACGCCGGCCGCCAGATGGCGACTTTAGGGAACTCCGTATGGGTGAGAGCCCTTGAGCTGGCCGGGCGGAAGCCTGAAATTCCGGAAGATTTTTACAAAGGCGACTATATAATCGGAATTGCCAGGGATATGCTGGAACGCCGCCCCGATTTGCTTGAACTTTCTCCTGAGGAAGGGCGGAAAATTTGTTTTGAGTATGCCCATAAGCTCATTCTTGAATGGATAAGAGAAGACCTGGAAGAATTCAGAGTGAAGTTTGACATGTGGAGTTCCGAACGGGCCATACTGCAAAGCGGAGCTGTTGACAGTGTTTTGAAGCGTTTTGAGCAAGACGGGCTTTTGTTTGAGGAAGAAGGCGCCTTATGGTTCAAAAGCAGCAGTTTCGGGGACGACAAAGACCGGGTATTGCGTAAATCGAACGGCGACTTGACTTATGTGACCACAGATATTGCATACCACGAGCAAAAGTATGAGCGCGGTTTTGACCTGCTGGTGGACGTGCTGGGCGCAGACCACCACGGCTACATTCCCCGCATGAAAGCGGCATTGCAGGCTCTTGGGCACGATCCCGCCGCATTTGAAGCGATTATTATCCAGATGGTGAACTGGCTTAAGGGCGGTGAACAGGTTGCCATGTCCACTCGCGCCGGGCAGTTTGAAACCTTGATAGATGTTTTGGACGAAGTCGGAGTGGATGCGGCCAGATTCATGTTCCTTTCCCGCAAGGGCGACAGCCCGCTGGACTTTGACCTTGAGCTGGTAAAGAGCAAAAGCATGGACAATCCGGTCTATTATGTGCAATACGCCCATGCCCGAATTTGCAACCTTTTTTCCAAAGCCGGGGAAAAAGGCTTGTTCTGCGGCGATTATCGAGAAGCCAGAACTAGCCCGGGAGAACTGGCTTGCCTTAGTTCGGAAGATGATCTTCAGCTTGTCAGAATGCTCGATGCCTTCCCGGCAATGCTTGGGGAAAGCGCCGCCATGCTCGCCCCCCACCATATCAGTTTCTATTTGATGGAACTTGCGGCCGGGCTGCACAGTTATTATGCGGCGGTGCCCATTCTTGCCGAAAGCAGCATGGAGCTGGTTAAAGCCAGGCTCTCCATGCTTGCGGCAGTAGGGTATGTTTTGAAAACGGGTCTTAATCTTCTTGGTGTTTCCGCACCTGAAAAGATGTGAGTAAATCAAAATGAATGCATACCGCGATTCAAAGGAAAGTGGAGTTAAGGCGAAATTTTCCGGCATCGAACTTAAAATCAGTCTTTTTAGGGCTTTGATGCTGGGGGTTTTGTGCGTATTTCTTCTGATTTGGGCATTTTTCATCGGAATATTGGTTGGGCGCGGAGAAAATCCTGAGGACATGGTGCCGGAAATTGCCGCTCTTATGCCGTCTCAGAATGAAACAACTCCAGAACCTGCAATCGAACCTGAAAAGCCTGCGGCTTCTATGGACAAGATACTTCAACCGGAAAACCTTAGTTTTATGGGCAATTTAAAGACCAAACCCACAAACGAGGATTTGACCAATGCTCCGCTTGCCACAAATATTCCACCTAAAAAAGTGAAGCCGGCAGAGCCGGCTGTGGAAACAAAGCAGCTGGCGCAGGCGCAAGCCTCGGCCTCACATGGGCAGGTGAAGCCGATAGCGAAAGTAGAGCCGGGAGAAGGTGTTTTTGACTATGTATACCAGGTTGCGGCAAGCACCGACAAAAAAGGCGCGGAAACCCTTAAGAGCAAACTTATGGCCAGAGGGATAGACGCCTTTGTGCTGGAAGCGCAAAAAGACAGCGGAAAAATATATCGCATTAACGTCAGGTTCAGAGGCACTCCGGAAGATACCAGGCCGTTCTCCAAAAAATTGGAGGAAGCGGGCATTGACCGTAAAATTTTGATTACAAAAAAGCCTGCCGTAAATTGAACAGGCTGGCCGGTGATTTGGGCCGGGTAAAAGTGGCTGGAGCTTCTAAACGCTGATAATGCCGTGGGGTAGTCTAAAATAAATCTGCTCCAAGCGGCATTCCTGAGCAAAATTGTTCTAAAAGTTCAGAATACGGTTATAAAGCCGGGTATATGAAGCTGCCATTTTTTCAGCGGTGTAATGCTGCACGGACTCCCGTCCCGAATTGACCAGAAACTCACAAAGGGCCGGAGTCAATGCAAGTTTGCGCATGACGTCTGCAAGGGCCTTGTCCTGCCCGCTAATAAACACAAGTCCGTTTCGTTCATTGTCCACAAGTTCAAGGTTGGCTGCAAGGCTGGAACAGATAAGAGGCAGGCCTACCGCCCACGCCTCTTTGATGGTTCCGCTGCTTCCTTCGCCGTCAACCGAGGGAACTACCATGACGTCGCAAAAGGGCATTATTTGGCTGGCGTCCTGGCGGCCAAGCAGGGAAAGCCGGGAATCTACTTTCAGCGCCCTGGCTTCCGCCAGAATGCTGTCGAAAAGAGGCCCGTCTCCAATTGCCCGCACTTCCCAGGGCGGCATGTCTGCGGCTTCCAGCAGGTGTTTCATCGCCTTGATCAGCACGGTATGGCCTTTTTGCGGCGTAAGCGCGCCAACCACCAAAAAAATGAGGCGTTCATGGTTTTGGGGAATTCTTGGGGCATATCTTGTCAGGTCTATGCCGGAATGGATTACGCAAAGCTGGGCTGCAGGGATTCCGGAATTCTGCAAACTGTTAGCAGTGTCTTGGCTTACCCCCACAACGGCATCCGCGGCTTTGTATTTTGCG
>CAZJFJ010000021.1:15217-22653 GCA_964545305.1 uncultured Desulfovibrionaceae bacterium
TGGAATGCCTTTTTACGGGGTAGGAAACCCGGCGGGTGTGAACGAGGCGCGTTTTTTTGCCCAGAAAGCGTTTCAGCATTGCCCCGCAGGCGGCAGCCTTGGCATCGTGGGTGTGGATTATGGAAAATTTATGTTTGCGCCATGCGCAAAGCAGCTTGATGAACGGAAGGGGGTTCCAATGCGGCATGGAAGCGAGTTCAACAACCTCAATATCAATTTCCTTGAGCTTTATGGCGAGAGGCGCGCCTTTTGGGCAGGCGACCACAGGGATGTAGCGGCCTTCCTGCTTTTGGAACCGGGCCAGATAAAACACCTGCCATTGCCCTCCCCGCATGTGGCGCCCCAAATCTATGTGCAATACTTTTGTCATCTGTCCGAAACCTTAAAAAGTTATTTGAATTTGACGCCGTTTTCTTCTAGGTCGCGGTCAAGGAGCTCTTTTATTTTTATTGACCAGGGGCCGGGCTTTCCGTCATTTATGGCTTTGCCTTCATAAGAAACTATCGCGGCGCAGGAAATGGTGGTTCCGGAAACAAGCAGTTCTTTTGATGTGGAAAGCTCTTCCTCGTTGATTTTGCGTATTTCCACATCCATGAACGGTTTTACCAGCTCCATAGTGCGCAGAATTGTTGTTCCGGGCAGGGCGTGGGTAAACTCCGGCACAACCAGGATGTCTTGCCCTGCCGCGTTTTCGCAGACCATGCAAATGTTGGCTATGGCCGCTTCCGCCAGATGGTTGTTCTGGTCAAATGAAATGGCGAGGTCAAGGCCGCGTTCTTTGGCTTCCCGGATCATTGCCACGCTGGTTTGATAGTTCGTGTTTTTGATTTTTGCCGTGTGCGCGTCCCGGGCTGGATATTTGCTGCGAAAGGCCTGCTGCCCTCTTTTATAGAAGTCTTCGGTTTTGGGTTTGAAGCGGTAGGCAGCAATATAGAGGCTCGCTTCAGGGCACTCCGCCGGGTCTATGCCAAAGCCGCCAGGCCCGCGGCCGATAAGCATGCGAACCATGCAGTTGTCTTCTCCGCTGGCCTTTGCCACCTGCAGTATGTAACGCTGGATGTCCGAATAGGAGCAGGGCGGAGTTAAATCCATGCTCCGGGCAGAGTTTTCCAGCCTGGCGATGTGCTCCGGCAATTGGTACATTCTGCCCCGTTCGCCCTTGATGGTTTCAAAAACTCCATCTCCTCTGTGGGCCATGTGGTCGTCAAGTGGCATGAGCATCAGACGGGGGTTGGTGCATATTGAGCCAACCCGGTGGTCGTAGAAAGACAAAAAATTATGTTCGCCCGGTCTTTGCAGGGAGAGCAGTTTTTCCACATATTCTTGGGCAGTTATATTCTTCAGCATTGTGTTTTTTGAAAGGCAGAAAAGGCGGATTTCCGCCTTTTCTGCCGAGTTTGGATTAAAGTCTAGATGAATTTATCTGGATTGCTGACATGGACCAAGTTTTTTTCAAGCAGCATTTCCGCAATTTGTACGGCGTTCAGGGCTGCTCCTTTACGGATGTTGTCGGCAACACACCAGAAATTGAGGCCGTTTTCAATGCTCTCGTCCTCACGGATGCGTCCTACGAAGACCTCGTCCTCACCTGCCGCCATAATGGGCATGGGATAAAACTTTTCCGCAGGATTGTCGTAAACCTGAATTCCGGGAGCGCGGCTCAGAACCGCCCGCGCCTCATTAGCGGTGAGTTTTCTTTCGGTTTCTATATTGATGGACTCGCTATGCCCGTAAAATACAGGAACCCGCACGGTGGTAGCCGTTACCTTGATGCTGGGGTCAAGCATTTTATGCGTTTCGTTCACCATCTTCATTTCTTCTTTTGTGTATCCGTTTTCCAGGAACATATCAATCTGCGGCAGACAGTTGAACGCAATCTGATATGGGTATACCTTGATTTCAGGGTCTTGCATATTGAACATCTGGCGCACTTGATTTTCAAGCTCCACAATTGCCTTCTGCCCGGTGCCGGAAACCGCCTGATAGGTGGAAACAACCACACGTTTGATTTTGGCCGCATCATGCAAGGGTTTCAAAGCCACCAGCATCTGAATGGTGGAACAATTGGGATTGGCGATGATTCCCTGGTGTTTTTCCAGGGCCTCCGGGTTTACTTCCGGCACAACCAGAGGGCAGCGGTCATCCATGCGCCACTGGCTGGAGTTGTCTATCACGGTGCATCCGCTTTTTACGGCAAAGGGCGCGAATTTTTCAGAAGTGCCCCCCCCGGCCGAAAAAAGAGCAATGTGCACCCCTTTGAAAGAATCTTCCTTCAGCTCCTGAACTTTGATTTCCTGCCCTTTGTAAGTGATGGTTTTGCCAACAGAGCGGCTTGACGCCAAAGGTATAATTTTGTCTGCGGGAAAATCTCTCATTTCCAGGGTTTTGAGCATTTCTGCGCCCACAGCCCCAGTGGCTCCCACCACTGCAACTATCAGCGGTTCGCCTTGCTTCCATGTAGCCATTTTATTCTCCTTGTATTCTATCGGCCGATGCGCCGCTGTTGGGCGTATCAGTCCGGTATGCTTTAATCCGATGCGCTTGCATGGACTGCCGGGTGTTTTGGGCCGGGCCCGGCGTCTTGTTGGGAGTTTGTCTTTGCACCAGCCAACAGGGAAAAATCAAATTATGCCATTCCCATTTGCAGTCATCAGTTTTTTTAATAAAGTCGCCGTCATGGCTCAATCTCTTGAATCCACACGAGAGAATGAGTTGGGTCCGGCATGTTGAATGGTCTCTCCGGCAGTATCGCCCGCATCCTCAAAAATCTGATTTTTTCGGAATCGTAAAAGGGCAGGAGCGCAGCATCCCAATGCTTGCAATCCGGAGGGGACGCTCCGTAAAGCGAATGTTCTGGGCAACAAGCTGCAAAAGGGCCGGAAAAACGGTTTCAACCCTTCGTCTCACCTTCACCACATATCAATTAAGTTACTGGCAGGCAAGTGTTAGATTAAAAAGAACTTACTTGCCGCATCCACACGCATTTATTGGGAAAATCCTTTTAACAGTTTGGGCAGCGCCTTGCGTTGGTCAACCATGAGGGCAATTCCCAGAATTATATACACAAAAGAGTAAATATCATGCAGGCGGTCCGGCTTATGTTCCAGTCCCATCAGGCTTTCCAGGCCGGGCTGGTAAATTGGGGCGCTAAATTGCGCGAAAAACAATATCAGCAAGGTAAGCGCTCCCCGCATGCCCAAACGCAAATTGAGTATAAGGGCCAGGGCGAACAGGGATTGGGCTGCGGTAAGCAGGATTTCGCTAAGCTGGTGGTCATCCATGGGAAGCGGAAAGCTTAGCTGTCCGGAAGACATGGCGAAAACCAGCGGAATCATCCCCACCAGCAGGGTCCACTGATTGAGCTTGGAAGACAGCAGGCTTCCAAGAGCCAGATTGGCCCTGGCTTTCAATGCGAACAAAATGGCCACAATAAATTCCGGGGCCTCGGAGGCAACAGGCGCCAGCCACTGAACAAGCAGGAATTCGTCTATGCCAAGAATTTTTCCGGAAGCAACCAGGCTTTCGCTGAAGGGCTCCGCATTGGCCAGAATAATTAACGCCGAATAGATAAACAGGATGGCAAACATCGAGCGCCGTTTCTTAGGCGGCAGGTTGGCAAGCAGTTCCGCGACTCCCTCGCATTCTTCGGCCTCTGCCGGGCGTCTGGAGAGAATTGCGATATACACTATATACATTCCGATAAAGACAATGGAGTCGTACCATTCAAGCGAACCCTTGAGCGGAATCAGGAATGCATAAATTGTGGCAAGGCCCAGAAACAGCATCTCGGTGCGGCGTTCCGGTTCAAGGATGACTTCTTTTTTGTATTTCAGCAGATAAAGGAGCGCGACTATGCTCCAGCCCACGCCAATCAGCAGCCGGTTGGCTCCGGTCATGTTTGCTATTGCATAGTGGGAATAGGCTGATCCAGGCGCCTGCCCCGCCATCCAGGTGAAATACATGTCTACCGCGTACTCTGGCAGAACTGCAATAAAAGCGACTATGGCAAGAGCCAGGGTCTGGGGGATATCCATCTGAGCAACTTCGCAGGCCCAGGTGAGCATGAACGCCGCGCCCAGAATTCCAATTCCAGTGAGGAGCAGCAGGAACAGGGGGTTAATGTCACCGTAGAAATTGCCCAGCCTGACGGTAAGGCCAGGCAGGGTTACGGCTAAAGCAGCAAAGAGTGCAGCATAATTTTTTTTGTTTCCCATTGTTGTCTGCCCTCCGGCAAAGTGAAAATCTTTGACTGCTGTTAACCCAGTCCAATTATTGTGTTGGTAAGTACTTCAGCGTGGGGTCGCACATTTAAATCGAGTTTGGTTTTAAACCAATTGAGCATTTGCGGCAACATTTTATTGGTTATTTTGGAGAAGATGTGTCTTTTCAGCAAATGCCCCACAACCAGTATGATTTGGTACCGCCTTTCTCTTCTGTAAAAAACGGTTATATCAAAGTCGGTCGTATCAAAAAAGGAGCTTCTCTGGAGCAGATTAATCTTTAGACGCCCCTTCGGCGCTTGGCGTTGCCGTCTTCATCCGTACTACTCAAAAATTCGTCTACGCCTGAAGTAACAGCGGAAATGAACCCCGCCTGCGGGGCGGGCGGTGCCACTCGATCGCCAGAGCATTTTGCCAGCAGCGCCCTTTCTGTTAGAGCAGTTAACTCCTCAAATGATTGCTCAACTGTCGGCAAAGTCGCCCTGCAATCATTTGGCGGCAAGAATTTGAAGATAAATCTTGCCGAGCATTTCAAGTGTGAAATGCGCTGGAATACCGCTGAGGGCTGATAAGGGTTGGCGGGCAGTAATGTTTGGCAGTTTTTACTGGGGGTGTGGAACTTATGGAATGCATTTAACGTAAGGTTTTAGGTTAGGGTGTTTTTAATTTTTTAGCCTGTTGTCACATGATAAAATGTTTGCAGTAAAAATGGTTTTCAAAAAGTATTTTTGAAGATTTTTAAAGTAAGTTGACTGGCTCCGTCCTGTTTTTGCTTGAAAAACGGAACGGAGCCTTGTGAAACCGGTTATTTCTTTTTGGCGAAGCCCAGTTTGGGGCCCACTGCTTTTCTTTGAACGATTTCAGTAAAATTTTGCAGATCATGGGCTGTTTTGAACGCTCTGACTGGAACTGCAATCAAGGTCCCTTGAAGGGCAAGAATAATCACTTTAGTGGTAATGAAATGGGCCTTGAACTGGCTCCATTTGTACTTTGGAGAGTAAACCGGAGTAATCCATTCAACCCGTTCATCATCCCAGTAAAGAACTGCGTCTGTGAACTGACCCTTTTTTATGCTGTATGAAAGAAAGCCCATGATGGTGGAGATGGTGGCGGCAACTGCCAGGTAAAGCGGTACGGCCACCAGACACAGCAGATAGGCGGTCCATTTTTCCTCAATTGGTTTGCCCTGGGTTAAAAATGCAATCCAGACAAAGGCCACAATCAGCACCAGGAACAACCTGCGCATCAGCGGTTTTGGGCGAACCTGCCATGCATACCAAGTGAAAAGCTGATCTTTCATGGCAAGGGTATACGGCGTTGTAAAGTTGTTTGGAGGAGGCAGGTCTTGTATTTCTTCCCTGCGGGGGGCCGGGCGTGTCGTTCTATCTTCCTTTCTTTGAGCGCGTGCTTTTTTTTCTGACATTTCCTGTTCCATGTTTTATTGAGGTTCAACCGCTTTCTGCATCCAGGAGCGGATTTGCAGGATTTCTTCGTTCCAGGCTGTGCCTAGGCGGATTTTGATGAATTCTGCGAAAAGTTCATCCAAAAACTCAAGACAGCTGTCTATGAGATAAAGCCGTTCCAGTACGGATGCGTCCGGGTCTTCATCCTCGTCCGGTTTTTCAATTTTGGGTGTTTTCAGTGAATTTAATGAAAAATTTTCCGCCTTCAGGCTAAGCTGCCATGTATGGCCGTCGCATTCAAAACGAAGCAGGGCGCGGGTTACTTTTTTGCCTGTGCTGAGTCCTAGGCGGGCTTCCCGCAATTCCGACATGGCCCCGGCCACAGTGGCTGTTTCAAGGCTGTCTCCCGCCCCTCCTTGCACCGAGATGCGCTGCTCCATATAAACGGCGAATGAATAGCCCTTTTTATCCTGGAAGTTGCCTCCGTTAGTTTCGCTTTTATACCAGAGCCAGGTCAAAAAGTCCTGCCCCAGGATGAAGTCGGTGGTCTGCCCCAAATATTCAGTGTTCATTTTCAGTCCTGATGATCTTATTAAAGTATTAAACAAATGAAGTTGCCGCAATGGCATCAAGCTTGGGCGCGATATCCCCGCCGCAAAGATGCATGGCCAGGGTGTAGGGGGTCAACTCCTCAAGGTCAAGCTCAAAAGTTTTGGCGAATGAGTCAGTGAACATGGCAAGCATTTGGGTATGGGTGGAGGCAAAATAGATGATACCGCTATCCCGGTTCCAAATAACGTTGAATTCCGCGGGAATGGGGAAGCTCCTGGCCAAAAGTTTTGCTTTTATTGCTTCTTTCAATTCGCTTTTGCGGGTACGGGAAATAAATTTGTGGCCCAGTTGTTTTGCCTTTTCCTCTTCTTCGCGAAGCGCCAGCGTCTGGTGTTTTTTCAGCACGGCGGGCGGCACGCGCCTGGTGTCCAGGCGCAGGGAAAAGACGAGGTAGTGGCCTTTTTCCGGCGGGGAGGTGTGCCATGAAGAATCAAGCATGTCATCAAAATTTACCCAGCCCCACCCCCGTTCCTGCGGAATGTTTTCAATTTCCTGGAAAGCGAATTGTTTCAGCCTGGAAGGGATTTCTCCCCATAAACTGTCCGGGATATCTTCATTTATTTTAAAACGGGTAAAGCTTACGCTGGAACTGTTAAATCCCATGTTGACTCCTGATGAATAGGTGTTATATGTAAAGTGAACGTGGATGTTTTCTACCCTAATTTTTGTTTCTGTTCCAGTTCTTTCACAAAGAAGTTGGCTGAAACAACCAAGGGGCTTCCCAAACCCCTGAAAATATTTTGGGTTTAAGCTTGACATTTTTTTGAATGCGGGTATTTTTCCGCTCACGCGTTTTGAGAGGGAGAGCTTTTCGGCGCGGGTGTTTATTGAAAAAAAAGAAAAAATCATGTTGACATCATGCTGTCAATTTGAGTATAAGCACAAGTCCGTTCAAGATGATGAGCGGGGGAGTTTTTTGACAATTAAATAGCGAGTTGGGAGAGATTTGTTTTAAGAAGACAGAGCAGAAATGCTTTATCGCTTAAAGCAGGTCCTTGATTAATAACGTTAGTGTATTTGAGTTTAGCGTATTTTCGGCGATTAGGCCGAGGGTATGCGAATCTCTCTAATTATTTCAACTGGAGAGTTTGATTCTGGCTCAGATTGAACGCTGGCGGCGTGCCTAATACATGCAAGTCGAGCGCGAAAGGGACTTCGGTCCTGAGTAAAGTGGCGCACGGGTGAGTAACACGTGGATAAT
>CAZJFJ010000022.1:0-22626 GCA_964545305.1 uncultured Desulfovibrionaceae bacterium
TTGGCGGCAAGAATTTGAAGACAAATCCTTGCCGAGCATTTCACACTTGAAACGCCCTGGCCTGTCATCCGCATTCAATTCTCATGCGCCCCAGCGGGCGCCATGTCCGGCAAAATCCGGAAGACGCCCCTCCACCGGACGCGGATCAAGAGGGGCTGGCGTCAAAAAGGGCAGTTTCCTGCCCTTATGTATAACCGCATCAGGGAATTTTAATTTTCTGCCCAACCTTGAGCGTATTTTCCTTGGTCATTTTGTTTAGTTCAAGCAAGGCCACCGGGCTTACTTTCAAATCACGCGCGATGCTCCACATGGTATCGCCCGATTTGACCGTATAACTTCCTTTGGCGGCAAGCGGCTTCACATTGACGGGAGTCTGAACTCCGGCCATTTGCCCGGAATCGGAAGAACCTCCCGGAATGGTCAGCTTCTGCCCAACCTGCAATTTCGATTTTTCAGTAAGGTTGTTCGCCGCACATAGCGACTTCACCGAGGTTTTGCCGCCAAGGGCGATGGAATAAAGCGTATCTCCCGATTTGACGGTGTATGCGCTGCCCGGAGTTATATTCCGCCTGACGCTATCGCTGGACGCCGTCTGTATGTTCCGCTGAGCGGAACCAGGAATAAGCAGGGTCTGCCCCACTCGCAATTTTTTGGGGTCCAGCTTGTTTACCTTGGTAATTTCTCTTACCGGAACGCCTGCCATTTTGCTGATTTTGCCAATGGTATCGCCTTTTTTAACCTTATATGGAGCCCACCCGGCAAAACTGCGGCTTTTTTCGGTTTTCAAATAGGCCACTGCTCTATCCGTCACTATTTTCGGCAAGTGAACGGTAACCCTGCTGTTGGGGGCCGTTGCCTGGCGCTGAGGAGCAGGGTTCATCTCCACAAATTCATCCCAGCGAAGGCCCACGGCGTCGGCAAGCCCTCTCAGGTCCGTTCCGCCTTCAACAATTATATGCTCGGGCTCTTCCCACTTGCTGAAATTCAGTTTGTTGAACCCCAGGCGCTCCAGGTTGTGCATAATCCGCACAACCGCTATGAACTTGGGAACGTACTGCCTGGTTTCTTCCTTCAGACGGGCCTTGCTGTCCAGCCGGTCGTTCAGATTGCAAAGTTCAAAGAAATCCTCGGCCCCGGTTCCGTTAAGCGCCCTTCCGATTTTGCCCTCACCCGCGTTATAGGCGGCAAGGGCCAAGTACCAGTCGCCAAAATCCCCATAAAGTTTCAGCAGATAGTTGGCGGCGGCTTCGGTGGCCTTATAGGGGTCGCGGCGCTCGTCAATCCACCATCCACGCTCAAGGCCGTAAATATCTCCGGTTCCGGGCATGAACTGCCACATTCCGGTTGCTCCGGCGCAGGACACCGCATTGGGGTTGAACCCGCTTTCCACCACAGCAAGAAACGCCACATCGGGGGGAATGCCCTTTTCTTTGAACACCCCTTCCACATATGGCAAATAACGCTCTGCGCGCAAAAGGTAGCGTTCAAAATTGGCTCTGCCCCGGTGTGTGAAATATTTGAAATGCAACAGCACTTCCTGTTCGTCCTTCATGGCAAGACGCTTGATGAAATCCGACTTGTAAGACATGGCCACAAGCTCGTTGCGGCTGAGCGGTTTCCCGTCATCGGCGGGCAAGTAGGGCAATGGCGCTATTTCCTCCGGGTCAAGGTCCGCTGAAGGGTCGACGCTGCCTCCGCTGCGCCCGGCGCACCCGGAAACAATTAACAGACAAAGAAGGCAAAACCCGAAAAAATGCCAATGCTGGCGGCCGTTGAAAAAGATAGAATGCTTCATAAATATATCAATGCCCGCAACTGGGGTATCTTGTCTACAGGTTAAAAGCTTGCTGGTATGATTTCCGATTTATGCAGAGAAACCAATATGGGCAAAAATAGCTGTTGCGGCATGTGCGTTGCTTGATATAAGCTTTTAGGACAATTGAAGGCTTTAACTGAGTTGCCAAATGAAAAATATTGTGTTTGACGCCGCATTTTAAACCGGACACTACTAGAAAAAAAATGGCATGGCAAGGCAAAACCAACTTAATAACCTCACCCTTCAGGAGAAACTATGAACGCACCGGGCTATTCTGGGGCAAAAAAACATACTCCGGACAACTATATTTCAGGAATCAAGGGGGTTATGGAACTGCTTGAAAAAAGCCCGGAACTACTTGATCACATTTATTTGCGTAAAGACAAGCTAAACCCCGCCCTGTCTAGAATTATGGATCTGGCCAGAAACGCCGGGCTGCGTTTCACCCTGCTTGAACGGGCCGGGCTTGAACGAATCTGCCCCGGCAACCATCAGGGCGTAGTCGCCCGCATGGGCCTTGTGCCCTGGGTGGCCCTGGAAACCATGCTTGAAGTGGGCAGGCATTCTCCGCTCCCGTTAATTCTTGCACTGGACCAGATCCAGGACCCCGGCAATGCGGGCACGCTTGCCCGCACCCTTTACGCCCTTGGCGGGGCCGGGTTCATTCTTCCAAAACACAATAGCGCCTACCTCGGCCAGGATGCTCTGCGCGCCTCCGCCGGTGCGCTGCCCCTGCTCACTATCAGCCGGGTCACAAATTTGGGAGAGGCTCTGGAAAAGGCCGCTTTGGAAGGATTCAACATTTACGCGGCAGAAGCGGAAGAAAAGGGAGGCAAAAACGTATTTGCCGAGAAACTGGAATTTCCGGCGGTGCTGGTGCTTGGCGGGGAGGAAAAAGGAGTGCGCCCGGGAATTCTGAAAACCGCCCCGAGGCTCCTGTCCATACCTTTTGCCCGAGAGTTTGATTCCTTGAATGTGGCCCAGGCCGGGGCCATCATTATGTCCCAGTTCGCAAGCAGGGGAATCAGGCCCTGAAAAAGCTGACGCTTGAAATGCTCGCAGCTTAGTGGCCGGCAGCGGAACCCTTGCCCAAAAAGGGCGCAAGGGTTTAATTTAATAAAAACAAGCCTTTCAATAGTGAAACACTTTGCCCAAGCACTTAAAATAACCTGGAGAAAAGTGGAACACCAGCTTAGGTGCAGAGCAGTTAAGGCTAGAGCATTTCACACTTGAAATGCTCTGCAAGGGTTTGAAGACAAATCCTTGCCGCCAAATGATTGCAGGGCGGCTTTGCCTACCATTAAGCAATCATTTGAGGCGTTAGCGGCTCTAGAGGCTGGCAAGCTCTCGCAAAAAATTCAAGCGTGAAACCACGCTAAATCAAAAATTTAGCCTCCGGGCATTTTTCACGCAAGGCATCCAAAAACTTCTGCTCTGCAAGCTGCCCGGCAAAGCTGCTTTCAGGCACAATCAGGGCAGAATTTGCGCCCACGATCAAATAATAGCACCCTTTGTTCCAAACCACCTTGCTCACATCGTCATAGGAATAATCCACATCCTTGTCCGGGCCGGAGAATTCAATGAATTCCGGATGCAGAACAAGCGAAAATTCCCCGACAAAACCGCTATACCCCGCAGTCAGCTTCAGAACATGCTTGCGCACGCTGTTGCGAAAGCGTCTCGGCGTGGTGAATATCCAGTAAATGCTGACCACTCCGGCGAACAGCAGCCATGCCCAATTGTTGGAAACATGATCCATCACCACAAAAGCTATGGCCACCAGCGCCAGCGGCAGAGTAAAGGCCATTATCGCCAGTGTGCGCCAATAACCCGGAACCCGGCTGGCATGATAGACGTTGAAATCAACATAGTTATCATGTGTAATTCTTGTATCTACACGCATGACTGTATACTCCGGCAAGCTCCCCCCGCCTGCTTGCCCCTTGGCTCAATCAGGATAAAACCTATTCCTGATCATTTAACCTGCGGCAATCCTACTAAATCCTTGCTGCAAAGCAAATGCAAGGATGCCGCTTTCTGTGGCGAGGCGGATGTTTGAAGCGTTGCCACTATTAGGAACTTCGCTTGAAAGGACGCCAAAAGCTGCTTTTATTTTTTTTCATGAAGCGAAACGTGTTTGCGGCGCATTTTCTTAAAGCCCGGCATCCGGGCGCGGATGCCAGGATCATTTTTTACCTGTGCTCATAAAGACCGGGAAGCTTACAGCATGATTTGCCCAAATTCTTTAACATTAAAAGCTCTAACCCCGGCGGCCTTTCTCCCCCTTATAACCGTCGTCGGCCAGATCCACAGCCAGCCTGAGCCCCTTGATGCGGGCACGGCTCATGGCGTCAATCACTCTGGGAGCCTGCCGCACGTCCACATCCACAACCGAGAAACTGTCGTGCAGCTCTATGGCCCCTATTTCTTTGCCGGAAATTCCGCTTTCATTGGTTATGGCCCCAACCAGGTCGCCGGGCTTTATCTGCATGTTCCTGCCCACATTGAATACCAGGCTGACCATATTCTCATCGTCATATTCCTTACGACCCTGCTGGCGAGGTTTGTTCACATGCTTTCCGGGAAGCCCGAACTGGCTGTGCCGCTCTCCCCGCCGTCCCCTTGCGGGAACGCGTTCAAGTCCGCGGGCATTTCCGTAGGCATCAAGGCGGGCCCGCTCCTTGGGGCTCTTTCTGGGCGAATCGTGCATATCTTCCCGGTCATCCAGCCTGGAAAGGTCAAAACTCCCCATTTCTTTTTCCAGCAACATATTCAGCAAAGCGCCAATAGTTCCCGACTGCTCCGCAAGGCCGCTTTTTTCCGCCGCTTCCTCCAGGCGGGCAAAATCCCCGCCCTTGTTCAGGGTTTGGGCCAGTTTTTCAAGCAGCCCCTCCACCTTTATATCCAGCACATCGCCAAGCGAGGGCAGCATGGCCTTTTCAATGTCGGCTTTGGTATAACGCATGATGTTGCGCAATTTATAATATTCGCTGCTGCTAATGATGCTCAGGGCGCGGCCCGATTTTCCGGCGCGGCCGGTGCGGCCCACCCGGTGCACGTAGCTTTCGTGATCGAACGGCAAATCAAAATTGATCACCACGTCAATGTCATCAACATCCAGGCCTCTGGCGGCTACATCCGTTGCGGCCAGAACTCTCAGCTCGCCTCTGCGGAAACGGCCCATCACCCGGTCGCGTTGCGACTGGGCCAAATCGCCGTGCAAAGAATCTGCCCCGACACCCTTGTTTTGCAAAAATTGGGTAAGTTCATCCACCATTCTGCGGGTGGAGCAAAACACCAGGGCCTTGCTGAATCTTTCGGCCTCAAGCAATCGGCTCAAGGCGTCCAGTTTCCGGTGCGGCTTTATTTCATAGAAACTTTGGGCGATCGCCTCCACGGTCACTGTCGGCTGGTCTACTTTCAGATGCCTGGGGTTTTTAAGATAACTATCGCAAAGCTTGCGGATTTCCGGCGGCATGGTGGCGGAAAAAAACGCCCGCTGCGCGTCCAGCGGGGTGCTGTCGAGAATTTCTTTAATATCCTCCCTGAAGCCCATGTTCAGCATTTCATCGGCCTCATCCAGAACCAGCAGCGAAACCTGATCAAAGCTGAGGGTTCCCCGCAGCAGATGGTCTTTCACCCGCCCCGGCGTGCCCACCACAATCTGCGCCCCGCGGGCAAGAGCCCGGAGCTGCAGATCGATGGACTGCCCCCCATACACAGCCACCACATTAAGCCGGGGCATATGAGAGCCAAGGCGCCCGATTTCCTCGGCCACCTGAACAGCCAGTTCGCGGGTGGGGCAAAGTACCAGGCCCTGCACATGCCTATTTTTCAGGCTGAGCATTTGCAGCATGGGGATGCCGAAAGCCGCTGTTTTGCCTGTGCCGGTCTGGGCCTGGCCTATAATGTCCTGGCCTTCAAGCATGGCCGGAATGGCCACCGTTTGAATGCCGGACGGTTCAATAAAGCCCATGTCCGCTATGGAGGAAAGGATTTCGGGCCTGAGCGGCATGGTGGAAAATTCAGAATACATTATTAAACTCCCTGAAATGACACCCCGGCACAAAACTATCTGCCAGGGGCATTTTTTAAAAGCTTGCCCCACAGCTTTGCAAAGTGTATACCGGGGCAACTTATTTTTTGCGAAACACGGCATTAAGCCAATGACTGGATAAAGGCAAGCACTATTTTCACATTTGAGGCAGATACCGGGAAGGGGCCAGTTTGAAACATCTTTGAAAACAAGATCTGCCCCCGCCGGGCAGCTGCAGCAAAAGCGCTCCAGAAAAACCGAGCGTATCAACAGCCTGCCCGATTTGACGCTTTGCCGATAGCATAATATAATGTTAATCTTATTATTTCAATTAATTGCTCAAAGTAGAGGAAGTTATGTCGGAGAACAATACCCCTTCAACCACCAAAGGTCCTGATTTCATCCGCGCCATTGTCGCAGAAGACAACAAAACAGGCAAATACGGCGGCCGGGTTCACACCAGATTCCCCCCTGAACCGAACGGATATCTGCACATCGGGCACGCCAAGTCCATCTGTCTGAACTTTGGCATTGCCAAGGAAAACAGCGGAAAGTGCAATCTGCGTTTTGACGACACCAACCCGCTGAAGGAAGAACGGGAATACGTTGATTCCATCATGCAAGATGTGAACTGGCTGGGTTTTCAGTGGGACGGCCCGGTTTATTACGCTTCAGACTATTTCGAGCAATTGTACCAGTTCGCCGAACAATTGATCAAAGACGGCAAGGCATATATTGATGAGCTGAGCGCTGATGAAATCCGCGAGCATCGCGGCACGCTTACCCAGCCCGGAAAAGACAGCCCCTACCGCAACCGCGCCCCCGAGGAGAGCATCGACCTTTTCCGCCGTATGCGGGCGGGTGAATTTGAAGACGGCAGCATGGTGCTGCGCGCAAAAATAGACATGGCTTCGCCCAATCTGGTTATGCGCGACCCCACCCTTTACCGCATCCGCAAGGCTCACCATCACCGCACAGGCGACACATGGTGCATATACCCCATGTATGACTTCACCCACTGCATTTCCGATTCACTGGAAGAAATCACTCATTCAATATGCACACTTGAATTTGAGAATAACAGGGAACTTTACGACTGGACCCTTGAAAATCTAAATCTCTACCGCTCCTACCAGTATGAATTCGCCCGCCTGAACTTGACCTACACCCTGCTGTCCAAACGCGTGCTGATTCAGCTGGTGCAGGAAGGCTGTGTGAACGGGTGGGATGACCCCAGAATGCCCACCATTTGCGGCATCCGCCGCCGCGGCTACACCCCCGAGGCGATTCGCGATTTTTGCGACCGCATCGGAGTAGCCAAGGCCGACAGCGTGGTGGACTGGAGCCTGCTTGAGTTCTGCCTGCGCGAGCACCTCAACGAAGTGGCCCCGCGCGCTATGGGTGTTATAAATCCACTTCGCCTGGTCATAGAAAATTATCCCGACGACCAAGACGAAGAGTTTGAAATGCCTTTGCACCCGGAAGATGACCGCCACGGCACACGCAAAGTGCCATTTTCAAAAGTGCTGTATATCGAGCAGGAAGATTTCCGGGAAGATCCGCCAAAGAAATATTTCCGCCTCGCACCCGGTCAGGAAGTGCGCTTGCGCTACGCTTATTATGTAACCTGCACCGATGTGATCAAAGACGAATCGGGAAAAATTGTTGAAGTGCGCTGCACATACGACCCCGCCACAAAAGGCGGCTGGTCCGAGGACGGAAGAAAGGTAAAGGGCACGCTGCACTGGGTTTCCGCCAAGCACGCCGTGCCTGCGGAAGTGCGCCTTTACGACCACCTGTTCGCCAAGGAAAATCCCTCTCAGGTGGCAGAAGGCCAGACATTCCGCGACAATCTTTCCCCAGAATCTTTGGTCAAACGGCAGGCTTATCTGGAACCATGGCTTGGCACCATGAAACCTGGCGACAAGGTTCAGTTTGAACGCCTGGGTTATTTCTGCATGGACCCGGACAGCACAGACAAACTTCCGGTGTTCAATCGCACCGTAGGTTTACGCGACTCCTGGGCAAAGATTGAAAGCAAAAATGAAAAACCATAATTTGCAGAAATACACGAGAAAGGTATGAATATCCTGGTTACCGGAGCGGCCGGATTTATCGGCTTTCACCTTTGTTTGCGTCTTCTTGAGTTGGGGCATACCGTCCTGGGCGTTGACAATGTAAACAGCTACTACGACCCCAAGCTGAAAACCGACCGCCTGAACAGGCTCAAGCACCCGTTTTTCAGCTTTTACAAAATGGATATTGAAGACGCCGCCGCATGGGAAAAACTGCCGGCCATGTTCACACCACATACCGTGCTGCACATGGCCGCTCAAGCCGGGGTAAGGACAAGCATCACCAATCCGTCCAGCTATATCCAGTCAAATCTGGTGGGGTTCGGCAATCTTTTGGAATATTGCCGCCACAACAGAATAAAACACCTGATCTATGCCTCCTCAAGCTCAGTTTATGGGCTGAACACAAAAATGCCCTTTGCCGAAACCGACAACACCGATCATCCGGCAAGCCTGTACGCCGCCAGCAAAAAAGCGAACGAACTCATGGCTCACACCTACAGCCACTTGTTCGGCCTGCCCACAACCGGCCTTCGCTTTTTCACGGTTTACGGCCCCTGGGGACGGCCCGACATGGCCCTGTTCAAATTCACCCAAGCCATACTCGACGACCGCCCGATCGACGTTTACAATCACGGCAACATGATGAGGGATTTTACCTATATCAGCGATATCGTGGCGGGCATCACCCCCCTTCTAGACATGCCGCCCAAGCCCGACAGCCAATGGGACAGCGCTCTTCCAAACCCAGCCTCAAGTTCCGCCCCTTACCGCATTTTCAACATTGGAAACAACAGGCCGGAAAATCTCAATGAAATGATCGCCTGTTTGGAACAAACTCTTGGCAAAAAAGCCCGCAAAAACCTCCTCCCCATCCAGCCTGGCGATGTCGAGGCCACATATGCCAGCGTGGACGCCCTGCACAACCTGACCGGATTCACGCCGTCCACTCCGATAGAAAAGGGGATTCCTCTTTTTGTAAACTGGTACAAGAACTACTACAGAATTTAAAACCAAGCGGGCAAAAACCGCACCCCAAAAAACCACAAAAAGAAAACACCTCTGGTCATTCTCAAAAGCAACAGAAATCCTAAGCCAATAAAGCCCAACCCCTCAACCAAAAGCGCCAACCACATCCTCACCAGCCATCTGGAATCTTTTTTTGCTGTTTTTTCTTGACAGCGCCTTTTTTCTAGCTTACCAAAATATCAAACTTCCACACAGATGTTTCACGTGAAACATCTGCACCGGGAAAATGAAAACTGTTTACTTCAACCGGGCTAGCTGCCAAACCCCACAGGAGGAGCCGTGGCCAGAATAATTGCTATCGCTAACCAAAAAGGCGGCGTGGGCAAAACCACAACATCCATCAATTTCGCGGCCTCGCTGGCCGTGATGGAAAAACGAGTGCTCCTGGTTGACTGCGACCCGCAGGCAAACAGCACCAGCGGCCTCGGCCTTGACAGCCTGGAACTTAAAGAAAACCTTTACACCATTTTTTTCGACCCGGACAAAGCAGCCGAGGCGGTAGTGCCCACCAGCACCCCTTTTCTGTCCGTGCTCCCCTCCACTACCGACCTTGTTGCGGTGGAGCTGGAGCTGGTAGATAAAATGGGCAGGGAATATTACCTTTCCGAAGTTCTAGCCCGGCTTGAGCCGCATTTCGACTATATCATTATAGACTGCCCTCCCTCCCTCGGCCTGATTACCCTGAACGCCCTGTGTGCGGCAAAAGAGCTGATTGTTCCGTTGCAATGTGAATTTTTCGCTCTTGAAGGAATCGTTAAACTTCTTCAAACATACGAACAGGTGAAAAAACGCCTCAACCCCGGCCTTTCACTTACCGGAGTGCTGCTCACCATGTATGATGTGCGCAACCGTCTTTCGCGCCAGGTAAAAAATGAAGTCCGCAAATGTTTCCCCGACCACCTGTTTGAAACCGTGGTCCCACGAAACGTCCGCTTGTCCGAAGCCCCCAGCCACGGGCGCTCGGTCATTCATTATGACATCAAATCCAAAGGGGCCGAAGCATATTTGGCCCTGGCCAAGGAAGTTGTGCTGCGCAGGCCCAGAACTTGACTAGAGGCGTTATTTTATAATTTTCAGGAGACTGTATGGCAAAAGTAGAAAGAGGCCTTGGGCGCGGCCTGGACGCGCTTTTTGGCGGTCCGGGCGAACCGGCGGCCCTTAAAGACGGCAGCGACAAGCATGTGCTGCCCGTAAACAGGATAAGCCCCAACCCCGAGCAGCCCAGAAAGGCTTTTGACGAGGCTGCCCTCAACGAGCTTGCCGAGTCCATCCGGCAGGAAGGGGTGCTCCAGCCGCTTCTGGTCCGCCCCCTTCCGGGTGGGAACTATGAAATTGTAGCCGGTGAGCGGCGCTGGAGAGCCAGCCAGCTGGCCGGGCTGCGGGAAGTTCCCGTTATCATAAAAAACCTCAGCAATGAGCAGGCCCTCGCAGTAGCGCTCATTGAAAATCTGCAGCGAGAAGACCTGAACCCCATGGAAGAAGCGCTCGGATATAATGAACTGCGCGAAAAATTCGGGCTCAGCCAAAATGAAATAGCCGAGCGGGTGGGCAAAAGCCGTTCGGCTGTGGCCAATATTCTGCGTCTTTTGCAGTTGCCCAGGCTGTTGCAGGAAGACCTCGCATCGGGCCAGCTCACTCAGGGGCATGCCCGCCCCTTGCTTGCGGTGGATGATGAAAGCGCTCTCCTCGTCTTCCGGGAAGCCATCCTTTCCCGTGCGCCCAATGTGCGCGAAGTGGAGCTTTGGGTTGCCAGCTGGAAAGACACCGGAGAACTCCCAGGAGACGGATATGGAGCAAAATGCATCACCCCCAAACAAGGAAAGCGGGAGCTGCATCCAACCTTTCCCGCCCTTGAAGAACAACTTGTTTCCCGTCTCGGCCTCAAAGCAGCCCTGCGCGGAACCTTTGAGCGCGGCAGCCTGAAACTGTCCTTTTCCTCCAGGGAGGAATTCGCCAAGCTCTTGAGCGCACTGGGCCTGACCATGAAACAATAGCCTTGCGGCACACTGCTGGAGTCACACTGCCAATGAATAAGCAACCCTATTCTCAAAATGATCTGATTTCCTTTGCTGAAAAACTGCCAGGCAAAAAAGTGTTGGTTTACGGCGACATAATGCTGGACCATTATCTGCATGGAGACACTTCCCGGATATCTCCCGAAGCGCCTGTTCCCGTGGTTCAGGTGGAAGCACACCGGATGCTTATGGGGGGGGCGGGGAATGTGGCGCGCAACATTCACTCTCTGGGAGGAGAAGTATCCCTATTCTCTGTTTGCGGAGACGACAACCCGGCTTCAATCCTGGAAAATATTTGCGGCGACCTCAAAATAAACTCTCGCCTGGTCAGGATTGCAGGCCGCAAAACCACCACAAAAAACCGGATTATCGCCCGCCACCAGCAAGTTTTGCGCTTTGACGAGGAAGATGTATTCCCGCTTATGCAAAAGGACCAGGAGCGGATAATGGACGAATTAAAGGCCGAGCTGCCCGAACACAATGTGCTGATTCTGTCGGACTATGGGAAAGGACTGATCAACAATAATTTCATGCTGGCCCTTAAAAGCCATATTAAAAATACCGGGCTCGATATAAAGCTGATTGTGGACCCCAAAACTCCCAACTACCCCTTCTACCAGGATGCCTTCCTGATCACTCCAAACACGAAGGAAACCTCCGAAGCCACAGGAATCAGCATCAAAACACGGGAAGAATTAAAAGAGGCTGGAGAATTTCTGCTTAAAAAGCTGGGCCTTTCCAACCTGCTCACCACTCTTGGCCCGGAGGGCATGGCCCTGTTTGAAAGCAACGGCAGCATCTGGCACATCCCTACTACCGCCAAAGAGGTCTTTGATGTTACCGGGGCAGGCGACACCGTCATCGCCGTAGTAAGCCTTTGCCTGGCGGCGGGCATTCCCCTGCTCGCATCGTGCATTATTGCCAACTATGCGGCTGGAATAGTGGTGGGCGAAGTCGGCGCGTCAACTGTCAGCCAGGAAGAATTGAAAGCGGTGTTGCAGGAGCATGACAGCAATCTGGTGTCGTGCTGGAATCGGCTTTAGAGCAGTTAACGCCTCAAATTGCTTAACGGGAGGCTTTGCCGCCCTGCACTCATTTGGCGGCAAGGAATTTGAAGACAAATCCTTGCAGAGCAGTTCAAATATCAAATACCCTGCAAGTAATTCTGCGCCAGAAATATAGAAATGTGAAAAAGCCCCGATGGAATTTCCGCCGGGGCTTTTCAGAAAACCTGAACAAAAATCAGGCAATTAATTTTGAGACATTACACCACTTAACCATGCAAGCGAGCTCCAATCCTGCCTGGTGCCGGGCAACCTTGCAGCTCTTGAACTATTGGCCGGGAATGCATTTTTTCAATGTTAAAATATTCTATTTTACCAGCTTGAACGTATTGAAAAAATCCTCGGGAGAAAGACGGGACACGCTGTCAACCGGAGCCCGGTAGGCGAGCATGTATTCATCGCCTCCGCGACGGATGAACCTGAATGCGAAAATATATTTTTCCCCATCAACCATAAGGCCGTAATAAATATCTTTCTGGCGATAACCGTTTAACTCGCTGTTCTCTTCCTTGATTTTGGTAAAACCAAAATCCTCGCTCATTGGAATGTTCGTAGAAATCACAGCGGCCATTACCGCCCCTCTGGTGGCGGCGTCCTGTTCCCAAAAACTGGGCGCGTCCGGGGTACGGTAATAGTTCAGATACAAAGCCGTCAGCTCAATACCATCAATTTTGGAAACATGCTTCATTATCTTGTAGTTCATTTCCTTGGGCTTGTACTGTTCAAAAGGAACATTAACCGGATTGAGCATGCCGATGATAAAATTTCCATCCTGATAGAACTGTTCGTTCAAATGTATTTTTCCTTGGCTATATGCGGGCTGGGCCGCAATCAGAACAAACAGGAGTATGCAAAAAATCAGAAATTTAAGTTTGCTCATCAACAATTCCTCAGAGTAATTTAAAGTTATTGCAGGCGCACCCTGGTTGAACCGTCACGGGTGCTCAGCACCCGCACCCGGTCGCCAACCCCAAGAATTTCCGATTTGTCGATTTCCTGCACAACAACAATAGTTTTTCCGCCGTCCAGCTCAACCATTATCTCTTGAGCAGGTTTCGTGCGCACCGCTTTTTCAATGCCGGTTCCCGCCAAAGCTCCAGCTAAAGCCCCGCCAGCCACAGTGAAAATTTTGCCAGACCCGCCCCCAAAGGCAGAGCCCAAAATTCCGCCGACAACACCGCCGGTAAGCGTGCCAAGCCCTTCCGGGTCATCCTCAATCTGGGCGTCGTTCAACTGTTTGATAACACCCAGTTCAACTGTCATGGCTTCTCGTGTTTCGTAGCGGCTATAGGAAGAACCCGTTTGCGAGGCACACGCGGAAAACATCAGCGCAACCGCCAGCAAAGCAAATATTTTAGTCTTATGGAGCATAAAACATCCCAAACTACAAACTTACAGGTTTTAAAACAGAAGCGGCAAAGCCGAGAGAAAAAAGTGACAGAAAATACTTATACTGGCTTTATACAAAACTTTAGCGCGCGAGGCAAGTTCCCGAAAGCAAAAAACGGTTTTAAAAGTGTGCAACAAATGATATTTTCGGGTTGGAAGGAAAATTTGCCCTCACCTGACCGGGCTTTTATGGCACTTCATGCTTTCTGGCGGGAAGAAACGCAAAACAAAGCTTTGCCTGCCGCCAGGCTGATGCCGACAAATTGTGCATTGCCAACCAGGCGCAAGCCCTGGGGGCCTTGCTCAAAGCCTGACGGCAAAAACAAATTGCGCCCGCGATTAATGAATGTGAAAAACAGCAGCATTGCCGGCCCCAAAGCATTCTCAAAGTTGAAAAAGGATGGAAACGGCGCCTCAAGCGGCTAACAACCCCGCGGCCGTCTTGGTTTTCCTTTTCACAAACAATTGTAAGGTTTCAAAGCTGATTGATGCAAAAAAACAAGTTCACTATCATTCACGCCGCCGACCTGCACCTCGGCGCTCCTTTCAAAGGAATCAGCGCATCTTCCGAAGGGGGATTTTTCCCTTCCAACCTGAAAGACACGCTGGTGCAGGCCACTTATGACGCGTTGGGGCGCCTTGTCCGGCTCTGCCTTGAAATCCGGCCTCACGCCCTGCTTCTTGCGGGCGATTTGTACAACCCCGAAGGCGGAGGGCTGAAAAGCCTGAACGCGCTCAAGCAGGCCTGCCAAAGGCTTGAGGAGGCTGGCATTCCAGTGCTGATGCTCCACGGCAACCATGATGCCGCAAACCTCCAGCCAAGCTGGGCCTGGCCTGACAATGTGCACATATTTCAAGCCGATCAGGCTGAATCCGTACCCCTGTTTTCAGAAAAAGGCATCATCCGCCTGGGCGGCCCCATTGACGAAGGACACATTCCGGGGCTGGATGCGGACTGCCTCGCCGTAGTCCACGGAATAAGCCACGCTCAGGAAAAAGTCAGTGAAAATTTAAGCCTGACAGTGAGCAGGCATGTTCAAAAAATCGCCGGATTACTGCCCCCCTCTGCCTGGAAAATCGGCCTGCTTCACTGCGCTGTGGGAGAAAAGGCCTCGGAAGGGGAAAAACCCTATGCCCCGTGCAGCATGGAAGACCTGGCCCGGACGCCGGTGGACTACTGGGCTCTGGGGCACATCCACAAACGCGGAATGGTCACGCAAAATCCGCTCGCCTGGTATAGTGGAAATTCCCAGGGCATGCACATCAATGAAACCGGCCCCAAAGGCTGCCTGATTGTAACTTTTGCCCCGGGTTTGAGCCCGGAAGTAAGCTTTTGCAGCCTGGCCAGCGTGGAATGGCACCAGCTGGACTACACCGCGGCCCAGAACGCCAACCTCAGTGCCTTGCAGGAGGATTTGCTGAATCTGGTTGAAAAGCGGACTGTCGACCGCCGCGATGCACAACTCAAAGGGCTGGTTATCCGCTTGCGGATCAATGGGCGCACCGGGCTTGACGGCTGGCTGCGGGAAAAAACGGGCGAACTTCAGGCGCAAATCCAAGCCGCTCTGAACGAATTTCACCCCTTTGTCTGGGTCAAAGACATCATTATAGAAACCAGCCCGGCCCTGGATTTGGAAAAAGCCCTCGCCAGCCCCGGTCTTGTGGGCGAAACGCTCAACCGGATCACCAACGCTCAAGGCAGTGTTCAATCCGGCGCAGCTTCAGGCGAACTGCTTAGCGGCAATGAAAGTCCTCTGGGCAAGCTGTACAACTCACCGGCCGTCCGCCAGGCCGGGATACAACCTCCCGATCCCGCCGCCCTGGCCGCTTTACTGGTGGAAGCAGGCTGGCTGTGCGCCGATCTCCTCAAAGCCGATGCCGACGCCCCCGCGCCGGAGGAAAGTAATATGGAAACAGGGAGCGGCGAATAATCATGCGCATAGAGGCACTGAATATCAGCGGATTTGGAGTTTTTTCCAATTTGCGCGCACAAGGCCTGGCCCCAGGGCTGAACTTGTTTGTGGGTGATAATGAAGCGGGAAAAAGCACATTCCTCGAATTCCTGCGCAATGCCATGTTCGGCTATCCAACCGGAACCGGCAGCAGAACTTATGTGAAGCATCCCGTCCCGCCGGGCGCAAAGGCCGGGGGAAGCGTTCTTCTGCGCCTGGACGACGGCCGCTTGTGGGAACTTTTCTGGCAGCCCAAAACCCGTTCCGGAATGCAGACCTTGTTCGCGCAGGATCCGAACGGCCCAAAGCAGCTTGATCTCGGCCTGTACAAGCAAATTTGCGCGGAAATGACCCGCCAGTTGTACTCTTCCGTATACGGTTTTTCCCTTGAAGAATTGCAAAAGCTCTCCAGCCTGGAAGACGACGCCAGGGTGGCGTCCCTGCTTTACGGAGCCGGGTTTGGCCTGGGCGACATTTCTCTGCCGGAAATAATCAAGAACCTTGAGAAGCAAAGAGATGACATTTGGCTGCCCAAAGGGGAAAAACGCCTGAACTCCCTGCTTTCCAGGCTCAAGGAAACAGAGCGCAAAATTCAGGCCAGGCAGGAGCATCTGCCCCTTTTCAATGAGATAAAGCGGAGCCTTGACGCGCTGAAGGCTGAAATTGAGAAAAACCAGGCAGGCCTTGCCCTTACCCGGGCAAACATCGCCGTGAACAACGACCTGAGCAAAATCAAACAACAGCTTCCGGAGTTTGAGGCAATAAAAAAAGAGCTGAGCATGCTTGGCGCCTGGGAAATTCCCCCGGAAACGGAACGTATTTTCGCTGAAAACAGCCTTGAAAAACTGAAAGGCCGGGAAAAAAACGCCAGCGAGCTTCAGCACAAGCTGAACAATATCAGCCGCGAACAGACTGAGCTGGCCCTTGAGCTGGTAAACGACCTTTCCACGGCCGCAATATTGGGGGCAGGGGCGGAGATTCAAGCCTTACAAGAGGAAAAAGGACGTTACTCTGCCGAGGAGGGCGAACTTCAAAAAGTGCTGGCCAGCCTGGGCAGCCTGAGCGCCCATCCTGCCTTCAAGGCCATGTTTGACCGGGAAACTAAAGAAAACTCCAAACTGCTGTCGGCCCGGTTGAGCCACGTGGTAAAGCAGGCGCAGGAACTTTCCGCAATCGCAGCGGAATGGCAAATGTTCGCCCAATTGCTGAATGAGCAGCCCGCCCAGAACTTGAACGGCGGCTGGCTGCAAGGCCCTGGCATGCTGCTCAACCCCGGAAACCCCGCGATGCTCCTTCTGGCTCTGGCGTCAACAGCGGCTTTTACCTATGGAGTGTACACCTCGGTGAGCGATTCGCTCTGGGTTTGGGCCGGACTGGCCGCGATCTGGGCCGGGCTGTTCGGAATATTCATCAAGGCGCGTGATCTCCAAAGCAAAAAAGGGCAGGAGCTGGAACTGCAGGAAACCCGGCAGCTCAAGCTCTCCGCTCTTACCTCAAGAGCAAGGCCGCTTTTAAACGCGCTGAAGCCTCTTATTATTCAAGCGGCAGAGCAACCGGACAATGCTGAGCCAAACGGCCCCTCCCTGGAAGGCGAAGATTCCGCCGGGCATGGTGCTGTGCTATATTGGCTTCAAAAACTCACCCCGGCAAAATGCCTTGAGCTGGAAAGCCTTTTGCTGGACTGGCACGGCCGCCTGCCCGGCCTGCTGGAACGAAAATTCCGGCTTGAAACCGGCTTACGGGAGCTTGAGATAAAAGCCGCCGCCCTCGCCGCCCGGGTTTTTCCCGAACTTGAAGAAACGTCCCGGCCTTTTCCCGCCAATTTGCAACTGCTGTCCCAGGCTCTTGAAAAAGCAAGGAGGGAACAGCTTGCGGAAAACAAGATCAAAGGACGCCTGGAAGCTCTGGCCAGCCAGCACCAGGAAACTATTACCGCCTTGCAGGAAGCAAATGAACAGCTCGCTTCCGTGTTAGCCGCAAGCGGATTTGACAGCGTGAGCCGGCTGGAGCCGGTTTACCTGGACTGGGCCAAAAAACAGGCCCTGGACAACAACGCCCGAATAATCTCCCAAAGCATGCTTGCTCAGGCGGCAGGCATAGCAGAGCAGATTCCGGCGACCCAAAGTTTCATTCCTCCAGACGCCAGCCAGCCGGAAGCGCTGCTAGCCTGGCTGGAAAAAGAAGAGCCGGACAGCATAACAGCCCGCCGCAACCGGCTTGATGCCGAACTGCAAGCCCGCGAAATTGAACAAGACCGTCTTATCCGGGAAGAAGGCGAACTCGCCCAAAGGGCAAAAACCCTGATGGCCGATGACGAGCTTGAAACTCTCGCCCTGGAACGTGAAATGCTGCTTGAAGAAGCCCGCTCGCTTTCACGCCGATGGAGTGTCGCCTCGCTTTCCCTGCACTACCTTACCGAAGCCAAGCGGGCATTTGAAGCCAAACACCAGACCAAGGTCATGAAAGAAGCCAGCGGGTTTTTCCGGCAAATCACAGGTGAAGCATACCTGGGGCTGGACCCTTCAGCCGGAGAAAACTCCTTCGCAGTGCTTGCCGCTAATGGAGAAAGCCGCCTGCCTCAGGAGCTTTCAAGGGGAACCCGAGAGCAGCTTTATTTCGCCCTGCGTCTGGCCCTGATAAAAAACCGCGCCAAAACAGCTGAGCCTCTTCCCCTGATTATGGATGACGTGCTGGTGAACTTCGACCCTTCCCGGTTGCGCAGGGCTGTAGACGCAATTCTAACCCTTGCCAGTAATCACCAGATACTTTATTTTACCTGCCAGCCACATCTTGCTCCTGAAATTATGCAAAGAGCAGGGGCAAACCAAGTTGAAAGCAGGCTGTTTGAAATCAAAAATGGCATTGTAAGCCAAACCTGACGGTTTGGACAAATCAATTAGGACAATTTTATGGAAGAGCTACCTATCAAACGCGCCCTGATCAGCGTTACCAACAAAGCCGGAGTGGTTGCATTCGCCCAATTTTTGGCTGATAACGGTGTGGAGATCATTTCCACCGGGGGCACCGAAAAACTGCTGCGCGAGGCCGGGCTGCCGGTTAAAAAAGTCAGCGATGTCACCGGATTTCCCGAAATTCTGGGGGGCCGGGTAAAAACCCTTCATCCCCACATTCACGCCGGAATTCTGGCCGACAAGGACAATTCCGAACATCTGGACACTCTGGCCGAGCTGAATATACTGCCCTTTGACTGCCTGTGCGTGAATCTCTACAATTTCGCCCAGGCCGCCCAAGAAGGGCTCAAGCTGAAACAGGCCGTGGAGCAGATTGACATTGGCGGGCCGTGCATGCTGCGCGCCGCCGCCAAAAACTACCACTCCGTGCTGGTAATTCCCGGCCCGGAACACTACCGCCCGGTCAAGGAAGCCCTGCTGCAAAATGAAATGTGCGCCCCGCTGGCCATGCGCCGCCATCTCGCCGCCACACCTTTTGATGAAACCTCGGATTACGACCGCACCATTGCCGATTATCTGGCATCTGATGAATAATCATCCAAGTACCGCTCAATGAGTCAAGAAGAAATCAAATCAACTGCCCAGGCAAATGAAGTCAGACACTCTGAAAATATCATTCAGGAAGTGCTGGACCGCTTCAGCAGCATGCTGGGCAATATGGACTTCGCGACCCAGCTGGACACTCTGAACATCGGAAAATTTCAGTTTTCACGCAAAAAAGACGCGCTGAACGAGCTCAAGGCCATGTATGTGGGGCTTTGGAAGCTTGCGTTGAACCGTTCCTTCCCTGACGATTCCACGGAAATTCTTGAAAAATTCCTGGATCCGGACGCAATTAAAAGCAAATCCAAGAAACGCAAAGCCGAAGAATTCCGCTCCCTTTGCCACGAATATACCAAAACTCTTGAAGTTGAGGGGGATACCAATTTCGTCAACGTGGCCATTCTTATCTGCCAGCACCTCGGGCGCACCCGCCAGGAAGATTTACGCCGTATTTCCCTTCAACTGGCCCTGGATATGCGTTCAATGTATCATAACATTTTTGAACGGTTGATCTAAGCCCATGCAAACAAGCAACAAGGAACACATCATACTGATTGGCGGAGGCGGGCACTGCAAATCCTGCATTGATGTGCTTGAAACCGGCGGAGCCTATGCGATAAAAGCAATTGTGGACATGCCGGCCAGGCTGGGGGAAAAAGTGCTTGGCTATGGCGTGGAGCACACTGATGCGGATCTGGCTGACCTGATAATGATGCACAAAAATGTGCTGCTTTGCATCGGGCAGATAAAAACCCCGGAACCGCGCATGATCATGTTCAAAAAAGCGGAGGACATGGGCGCTGATTTTCCAAGCCCGGTTTCTCCCCTGGCCTATGTTTCCTCTTCGGCTAAAATTGGCCGGGGCAGCATTATAATGCACCACGCACTGATCAATTCCGAAGCCAGAATAGGAAAAGCCTGCATCATAAACAGCAAAGCGCTCATTGAACATGAAGCTGAGATAGGGCCGTTCTGCCACATTTCCACCGCATCGATCGTGAATGGAGGCGCTAAAATCGGCGAAGGCGTTTTTGTGGGCAGCAACGCCGTTGTAGCCCACGGGGTGAACGTGGGCGCAGGGGCGATAATCAGCGCGGGAGCCGCCGTGTTCAAAGATATTCCAGCCGGGGTGCGTGTTTATGGCGAGTGGAGATAGCCTTTCAATCTTTCCTTCAAAGCTGCTGTGCGCTCTCACCTGCTGCCTTGCCGTTTTTCTGGGTTGTCCAAACCTGATTTCAGCGAACAATTCCACAGAACCCGCAACCGGTTTGAATACAGGCGCTCCGAGGGCCTCCCATATGAATATAAACGCAACCCAGGCATTTGAGCTGATAAACAAACATAAGAATTCAGCCGGTTTCATCATTCTGGATGTGCGCGAGAAGCATGAATATGAAGCCGACCGTTTGCCGGGCGCGATTTTACTGCCGAGAAGCCTGCCAGACTTTGCAGAAAGAATCGGCAAGCTGGACAAAAAGGCTGTTTATCTTGTTTACTGCCGGAGCGGGTCACGCAGCCTGGCTGCGGTTGAGGAAATGAAAAAACAAGGATTTGAAAATATCTATATGCTCAAGGGCGGCATAATTGAATGGCTGGAGAAAAAACTGCCTGTTGAAAAAGGATGATTCATAAACGCCAGAGCTATTTCCGTTTTTCCAGATTTTTTATTCTCACTTCCACAGCCTGGGGATTGGGGTAGGTTTGTTCAAGAGATTTGAACAGCTCCAGAGACTCTTTATATTTCCCCTGCTCTTCCATAAGATCGGCCAGCATGAACAGACCCTGCACCTGAATATCGTTCATGGCGGTGGACATGGTGGTGAGTTCAATCAGCTTTTCCTCGGCCAGCTTCTTTTCTCCCTGATCGGCATAGACCATGGACAGACTATAAAGCACTTGCGCCTTCATGTCGGATGAAAGCTCCATTGCCAGGCAGTCCTCAAGATGCTGCATGGCGTTGGCGTATTCCATTCTCCTCTGATAAATCTGGGCCAAATGCAAATGTGCTCTGGCTTTTCGCCCAGGCTCAAGGCCGGGAGTGACAAGAAGCCGCTGCCATGCGTTAAGAGCCCGTTGCCAGCGGAAATTTGACTCGTAAATTTCAGTGAGCCTGATCAGCACGTCCTGATAAAGTTCAGGCCGGTCTGCATATTCAAGGCCCATGGCCTCAAAAATATCGGCGGCCAGGGCTTCGTCCCGGCGTATATTCAAAGCCACATAAGCCACTCTGTCCCAGGCTTCCCAGCGTTCAGCGCCCTCTGGAACTTCACGCAAATAGCGCTCATAAAACTTTTCCGCCTCCAGATATTCCTTGTTGTTGAAGGCGGCCCTGGCCTCGTCAATATAGCCGCTTTCAGGCTTGTCCTTGCCGCAAGCGAAAAGAAGCGACAATAAAATGAAAATGGGAAGAAGTTTGAATTTCATAATGGCAATTTTCGGGCGGGTTTCTTTTGAAACGGCATGGCAGGAATGAACAAGTGAAATTTCCGGCCTCTCAAAAGCGCTGGCTAGAGCATTTCAAGTGTGAAATGCTCTAGGACAGCCCGACCCAAGAAGGGCTGTCCGTGCACGAGGCGTAGGCGGAATTTACTTCCGCCGGCAACGCCGAGTGCGGCGTCTTAAAGTTAATCTGCTCTAGCTTGCCCGTTATCTATTTTCAAAATGAGAACGCTGCCGTGATCAATTACAGCATTTTATGCTTCAAATCCTTAACAAACGAAAAATCCGGGCTGCAACTCTGGCGGCGGGGATTTGTTTTAAACCCCCGCCAGCACTCAAAAAACGCTCTAATCTTTCCGTCGGGCACGGCAGCACCAAGACCAGCCTATATTTCATCACGTTCGTTTATCGAGTCGAACCCAACCACATATCCTTCGTCATCAAGGCGCACCAGACGCACGCCCTGTGTTGCCCGGCCAACGGTACGCACCTCGTCAATGCCGATACGGATAATTTTATTGTCGGAAGTGAGCAGCACAAGGCTGTCATCATCGCAAACCGGAAGTGCCCCGACCACAGGCCCGGTTTTAGGAGTTACCTTGAAATTGATGATGCCCCGCCCGCCGCGGCTCTGCAAACGGTAAAGCCCAAGCTTGCTGCGTTTTCCAAATCCCAGCTTGGACACGGTCATTATTTCCGGGATTTCAGTTTCCAGAGTGGTCACGCAAGCCACAACCATATCTTCCGGCCTGAGGGCTATGCCCTTCACCCCAGCCGCCGAGCGCCCCATGGGCCGTACGTCCCGGCAGGAAAAGTGAATGGCCATGCCCTGGGCCGTGGTCAGAATTACGGAACTGTTCTCGTTCACCTCGCGCACCGCAATCAGCTCGTCCTCATCGCGCATGGAAACGGCGATAATTCCGCTTTTGCGGGAGCGCTGGTAAAGCGAAGATGCGGAACGCTTGATCATGCCCTGCTTGGTGGCAAACAGGAAATGACGGTCTTCAGTGAATTCGCGCACCACCAAAGCGGTGCTCACCCATTCGTCCGCCTCAAGCGGCATCAGGTTGGCGATGTGCATTCCCCGAGCCGTGCGGCTGCCCTCGGGAACGCGGTACACCTTCATCTGATGCATGCGCCCCTTATTGGTGAACAAAAGCAAATACTGATGATTTGTAGCCGAGAAGAAGTCCTGAACATAGTCTTCTTCCATGGTGTACACACCCGCCACGCCGCGGCCGCCACGCCGCTGCTGCTGATAGTTTTCAAGCGATGTGCGCTTGATGTATCCGCGCC
>CAZJFJ010000023.1:0-4838 GCA_964545305.1 uncultured Desulfovibrionaceae bacterium
TGGACGCCAAAATTAATTTTATGGTAAAAGACTTGGCCCGTGATCTGAAGCTCCCCGGCTTCCGCCCCGGCAAAGTTCCCCACAGCGTGGTGGAAAAGCGCTTTAAAGCTCAAGTTTACAAAGAGTCCACTTCCGCTTTGGTTAACGAATGCGCTGCCGAAGCGGTAAAGGAAATGAACGTCACTCCCATTTCCGAAATTGATTATGACGGCCCCGACGCCGTTGAGCGCGGCAAGGAATTTGAATTCACCTTTACTGTTGAAATTCTGCCGGACTTTGAAATGCCCGCCTGGAAAGGCATCGCCATTGAGGAAGAAATTGAGCCCTACGATGAGGCAAGAACCGATGAAACCATTGAGCGCATCCGCCTTCAAATGAGCGAACTTAAACCCCTTGAAGTAAGCCGCCCCGCACAGGATGGAGAAGTCGCCTTTGTCGATTTCAGCGCCACCGACGAAAACGGCGATGAAGTAAAGGGATTCCGTGGCACCGGATATCAGCTTGAAATCGGCAACGGCCATTTGCAGGAAGATTTTGAAGCGATCATCAAAAAGCTCGCCCCCGGTGAAAGCGGCGAAGGGCCTGTGAAGATGCCCGAAAATGCAGACGATTCCGGCATAGCCGGAAAGACTGTAACCGTCCAGGCCACGGTAGTCAGCCTCGCCGAACGTATTTTGCCTGAAATAAATGACCAGTTTGCCGAAAAAATCGGCGCAGGCACTGTGCAAAACATGCGCGACAGCATTGCGGCCGCGCATAAGGAAAATCTGAAACGCACCGCCAAGGAAAACACTCAGGGCAAACTTCTGGCCGGCCTGCTTGAAAAGGTGGAATACGACCTTCCCCCTTCATTGCTTGAAAGCCGCCAGAACACGCTCATGTCCGAATTCAGGGCCAGCATGAAGCGTCTTGGCAAAGAGGACCCCAAGGACTGGGGCACCACTGAAGATGAGGTAAAAGAGGAATTTCGCCAGGAATCCAAAAAATTCGTCAAGGGCGAGATGCTCCTGCTGAAGCTTGCCGAACAGGAAAAGATAGAAGTGACTCCTCAGGAAATGGAAGCCTATCTGATGGACGTTGCCCAGAGAAGCGGACTGGACCCGCGCCAGCTTCAGGAATACTACCATCAGAATCACATGATGCATACGCTGGTGGACCGCATCAGGACCGAAAAAGCTCTTGACCTGATTTACGACAATGCCGAAATAAAAGAAGTGGAATCCAAGCCCGCAGTTGCCGCAAAGCCGAAAGACGCAGCCAAACCCAAGGCGGAAAAAAGCGAAGAAGCTCCCAAGAAGAAAGCTCCGGCCAAAAAAGCTGAAAAGGCTGAATAAGATTGAAATGAATGGAAACATTAAAGGGAAGGCAGATTGCCTTCCCTTTTTTTACATCTGGGATCAAGTTCATAACGCTACCGGGCCGAACCGGCCATAATCGCCGCAGGCACTGTAAGCAGCTGTGAAAACACTGTAAAACCTGTTTTTGCCGCCCAATCCGAAAGTGCCGCTCTAGAACAGTTAACACCTCAAATGACTGCTTAATGGCCGGCAAAGCCACCCTGCAATCATTTGGCGGCAAGGATTTGAAGACAAATCCTTGCAGAGCATTGCAAGTGCGAAATGCTCTGAAGCAGACATGCTACCCCCTGCCACTGATGATTTTCCCTCGGTCGCTCATGGCAAAATCAACAAGAATATCTTGCAAACTTCCTTCCTGCCCGCTTTGGCTTTTGGCCACTCTGTCCAAAATTCCAGCCTGCCGCTCAAGGCTTCCGGCCTGGCTTTTAAGGCTGCTTGCCCGCCGGGCGTAAGTATCACTCATCATCTGACTGGTGGTTTCCATTGTGGAAAGTTTTTCCATGGCATCGGCGGCGGAAATATCCAGGGAACTCAGAGGCTCGTATATACTTTCGCGAACATTGCTCAGGCTGAGATCAAAGCCGGAATTTCCCGCGTAAATCTGCACAGTTCCCGAGGCATTGCCCCCAGACGCCTTGACCCGGTCGTCAGTAGCCCATTTATTGCCGTCAAGCAGGGATATCCCGTTGTAGACAGTATTTTTTATTATACCGTCAATATTGGAACACAGGGCGTTATACTGCGATTGAAGCTGGCTTTGTTCCACAGGATCGGTGCTGGCCTGATATTGTTCGGCAAGGCCTCCGGCTTCTTTGAGAAGCTTGTTCACCTCTCCGATGCCTTCGGAGGCAAGGCTCATCATGCCCTCGGCCTCACGCACATTGCGCGAAGCCTGACGCAGCATGGCAGAGTCTGACCGAATTTTCCCACTGAGGGCTTCGCCCAGCATATCCCGCCGGGAAGTCGAGCTGATCAGAGAGCCCATTTTCTCTTTCAGGCTGTTTTGCCAGACGTTGTTCATCGAATCGCTGAACAGACTCTGCATAATGGTTTGCAGAATTGCGAAATTTTGCATATGACGCTTTCTCGTTTTAAATAAAGCAGGACAAATCCACTCTACGTTGCTATCGGATGAATTAAAATATACTTTAGAGGAAGGGAAACAGAGTTGAAACTTGTAAAAGCCGGATAAATAAGCTAAACAAAATATATTAGCGGGTTAGTGTAATTTTATAGTACAGGCGGTTGACGTCTGTGGATAAGCCAACAGGATGAATATGATTAAGGTTCTTATCGTTGATGATTCCGCCTTCATGCGCAACACCCTGATGAGCATCCTTCAGAAATCTCCAAATATCAATGTCGTCGCTAGCGGGCGCAATGGAGAGGAAGGGCTTGAGCTGATTCGTAAACATGATCCCGATGTTGTGACCCTGGACATCGAGATGCCCCGCATGGACGGGCTTACCGCGCTTAAGCACATCATGATGGAAATGCCCAGACCGGTAATCATGATCAGTTCGCTGACCACCGAGGGGGCCGAGGCCACCCTTAAAGCCCTGGAGCTTGGTGCGGCAGATTTTATTCCGAAACAGACCCTGCCCGATGAAACCTACTCCGAAGGCGTCAGGGAGACAGTCCTTTCAGTGGCGAGAAGCGCTTATATCTTCCGCCGCTTCCGGCGTCCTCCCCCCGTTGTTCCGGTCAGGGTTCCTCCGCCCTCCATCCCTGCCCCCGGGCTAAGCTTAACAGACCCAAAGCCGCCGCAGCCTTCCCGCCCTTTCCGCAACGTGGTGGCCATTGGGGTATCCACTGGCGGTCCGCCCGCAGTGCAAAAAATTCTTTCCGCATTGCCGGAAGATTTCCCGGCAGGGATTTTAATTGCCCAGCACATGCCTGCGGCTTTCACCAAGACATTCGCGGCCCGGCTCGACTCCCTGAGCAAAATTTCCGTAAAGGAAGCAGAATCCGGAGACCGCCTGCGAGACGGCTGGGCTTTTGTGGCTCCGGGGGGAAAGCATATTCGCGTGAAACCGAACATGGAAATTATTGTTTCCGAAGAGCCAAAAGAAGCTCTTTACAAACCGTCCGCCAACGAGCTGATGGATTCCGTGGGCAAAACCTTTGGGCGCAAGGCGCTGGGAGTGATGCTCACGGGCATGGGCAATGACGGCCTGAACGGAGCAAAAACGCTTAAAGCCAGCGGGGGGAGGCTCATAGCCCAAAGCGAGCAGACCTGTGTGGTTTATGGCATGCCCAAAGCAATTGTCGACGCAGGCCTTGCAGATGAAGTGATCGATCTCGACAGCATGGCCCAGGCAATTATCGACAACCTGTATGTACGTTGAAAAACATCCGTCCCCGGGATACAAGCCGCAGAGGTTTTCGCATGAACGAACAAAAAATATTAGATGGACTGAAGAATAACGACCCGGCAGGCTTGCGTGAAGCAGCTTTTTCGGCGGGAGATATCCAGCTTAAGGACGCCGTCCCTCTGCTTGTCAAGCTGTTGATTTCTGAGAATCTGGGAGTTCAGGAGGCGGCGGAGTATGCCTTGCGCCGAATTCGCGGCCCCGAGGTGGTAAACGCGCTTATTCCTCTGCTCCGCTCGGATGAGGCCCCCATTCGCAATATTTCCATGGACATTTTGCGGGAAATAGGCAAAGACTCCATAAAACCTTTGAAAAATCTGCTGCTTGATGACGACCCCGATCTGCGTATTTTCATTGCCGACATTCTGGGGTCAACCGCCAATATTGAGGCAATGACAGCCCTCAGCGAGGCGCTTTTGCGCGATCCCGAAGTAAACGTCCGGTATCAGGCGGCCATGAGCCTTGGCAACTTGGGCTTTCCCGAAGCAGCCACCGCCCTGAATCAGGCGCTTAATGACGAAGAATGGGTGCAGTTTTCCATAATTGAGGCCTTAACCAAAATCCGGAGCGAATCCTCGATCATGGCTCTGGTAAAAGCCATGGACAAAGCCAGCGACCTCGTTTCCTCAATGATTATTGAAGCCCTGGGAGAATTTGGCAATATCAAGGCCGTTCCGCTGCTTTCCAAAAAACTGGGCTGCACATCCGGCCCGTTGCGCAACAAAATTATCAAGGCCATTGTGCAGATTTTGAACGAAAAGTCCCTGGCCCTTTATCTTGAAAAGGACAAAAATCTTTTCCGCATCTATCTTTTGGATGCGCTCAATGATGAAGATGCTGCGGTGCAGGATGCTGCCGCCCTCGGCCTCAAATATGTGGGCGGCGAGGAGGCATGCGAAGCCCTGTTTGGGCTTGCCGAAACCATCGACCCGGATATAGAACCGGAACGCCTGAGCCACATGATCGACGCTCTCGTTGGCATCGGCAATTCAAAACGCCTTGAAACCGCTTTGAAAAGTAGCGATGAACACGCCTCAAGGCTTGCCGTGGAAGTGCTTGCCCAGCTTAATGACAAGCCGGCCATTGAGCTTCTTACCAAAGAATTCTG
>CAZJFJ010000023.1:4880-18198 GCA_964545305.1 uncultured Desulfovibrionaceae bacterium
AAAAATCCTAAATGAAAGCTCCGACGGGGATATCATAAAAAGCGCCCTGTTCTACTTTACCAAACACTCTCCCTCCAGGGAGGTCGCCTCGAAAATCCGGGAACTCCTGCAGCACCGCTACCCCGATGTGCGCGCCGCGGCCCTGGAAGCTTGCATTGCCTTGGGCGGAGAAGAAATTATCAACTATTTCAAGCAGCTGCTGAACGCACAGGATGAAGACGGCAGAAGCATGGCCGTTATCGCACTGGGGCGCATAGACCTGAACAACAGCTGGCAAATCCTTTGCGAAGGCCTTAACGACCAGAACCCCAAAGTGCGTATGGAAACACTGAGAGCCCTTGGTAGCCACCCCCCCATCCCAAGGGAATACTCGCAAAAAATGCTTGCTCTTAGTGATGACCCGGTTCGCGAAGTGCGCATCACCTTGATTGAGCTTTTAGGAAACAGCAGAAATCCGGAATTCATCGAACCGCTGGTCAGGGCCCTGGAAGATAGCGACGATTGGGTAAAAGCGCGTGCAATTGAGTCCCTCGGGAACCTGGAAACCGATCAGGTAGTGCCTGAGCTTACCGCCCAGCTTGAGGCGGAAAACCCTCTGGTTGCCATTAAGGCAATTGAGGCGCTGGCTAAAATTGGAGGAGAGGCCGCGTTTTCGGCCATCCTGTCTGTGCTTGAAGCCGGCAATCCGGATTTGCAGGGCCCGGCGGAAGAAGCTCTTGCAACAATAAGCGAAGGACAGCCGGAGGGAATGTAATGACAAGCACGCTCTTCCCGAAAACAGCCGCAGCTCCGTTCAGCAGCAAACAGTTCAAAATCACTGATGAGGAATTCCTCCAGCTGAGGGATTTCATTTATGAGCAAAGCGGAATATTCATTGCAGAAAACCGTAAGTATCTGATTGAAAACCGCCTGACCAACCGGCTTAAAGACCTGAACCTGAAGACATACTGAGAATATTATTATTTTCTGCGTTATGACTCCTCCCGCAAGACCGAGCTGAACCGCCTGTTCGAGGTGGTTACCACTAATGAAACAAGCTTTTTCAGGAACGTGCCGCAACTGGAAGTGTTCAGAACCCAGATTCTGGCGAAAATTATCGATGCCCAGCGCAAAGTCGGCCAGAAGAAACTGCGTATCTGGTCAGCCGGCTGTTCAACTGGAGACGAACCCTACACCCTTTCAATCATCATCCATGAAACGCTTGGGGCCGAACTTGCGTCATGGGACATCAAAATTACAGCCAACGACCTTTCCGAGTCTGTGCTCGCGGCGGCGCGTCAGGGTATTTATTCCGAATATTCTCTGCGCACAACTCCGCCAAACGTAATCAGCAAGCATTTCACAAAAGAAGGCAATCTGTTCCGGATTAATAACAATATAAAAAACCTGATCTCATTCGGGCAAATCAACCTGAACGACGCCTTGCAGCTCCGCAGAGTGGAGCGTTCACACATAGTCTTTTGCAGAAATGTGATCATTTACTTTGACGATGACATGAAAAAGCGTGTGATCAATGCTTTTTATGACAACCTGCTGCCCGGAGGCTATCTGGTCATCGGGCATTCAGAATCATTGCACAACATTTCGCGCGCATTCATACCGGAACACCATGCGGGCGCAATAATTTACAAGAAGCAGTCCTAGAGAACCGCAAAGGCCAGGGAGCTTTTCTGATGACGGCAAAAGTACTGGGAATAGCCAATCAAAAAGGGGGCGTAGGGAAAACGACTACCGCCCTCAGCCTCGCCGCCGCACTTGCCCAGCAAGGAAAAAAGGTGCTGGTCATAGACCTGGACCCGCATTGCTGCGCCTCGGTGCAGTTGCGCTATTATCCCGATACCGTTAACGGGACCATCTACGATCTGTTCAGCGCCAGCACTGAACAGCCGGAAAACCCGTACAGGCACCAGGAATTATGGGGAAAAGTAATCAAAACCCCGGAAGATATGGGTTTTGACTTCTGCGCAGCCTCTGTGCAGCTTGCAGACCTTGACGGGGACTTGAAAAACCGCCCGGGCAAGGGAAGCATACTGAATGAGGCTTTGGCGCCGCTTAAAGCAAATTACGATTTTATAATTCTGGATTGCCCTCCGCATCTGGGGATTTTGCTGGTAAACGCAATGGTCGCTTCAGACCTGCTGATCGTTCCGATACAGACCGATTTTCTCGCGGTTCACGGCCTGAAGCTTCTGGTGGACACATTAAAGATATTGAACAAGGCCCTGCCCGAACCGCTGGATTTCAGGGCCCTGCCCACCATGTATGACAAAAGGGCCAAGGCCTGCGCCAAGGTTCTCGACCTTTTGCACAACAAGATGGGCGAACGGGTGTTCGGCACAATTATAAGCATGGACACAAAATTCAGAGAGGCGAGTGCTTCCGGCACAGTAATTAATAAGCTGGCTCCGGCCAGCAGAGGAGCCCAGGCATACGAATCCCTGGCCAAGGAGATATGTGCGTTATGGTAAGTCCACTTGAAGAATATTTCAGCAACCAGGATTTTTCGCCCAATTCAGGGCAGAAAAGCTATACCGCAGCCGAAAAGCTGTTTATGCAAAAATATCTTGGCGTAAACGAGGTTGACCTTCTGGGCGGAAGCGTGATTCCTGCGCCTCCTGCGGTTGCCGCGGTTGCGGAAACGGAGCAGGCTCCGGACAGCACCCTTGATTATGTGGAAAAAACGTTGTTCATCCCGGATGTGGCGGAGGCGGAACCCGGCGGCCCGGCTTTTATCGGAAAGGCGCTTGGTCTCGCCGACGTGAATGAAGCCATACAGACAATAGTAGACAACAATTCTGAAACTGGCGAAATGCAAGCCCCTGTGCAAGAAACGGCAGCAGCGCCTGCCGCGGCTCCTGAGGCAGCAGAAAGCGATTTTAAAGAAGCAGAACCTTTGCCTGTTGTGGAAGAACCGGCCCCGCTCCCTGCACAAGACAAGAAAAGGGCTGTTGAGCCAAGCGCCTTAATCCGCGCTGAATATGAGGAAGAGAAAGAAAAAGAGCCCACGCTCGAATCGGTTCTCAAGCAGGAAGAATATTGCCAGATGGTGGCCTTTTTCATTGGGGAGCAGGAATTCGTGATTCCGACCATGGGCATGCAGGAAGTCATCCGCTTTGAAGAGCCGGTAAGAATACCCATGGCCCCGGATTTTGTGGAAGGGGTAATCACCTTGCGTGGCAAGGTCACTCCTGTGCTGAACCTGCGCGACCTGCTGGCCGTGAACAATCCCCCCCGGCAAGACAGTAGATGCATAATAATTTGCAGCCGGCGCGGGCTCCAGCTGGGATTTGTTGTGGAGAAAATACATACCATGTACATGGTTCCTCAGAAAGACCTGGAATGGGGCGTTGAAACCCAGCTGGGAATAAATTCCGACACCGACTTTGTTACCGCAGTGATGAAATCGAAAGACGGAGAACGGCTTACAAGCATGGTTTCCGTAGATAAGATCATAGACTTTATTTTACGCTAACCTACATAAGGAGAAAGTATGGGCAAGCACATACTTATAGTTGACGACTCAAAAACCATCAGAAACCTGGTGGCGTTCATATTAAAAAATGAAGGATATAAAATCACTGCGGCGGAAGACGGTCTGGACGGCCTGGAAAAACTCTATGCCAACCCGGATATCGATCTGATTATTTCAGATGTCAACATGCCGCGTATGGATGGGTTTACCTTCATAAAAACCGTACGCGAACAAGATGCGTACAGAGACCTGCCCATAGTGGTGCTTTCCACTGAAGGCCAGGAAAAGGATATCCAAAAGGGAATCACCTTGGGCGCCAACCTGTATATGGTGAAACCCGCCCAGCCGCAGCAAATGGTCAGAAACATCAAAATGCTGCTTGGCTGAAACATATGGGAGAAAAACACTTTCCGCCCGGCCCGTATTGCCGAAATTCAGGCCGCTCGTTAAACGCTAAAGAAATTGCGAGTTCAGCCGAAAATCTATCTGGGGGGATTGCATTACCATATCTCAAATTTCGCTGTAGCATTTATCCCGGGATAAAATTAAAGAACACGACCGTTAAATAACCGATCCCGTCCCAAGAGGTACATATGAACCAGGACTTTATGGATTCTGAAATCTTCGCAGATTTTATCATTGAGTCAAGAGAGCATCTTGAATCAATTGAGCCGAATCTGCTTGAGCTTGAAAAAGCTCCAGACAATCTTGATTTGCTTAATGAGATATTCAGACCAATGCACTCTTTGAAAGGCGCATCCGGTTTTATGGGCCTCAACAAGATCAATGCTCTCGCCCACCGCTCGGAAAACATTCTGGATGAGTTGCGCAAGGGCACCATGAGCGTTAATGCGGAAATTATGGATGTGATTCTGGCCGCCACCGATGCGTTGCGCCAGATGCTCGACAATCTTGAGGAAACAAGCGGCGAAGGCGACGTGGACATCAATTCGCTGATTGAAACGCTTGACGCCCTGATGGCCGGAGAAACCCCGCCCGCCCAGGCCGAAGAAGCTGCCGGCGAAAAGAGCGCCCCTGCGGAAGATAATGCCGACAGCCCGGACGGGCAGCAGAAAGAGGTTTTGGCACCAATGCCGGCTGAAGAGCCGTTCAGTCAACCCGAAGAGGATGACAACCTTCCGGTGGATCGGCAGGCCTGGATCGACTCGCTGCAAAAGCTGCCCTCATACGCCCTCACAGCCTTTGGTGAAAGCCATCTTAAAGATTTCATTGATGAATCTGTGGAGCTGCTTGAGGAGCTGAGTAGCGGCCTGGTCGAATTGGACGACCCGGGCAAGGACCACACCGATCTGGTGAACGATCTGTTCCGCTGCTTCCATAACTTGAAAGGAAATAGCGGAATTATCGGCTATAACGAAATAAACCGGCTGACCCATGAAGCGGAAACCCTGTTGAACTCCGTCCGCAAGGGCGAGATGCAGATTACCCCGGATCTTGTTGACCTGCTTTTATCAAGCGTTGACGCGCTTGATATTCTCATAAAAGGCATTGATCTGGGCCTGGGCAGCGCCGCCCCTGTCGATGTGCAAACACTGGTGGAAAAACTTGAAATGGCGTCCTCCGGCAAAGGCGTATCTTTGCCATTCAAAAAAGAAGGCGTTGAGGCAAAAGCCGCCTCGCAACCCGCCGGAGAAAGCGTGCAAAATGATGCAGACGCCGATGAAGACACGGCCATATTTAAAAGCACCATTGCCCAGCAAAAATCTGCCATCGCCGAAGCGCTTGCCGCTCTTGGAGAGGACGGAACCCAGAAAGAATATATAGACGCACTTTACCGCAGCCTGACCACAATCCAAAATTCATGCAACTATATGGGTTTTGATGAGCCCAAGAACTACGCGGGGATCACTGCCGGAATAGTTGACCAGGGACGAAAATCCGACCTGGATTTCGCGCTCATGGTCGATATGATGGACCAGGAATCTGCAATCATCTATGAGCTTATCGACAAGGCTCTCGGCTCCGGCAAGGCTACCGCAGCCACGGCCTCATCCGGTAAAGAAGAACCACAGGGGCAACCCGCCGGGGCGGCCTCCCCCGCCGTAGAGGCAGAGCAGGAACCCTCCCGGCCTGTGGCTGAAAAGGATTCCGGCTTGAAAAAGGAGCCTGTTGAACCTGAAGCGGAAAAAGAACCCGCACCGGAAAAAACGGACACCGCGCCTAAAGCCCAGGCCAAACCGGTTCAGGAAACACCCAAACCGGCCCCGGCAGCGCCAAAACCCGCAGCCTCAGCCGCAGCTCCGGGCGGCGACGCAGGCGCGGGGCACAAAGCCTCTTCCACCATTCGTGTGGATCATGAAAAGCTCGACCATTTAATGAACCTGATCGGAGAGCTGATTATCAACCGCAACCGGTATTCCCTGCTGGCACGCCAGCTTGAGGAAAACAACGATGTGGACATCAGCGAAGTAGCCCAGAATCTGTCCGAAACCACCTATTCCATGGCCCGGATCTCAGACGAACTTCAGGATACTATCATGAAAGTGCGCATGGTTCCGGTTTCCAGCGTTTTCTCCCGTTTCCCCCGTCTGGTCCGCGACCTTTCGCGCAAAAGCGGGAAGGATGTGGAACTGATTATGGAAGGAGAGGAAACCGAATTGGACAAAAGCGTGGTGGAAGTAATCGGCGACCCGCTGGTTCACCTGATCCGCAACTCCATGGACCACGGCATTGAACATTCTGAAGACCGTATCGCTGCGGGCAAGCCAGCCCAGGGCAAAGTATGGCTTCGCGCATCACACCGGGGAAACTCCGTAGCCATTGAAATTGAAGACGACGGCAAAGGCATTGACCCTGAGAAAATGCGTCAGGTGGCCGTTAAAAAAGGTCTTATGAGCATGGAGGAAGCCAAGCAGCTTGACGACCATGAGGCCATCGAGCTGATTTTCGCACCCGGCTTCTCTTCGGCTGAGAAAATCACGGACATTTCCGGCCGGGGAGTGGGCATGGACGTGGTGCGCACAAATATCAAGAACTTGAAGGGCAGCGTAAGCGTGACTTCCGAAATAGACAAAGGCAGCCGGATTACTTTGTCGTTGCCCCTGACTCTCGCCATCATCGACGCCCTGATGATTGATGTGGCGGGCGAATTGTTCGCCATACCGCTTGATTCAGTTTCTGAAACCACCAAAATTGAAGCGTCGCGCCTCACCGATGTGAAAGGGCGCAAAGCCGTCACCCTGCGTGGAGAAGTCCTTGGAATTATGGACTTGCGCGCTATTTTGGCCCTGCCTTCCTGCGAAGAGGAAAGGGAAGAGTTGTCCATTGTGGTCATCCACGACAATAACCGCCGCCTTGGTCTGGTTGTGGACCGCCTGCTGGAACGCCAGGAAATCGTTATCAAGCCCCTTGGCGAATATCTGGGCAACATCGAAGGAATTTCCGGAGCCACCATTTTGGGCGATGGGGGAGTGATTCTCATTCTCGACCCGCACGAAATATATCTTATGGCCACATCAAAAACCGCGGGAAGAGAATAAGGCGTCTGCCCATATGCAAAACCGCTTATCCTTTTCCAGGCCGAATTGCGACAAGGGATAAAGCGTAAGGCACATTTCCGGAACGCAAACATCTTTTTACAGAGGATGAGGGGCAGTAGAAGGGGAAATCTTAATATGCAATTAAGACTTTCCCTTCTGCTGTTTTATGCTATTCGTGACCGAGCATCTCTTCGTCCGAGGCAGGGGCGGAATGCTGCTGGATGATCTTGGAATTGGGCGGCACGTTTGAAGTGAGCCAGACGTTACCCCCGATAATTGAACCCGTCCCGATGGTGACCCTTCCCAAAATGGTGGCGTTGGCGTAAACCACCACGTCATCTTCAAGAATGGGATGGCGGGCTATTCCTTTTACCAGGCTGCCGTCCTCCTCCTTCTGAAAGGAAAGCGCCCCCAAGGTTACCCCCTGGTATACGCGGCAGCGTCTGCCGATAATGCAAGTCTCTCCCACAACTACGCCGGTGCCGTGGTCGATGAAGAAAGAGTCCCCGATAGTCGCGCCGGGGTGAATGTCTATTCCGGTGCGGGAGTGGGCCATCTCGCTTATAATGCGTGGAATGAGGGGCACATCCAGTTTATAAAGCTCATGCGCTATGCGGTGGTGGGACATGGTCAGAATGCTGGGATAACAGAAGATGGTCTCCCCAGGGCTTTTGGCTGCCGGGTCGCCTTCATAGGCGGCCATGACATCTCCATGTAAAAAATCCTTTATCACAGGGATGCGTTTAATAAACCGCATCGCTTTTTCACATGCCTCTTCGGCGTCGGAAGCATGCTCTTTTCCGCAGTCGGGGGAGGAAAAGCACGTGCCCCGCCGGATCTGTTCAGACAAATTGCGAAATATGGAATCGAGATTGGCCTGCAGGTGGTAGCGCATAGATTCCACATGCAGACGGGGGCTGCCGAAAAAGCCTGGAAAAAGCAGCGAACGCAGCCTCAAGACCAGTTCCTCAAGATCGCTCAAAGAAGGCATCGGGGTACTGTGCATCACCGGGTAAAGCGACTGTTCAAAATAACGCGGCGAGCAAAGCTCATCCACCACATCCTCAAGCACAGGCATGTTCAGTTCGTATTTCTTGTCCCCATTGCTCATTTTGGTCCTCATTTTATATAATTTGAATTACCGTCCGTTTCCTAAGCGCCGAGCCTATGAAATTTTTAAATTCATGACAAGAAAAAAGGCTTTCCGCCGGGAACAGATGCGCCCAGACAAAAAGCCTTTCCATTCAACTTCTCGGCAGGCGCGCTAGCACGCTTGGCAGGCGGCCATACAGAAATCATCGGAACTGAATGGCGATATCTCGCGCAAACGCTTGATGATGGCTGGAAGCTCGCGCAAGGCGTAGTCCACGTCTTCCTCGGCGGTGTAGCGGGAAAGTGAAAACCGGATTGAGCCGTGCGCATAAGTATAAGGCACGCCCATGGCCCGCAAAACATGGGAAGGCTCAAGTGAACCGGAGGTGCAGGCGGAACCGGAACTGGCCATGATTCCCACCCTGTCCAGCAAAAGAAGTATCGCTTCTCCCTCAATATGCTTAAACGCGATGCTGGTGGTGCCGGGCAGCCGGTTTTCAACATCACCGTTTATAAGCGCATCTGGGACCACGTCAAGTATCCCCTTTTCAAGCCGATCACGCATTTTGGCCACCCTGGCCTCTTCTTGGAACTGGTTTTTGGCAAGTTCACAGGCCTTTCCCAAGCCCACAATGTAGGGCACATTTTCCGTGCCCCCGCGGCGTCCGTGCTCCTGATGGCCCCCCAAAATAAAGGGAGTGAATTTGGTTCCCCTGCGCACGTACAAAACCCCCACACCTTTGGGAGCGTGCAGCTTATGGCCTGACAAAGCAAGATAGGTGAGAGGCGCTTCTTTCAGATTAATTGGTATTTTCCCCACAGACTGCACTGCGTCGGTGTGCATCTGAATGCCCCGTTCCGCCGCCATTTTGGCAATTTCGAAAATGGGAAAAACCGTTCCTGTTTCATTATTGGCATGCATTACGGAAATAAGGGCGGTATCCGGAGTGAGCGCCTGCATGACCTCGGCCAGATCGAGGCGTCCGGCCTGGTCCACCCCAATCCAGGTTACGGGCAGCCCCTTTTTTTCGTAATGCTGCGCGGTGTTTAGAACAGCCGGGTGCTCAACCCGTGTGGTTACCAAATGTTTCTTGCCCGGCTGGCTTTCCAGCGCGGAGTAAAAAGCGGCATTGTCGCTTTCGGTTCCACACGAGGTAAAAATAATTTCGTCAGGCTCGGCCCCCAAAAGATCCGCCACCTGCTCCCTGGCATGGGCGACCGCCCTTTCGGAATTGCCTGCCAAGGCATACATGCTGGAGGGGTTCCCATATTCCTCGGAAAGATAAGGGAGCATGGCTTCCAAAACTTCCGGAGCCGTCTGGGTGGTGGCATTATTGTCTAAATATACGCGTTTCATCATGAAACCTCAATCACATGAATATCATTTTCAACCTTTTCGCGCAAAGTCCGCTCAATAAAGCCCTTTACGGTTTGCTGGCCGGAAGGGCAGCCCTTGCACATTGCGAGGAGCTGAACATAAACCTTGTTTCCGTCAACATCCACCAGTTCAATGTCTCCTCCGTCCTGTTGCAGGCGAGGCCGGATATCCTCCTCCATTGCCTGCATTATCATTTGCATGCGCTTCAAGTTGCTTAGCCTGCCTCTGGCGGGAACTATCTCCTCAAGAGCCTTCCCGGCAGATGCGCTGCCCGGCTCGCCTTCTTCCCTTTCCATGCGGGCAAGGGTTTCATCAAGCAGGGCCTGCAAGTCGTTGTGGCACTGCCCGCACCCTCCCCCGGCCTTGGTGTAGTCTATGATGTCTTCCAAGGTCTTCAGGCCGTTTTCACGGATAGCCCGGCGCACAGTGTTGTCGGTAACCCCAAAACACTTGCAGACAATTTCTCCCGCCTCCTGAACAACCGCGCCTTCGCCCTTCCAGTTACGGATAGCCGCTTCCAGGGCTTCCTGCCCCATAACGGAACAATGCATTTTTTCCTTGGGCAAACCGCCCAGAAAGTCGGCTATTTCACGATTTGTTATTTTCAGGGCGTCATTTACAGCTTTCCCCTTAATCAGTTCGGTAAGGGCGGAACTTGAGGCTATGGCGCTCGCACAGCCAAAAGTCTGAAATTTGGCGTCCGAAATAATCCCGTCATCGGAAATCTTCAAATATAACTTGAGCGCGTCCCCACAGGCCAGGCTTCCCACCTCGCCTATGGCATTGGCGTCTTCAATTGAGCCAACATTGCGCGGGTTCAAAAAATGTTCATGAACAGCATCCGTATAATTCCACATAAAAACTCCATATATAATGGGTAAAGCTTAGCTATGTAAGCCGTTAACTCATACCATCAATATACAATAACATCTCAACCCCCAAGGGGGAAGAGGCAAAACACTCCTTTTCAGGTAAGAAATTAAAAATAGGCAGGCACGAATTCATCCTCGACAAAATGCAGATCAGGTTATATATTTTCAGATAATGGAGGTGGTTTAAAATATGCGCATCCAATCGAGCCCAAGCCTCAGTGCCCTGTCTTCGCTTGCTACCAGTTTTCAGGTAACTGCGAACAACATTGCCAATGTGAACACAAATGAGTTCAAGGCAAGTGCTGCGCGTTTTGAAACCGGGCCCATGGATCAGGGCGTTCAGATATCTGAAATCCGCAAAGACGGCTCCCCCGGAGCGTATGTGCAGACTCTGGTGTTTACCGAAGAAAATGGCAAGGCCATGCAGCGGCCAGGCTGGGTTGAAAGCAGCAACACGGATATTGCCCGCGAATTCGTAAACATGATCTCAACCGAACGGGCCTTTCAGGCCAATGTGGCTTCCATACGCACAGCGGATGAAATGCTCGGCGCCATTCTGGACACCACCGCCTGATTGCTGCGGAAGACCTCGCCGCCCGCAGAAAAAGGCGGCGCCCCGGATGGCGTTTTTTCGAATTCCCTGAAAAAGCTGGAACCCACGCCAGCCCACACTCTCAACACCCTGTCCGGTTTTCTGAAGAAACGCAAAAGCACCCGCCAAAACAACTCCAGCCGTGCAGAGGCAGGGCCCTGGAATGAAGCGAACGCGTCACGCTTGAAATCCTCCAAAACGATTTTAATAAACCTTGCCTGGTGGAATGAGGCGGGTTTTGTCTGCCGCTAGCGGCAGATCAAACGTTAATTGCACCAGACGGGCAGGCTGCCACTCCGGATTCAGTCTTTTTTCCCGGTAACACCGAATTCCACGGGTGTTTTGCTGTAGAGAATTTCCAGCCCGGCCGCTTCTATCCCGGCGAACAGCTTTTCCGCCTCATCCTCCGTGACAATCATCAAAACTTCAATCGGCTGCTCGGCCAAATCGAAAAAATGGGCGGAGTGGAATCTGCCGCCGGAGTCATAACCACTTTGACCGGCGCTCATAGTCGCCCCCGGCACTTCGAGTTCCCTGGCCCGCTCCAGCAGCCACTCGCCCACGGTAAACCGGCCCACCCTCATATTCTGAAAGGTAAAAAACACCAGTTGATAGCCCCGCATGGTTTCTCCTATAGATGTTTGAACAAGGCAAAAGTTCCCATCCCCAGAAAAGTCATCAGCAAAGACCCAAACAAATGCATAGACACGGCCCCGCATGCCCAGCCCAGCCGCCCCTGCTGGAGAAGATTCGTAACTTCAGCGGAAAAGGTGGAAAAAGTGGTGAGCCCCCCAAGGAATCCGGTAATCACAAACAGGCGCCATTCCGGGGCAAAGCCGGGGCTGGCCGCGAAAAAGCTGACCGCCAGCCCCACGCAATACCCTCCCAGCAAATTTGCCATCAAGGTGCCCATTGGAATGAGGGGGAACAGGGAGTTGAGCAAAAGCCCGAACACCCATCGCAGGGTCGCCCCCATGGAAGCGCCCGCACTGATTGCCAAAACGGATTTAAGCATATATCATTCCCTTCATTTTTCAGATGCTGCAACAATACTGCATACAACCACTTTCAAAAACATACAACCCTCACGGGCAAACCGGAAAAATGAAGGCTGCTCGGCAATGGCCGTTGAAGATGTAATAAAATACCTGAACCAGTGGGGGCGGGGCAAAGGCGTGATAGAGCTGGAAGCATCCTGCGCCACAGTAGAGCTCGCCGCCAGGGCCCTGGGAACCGAACCCGCGAGAATCGCTAAAAGCATTTCCTTTGCGGTGGAAAATTACCCCAAAGACCTGCCGGCGGAAAAAGCCGCCGACCACGGCTGCCTCCTGATTGTCGCGTCCGGGGACAGCAAGATAAACAGCACCAAATTCAAAAACCGATTTGGATTCAAGGCGCGCATGCTCCCGGCCGAGGACACGTTCCATGCCACCGGGCACGCCGTTGGCGGAGTTTGCCCGTTCGCAATCAGCTCCGGCAAGGTCAGCGTTTATCTTGATGTGTCGTTAAAGCGTTTTCCAACTGTTTTTCCCGCTTGCGGCAGCTCCAACTCGCTGATCGAGCTGACCTGCGAAGAGCTTTTCACCTATTCCGGGGCGAAAGACTGGGTTGATGTGTGCAAGGGATGGGAAGAACCTCCCGCCACCTGACTTTAAAGTTGGCATACATGCTCAAGTAACACTTGTCGCTTTAGCGCAATCATGTTATTTATGCGGGGAATTTGGGACGCATGTGGCTGTCCCGCAACCCATTACAAAAAATTGTTTAAAACGCCCGCAATCATTTGGGGTAAACGGTTTAAATTCCTCTGCCAAGGAGTACTGAAATGTATAAGGCCATATCTGGCGTATTTATTTTGTTCATGCTGTTTCTGTTCTGTTCCGGTTCCTCTGCCCAGGCCGCTGAAATGAAAATAGGCATTGCAAATTTGCAGAAAGTGGTGACAGAAAGCACTGCGAACAAAGACGCGGAAAAAAAACTCACCGAGACTTTTTCGGAAGAACGCAACCAGCTTGAAAAGCTTGGCAAGGACATTGAAAAACTGACTGACGAAATGAAAAGCCAGTCCTCTGCCCTCTCCGTTGAAGCCAAACAGGCCAAGCGCGCCCAGCTGGTGCAGATGATGCGCGACCACAACGACAGAACCCGCGCTTTCAACAGCAAGGTGCGTGACGCTGAAACCGTCATCCGCAACGAAATTCTGGCCGCGATTGTAATCGCCTCCAAGGAATATGCCGAGAAGAATCATTTTGACATTATTCTGGACAGCGCGCAGGCCGGGGTTCTTTATTCCTCCGACAACCTTGACGTGACCAAAGAGCTTTTGCTTGAACTGAACAGGGTTTGGGAAGCTGCCGCCACCCGAAGCAAAAGCAAATAGGACGTACCGTGCGGCAAAGCATCACCCTTTTG
>CAZJFJ010000023.1:18208-22560 GCA_964545305.1 uncultured Desulfovibrionaceae bacterium
CTGGCTGACGCCACTGCCTCCGAACTTTCCTTCCTGGCCAACCCCAAATACGCGTCTTTTCTGGAAAAAACGTCTGCCGGCGCAGTCATTGTTAGCCCCAAGCATGCAGGCAAGGTCAAAAACGCGCTGCTGTCCGAAAACCCCTATCTGGCTTTTGCCAAAGTGCTGTTCTTCTTCTCCAAGCCGCAGGGCGAGTTCAAAGGGGTGAGCGACAAGGCGCACATAGACCCGAGCGCGGAAATCAGTCCGGGCGCAACGGTATACCCCTTCGCCTTTATTGGGGCCAGAGTGAAAATCGGCGAGGGAACAACTGTTTTTCCCGGCTGCTACATAGGCGAGGACTCGGTTCTTGGCAAAAACTGCCTGATTTACCCCAACGCAGTGCTTATGTCGGGCACCAAAATTGGCGACAGAAGCATCATCCAGCCGGGAGCGGTGCTTGGTTCCGATGGTTTCGGCTTTGTGCCAAGTGAAACCGGAATTGAAAAAATCCCCCAAATAGGCACGGTTTCCATTGATGAAGATGTGGAAATCGGGTCAAATACTACTGTTGACCGGGCCGCAATGGGAGAAACCAGGATTGGAACCGGAAGCAAGCTGGACAATCTGGTCCAAATCGGACACAACGTGCGCATCGGCAAATACTGTCTGCTGGCTGGGCAAGCCGGAATTTCGGGAAGCACCCGCCTGGGCGATCAGGTCATTCTTGCCGGGCAGGCGGGTCTTGCCGGGCACCTGAACGTAGGTGACAACGCCATTATCGGCCCCCAATCGGGACTGGGCAGAAATGTGAAGGACGGCGAAGTGCTTGGCGGCACGCCTTCCATGCCGAAGGGCGATTTTCTGCGATCGTCGGTTTTGCTTCCAAGACTGCCGGAATTATACAACCGCATAAAAAAACTGGAAAAGGCCCTGGAAGCCCTGACCTCGGGCGAGCCTGCGGCCAAAGCCTCCCTTAAAGGCTGACCCCCGGGCTTGTGCCTGTTCGCGGCCAAGCGCATTCCAACCTTTGAATCTTAAGGATAAATGATGAGCAATCAGCCCATGTCGTTTGATATCAAAAAAATCCTGGAATTCCTCCCCCACCGTTATCCTTTCCTGCTGGTTGACCGGGTGCAGGAATGCATCCCGGGAAAACACATCAAGGCTTACAAAAATATCACCATGAACGAAGAATTCTTTCAAGGCCACTTCCCGGGAAATCCGGTCATGCCAGGGGTGCTGCTGCTGGAAGCGCTCGCCCAGACTGGCGGAATAATGATGATTTCAGAGATCGGTTCCAAAGAGGGAAAAATGTTCCTGTTTACCGGCCTTGAAAAAGTGCGCTTCCGCAACCCTGTATTTCCGGGAGACAGGCTGGACATGGAATGCACCCTGACCAAAAGTAAATTCCATATCCATAAAATGGAGGCCAAAGCCCTTGTGGATGGAAAAATAGCTGTTGAGGCTGAAATCAGCGCAGCCATCATCGACAAGGAGGATTTTTAATGGCTTCTGACATTCACGCATCGGCCGTCGTCGCCCCCACCGCGGAGCTAGCCGACAATGTTATCATCGGACCTTGCGCGGTAATTGAAGATCACGTAGTGATCGGGGAAGGAACCAGAGTGGACGCCTTTGCATCTGTCAAACGCTACACCAGGCTTGGCCGCAACAATCACATCCACTCATACGCCAGCGTAGGCGGAGAACCGCAGGATCTCAAATTTCACGGCGAAGAATCCTGGCTTGAAATAGGCGACAACAACACTATCCGTGAATACGCGACCCTGAACCGCGGCACTGAAGGCGGAGGCGGGCTCACCCGCATCGGCAACAACAACCTGCTGATGGCATATACCCATGTGGCCCATGACTGCTTTATGGAAGACAATATTGTAATGTCCAACGGCGCCACGCTCGCAGGCCATGTGCATTTGGCCGACAATGTTATTCTGGGCGGGCTTTCCGCAGTGCACCAATTCACCCGTGTGGGCAAAAACGCATTTCTGGGAGCCATGAGCGGAATTTCCCAGGATCTTCCCCCCTACATGCTTTGCGTGGGAAACCGGGATGGCGGCGTGCATGGCCCGAATCTGGTAGGGCTGCGCCGCATAAGGGCCTCCAGTGAAACCATTTCAGCAATCAAGCAGGCTTTCCGCACAATCTGGCAAGGAGAGCTGCCTCGCCAGGAAGCCCTGGCCGCGCTTGAAAATGAATTTCCAAATATCCCTGAAGTGATTGAGCTGGTTGAATTTATCCGCAGCGCAGAACGGGGAATCATGCCGCTTGCAAAACTTGACGGCTAAAAGCCGGACCTGTTTTTCCATGCAAAGCGCCCACGCCGAAACAAGCATTCTTCCAGCCGGGGGGACTATTGGAATAGTCGCCGGGCAAGGCCAGTTTCCCGTGCTGGTGGCAAACACGGCCAAAGAGCAGGGTCTTAAAGTTGCAATCTGCGGTTTTCATGGGCATACCGATCCAAAGATTGAAGCGCACTCCGATGTGTTCGCAATGTTCCATCTAGGCCAGCTAGGGCATGTGATAAAGTTCTTCCAGAAACAGCAGGCCACGCACATCTGCTTTGCCGGAGCGATCAACAAGCCAAAGGCCCTGTCCATCCGCCCCGACTTCACGGCAATTAAATTAATCATGTCCCTGCGCGGGCTTGGCGATGACGCGCTGTTGCGCGCCGTGGCCAGGGAGCTTGAAAACAGGGGAATCAAGGTAATTCAGGCGGCAAGCCTGGTTCCCGGCCTTCCCGGCCCGCTCGGGCTTTTAACCATGGCCAGGCCCAGCGAAAATGAATGGGAAGATATCCTGTTCGGCTGGCCCAAAGCCCAGGCCATAGGCCGCCTTGATATTGGGCAATGCATCGTGGTGCGGGAAAAAATGGTGATGGCGGTTGAGTGCCTGGAAGGAACCGACGCCACCCTGCGCCGCGGGGCTGAGCTTGGCGGGAAAGGGGCCATAGCAATAAAAATTGTAAAGCCCGGCCAGGACGAGCGGCTTGATCTTCCTGCTATAGGCCTGGACACAGTAAAGGCTCTGATTGAAGGAGGCTATTCGTGCCTCGCCTACCATGCCGGCAAGACCCTGTTTTTCGACCGGGAAGAAAGCATCTCTATGGCCAATAAAAATAATCTGGCGATTATAGGACTGCCCGGCGGTCTTGAAGAAGGGGGCGCCTTCTACAACTGGTTCCGGGAAAAAGAGGCGGAGGCGCTGCCGCCTTTCCTGAAAAAACTTGAGCTGGAAAGCCTGAAATAACTGCTCGCCCAAAGCTATCCCCAATTCCCAGTCAGTTGCGCGTTTCCGGCGAATACGGCGGAAACGCCTGCCTTCCAAGGAGGAAAAAGGCTTGACCCCAAATGCAGTTTGGACTACTTCTAGTCAATTATTTTATTCTGGAGCTTACCTTGAAAAAGTCAGAAAACATTAAAACCACAACCGTAAAGTTAGCCACCAAGTCCCCCGAACTTCCATATTTCATGCCGATGCTTGAACATATGGCCAAGGTGGACGACATTAATGAAGTAATCAAGGCCCGCATCGTAAAATCGTGCGAGCTGCTGGACGCCGGAGTTCCTCTTTACCCCAATGGGTTTGAAAAACCGCTTTTCCTCTCCCGGCTTCTTGATAACGAAGACATTTCCCCTGAAGAACTTGAGAAACTCGAACCCATGACTTCCGCCGGGCGCATAATGTCCATGCGTTCCTTCGGAAAGGTGACTTTTTTCCATTTGCAGGACCAGACAGGGCAACTCCAGTGTTACGCTTCCCGTGAGGATTTGGGCGAAGAAGCTTACAGCCTGTTTAAAAAATTTAATATTGGCGATATTGTGGGGGTTTGCTGCAAGCTGTTCAAAACCAATACCGGCGAACTTACCCTGAACTGCCTGAAAATCACTCTGCTTACCCGCGCCATCCGCCCCCTTCCCGAAAAATATCACGGGCTCAAGGACGTTGAAATAAGATACCGCCAGCGCTATGTGGATATGATTGTATCCGAGCGCACCCGCGACATTTTCCGCAAACGCTCGCTAATAGTGCGTGAATTCCGCCATTTCATGGAGGAAGAAGGTTTCCTGGAAGTGGAAACCCCCATGCTGCACCCCATTGCGGGCGGAGCCGCCGCCAAGCCCTTTGTCACCCATCACGCCGCCCTGGACATGGAGCTTTATATGCGCATAGCTCCAGAGCTTTATCTTAAAAGAATCCTGGTGGGCGGATTTGACAAGGTGTTTGAGCTCAACCGTAACTTCCGCAACGAGGGCATCTCCACCCAGCACAACCCGGAATTCACCATGTGCGAATTCTACTGGGCCTACGCCACTTACAAGGACCTTATGGATCTCACCGAACGGCTGTTC
>CAZJFJ010000024.1:0-3942 GCA_964545305.1 uncultured Desulfovibrionaceae bacterium
ATCATTTGGCGGCAAGGATTTGAAGATAAATCCTTGCAGGGCATTTCAAGTGTGAAATGCTCTGGACACTTACTTGAGCGTTTAATGGTGGAAGTGAATTCCATTTGTGTCTGAATGACGGGTAGCGCTATGCGCGCATTTTGCCGGGGAAACATTATTTTAATGGTAAAAGGCCATAACCCGCGCAGCACTTGCAAGGTTTGAAAATATAAAAAAGTTACTGGAAAACGCGCATGCAAGCCATGCGCGTTTTCCGTTATGCTATTTTTTTCCAAAAGCCAGGGGGAGAAGCTCTTCCACATGGTAGATTGGAAATACCTTGATTTTGCGCAGAAGTTCCTTGGGCACATCCTCAAGATCTTTTTCATTTTGCTGGGGAATGGCAACCCGTTTTAGCCCTCTTGCGACAGCGGCCAGGATTTTTTCCTTGATCCCCCCCACGGGCAGAACACGTCCGCGCAAGGTTATTTCTCCGGTCATGGCGAGGTCGGACGCAACCGGTTTGCCTGTAAGGGCGGAAGCCAGGGTCACCAGCATGGTCACTCCTGCGGAAGGGCCGTCTTTCGGAACAGCCCCGGCAGGCACATGCACGTGAATGTCCATATTCTCCGCAAAATCGGGGTCTATTTCAAACTCTTTGGCCTTGCTGCGAATGTAGCTTTTTGCCGCCTGTACGCTTTCTTTCATCACATCGCCAAGCTGCCCGGTCAAGGTGAGATTTCCTTTCCCCTTCACAGTGCTTGCTTCAATAATCAGCACCTCGCCGCCAAATGGAGTCCAGGCAAGCCCCTGGGCGAGTCCTGGCGTTTTTAAGTGCTCTTTGTCCTCATTCAGGAAACGCGGCGCACCCAGCAGCTTGTGAAGCATTGCGGCAGTGACTTTATAAGGACCCGGCCTGCCTTCCGCTTTTTTGCGGGCGAGTTTGCGGCATACAGCCCCAATTTCACGTTCCAGATTCCTGAGACCGGCCTCACGTGTGTAGTCTTCAATAATATGGGTAATCACATTGTCGTTGATCTGCACCTCGTTGGGGCTTAGCCCGTTCTGCCCTTCCTGCCTTGGCAGCAGGTAGCGTTTTGCAATGGCGAGCTTTTCCTGCATGGTGTAGCCAGGCAGGGTGATTACCTCCATGCGGTCGCGCAACGGCGGAGGAATATTGTCAATATAGTTTGCAGTGCAGATGAACATTACCTTTGACAGATCAAAGGGCAGATTCAGATAGTGGTCGTTGAAGCTGAAATTCTGTTCCGGGTCCAGCACTTCTAGCAGGGCGGCAGAGGGGTCGCCTCTGAAGTCAGCGCCAACTTTGTCTATTTCGTCCAGCATGATTACCGGGTTGCGCGTGCCGGCCTGTTTCATGGCATTAATGATGCGCCCGGGCATTGCTCCAACGTAGGTTCTGCGGTGCCCCCGGATTTCCGCTTCATCACGCATCCCCCCCAGCGACAGGCGCTGGAATTTACGGTTGAGCGCGCGGGCGATGGAACGCCCGAGCGAGGTTTTGCCTACCCCTGGAGGCCCTACGAAGCAGAGAATCGGTCCTTTGGAATCGGGGTTCAGCTTGCGCACCGACAGGTACTCGAGAATACGCTCTTTAACTTTGTAGAGGCCGTAATGATCTTCATTGAGAATACGTTCCGCAAGCGAAATTTCCAGGCTGTCCTTGGAGCCTTTTTTCCAGGGGAGCTCGGCCAGCCACTCCAGGTAGGTGCGAACCACCGAAGCTTCCGAGGAGTCGTTGTGCATGCCTTGCAGGCGTTTGAACTGACGCTCGGCTTCTTTTTTCGCTTCTTTGGGCAGCCGCGCTTTTTTCAGGGCTTCAGCCAAAGACGCAAGTTCGTCGTCTTCGGAGTCTGTTTCGCCAAGTTCCTTGCGAATGGCTTTAAGCTGCTCCCTTAAAAAATAGTCTTTTTGGGCCTTGTCCATGCCCTCGCGGGCCATGTTTTGGATTTTGGCCTGCACGCTGGTTACTTCAGCCTCTTTGTTCAACTGTTCATTGACCAGGGCGAGGCGTTGAACCGGATCAAGGCACTCCAGAATGGCCTGGGCGTCTTCAACCTTCATGCGTAAATTGGCGGCGACCAGGTCGGCCAGGCGTCCGGGATCGTCCACGTTGTTCAGGACGCTCATCACATCGGCTGCGGCAAATCCGCGCAAGGAAAGAATCTTTTCGCTTTGTTCGCGGGCGGCGCGCATCATTGCTTCCTGCTCAATGGTCAGTTCCGTGGGAATTTCTTCCGGAATGGGGGAAACGTGGGCGGTGAGATATGGGCCTGAACTATCTATGCTTTGTATCTGACCGCGTCCAACGCCCTGTACCAGAACTTTAAGGCGGCCGTCCGGCATTTTCAGCATGCGGAGAATAATTACCACTGTGCCAATGGTGTAAAGGTCCGCCTGTTGCGGCTCTTCCACCTGCTCATCGCGCTGGGCCACTATGAACATGAAACGGTTGCTGTTCAGGGCCGCGTCAACGGCCTGCACCGATTTTTCACGCCCAACGAAAAGGGGAAGAATCATGTAGTTGAATACAACGATATCCCGTACCGGCATTACCGGCAGAATCGGCGGGAATTCCGGTTCGACGCTTTCTTCCGAGGAATCCGGGTATCCGCTTGGGGTGTAGATAACTCCGCCGGAAGGCTTGGGAGCCTGCGGGTCATCGCTGTCTCCCCCCTGTCCCGCCGGAGGAATTCCTCCGGAGGAGTCGAAACTGCCCGGCCCTCCTAATTCGCCGGGGCCGTCATAACTCATAAACAGCGAAGGGTGATTTTCTTTAAAATAAGAAACCAGATTTTCCGGAACATCAAGAATTTGCATATCTTTGTTTTTAAGGAGAAATCGTGCGGCCAGATCAAAGTGGTTGCTTTGAGTCATAGTTTGTCCTCGTTAAAAAAATATTTCAAGGCATTAAATCATCCGACGTTATGTCTGGAGCATTTTTTTGTCGTTCATGCTCAAATGGTCTTTGTCAGTCACAATAATGTGGTCAAGCAGTCTTATTGCCAGATATTTTGCCCCCCTGGCAAGATTGATGGTCAGATCGATATCTTGAGGGGAGGGCATGGCGTTTCCGCCCGGATGGTTATGAACTAATATAATGCCGGTTGCTTTATATTCAAGTGCCATCCCCAAAACTTCTCTGGAAGAAATGAAAACCTGGCTCCCGGTTCCGCGGGAAACGCACCGCCAGGCAATCAGCTTGTTTTGATTGTCGAGAAACGCGCCCCATATTTCCTCGTGCCTGCATCCGGCAAGGCGCCTGCGGGCCATGTTCGCAACTTTTTCTGGCTGATCCAACAGAATTTCCGTTTTTATGGGAATTTCCGCCATACGGGCGTTGCATTCGCGAAGAACAGTCCAGAAAATCTCAAGCGCCGGCCCGAAGCCTTCCATTTCCCTTAACTCCGCGGGCGGCGCTTCCAATACTTTTTTCAGGTCTCCGAACCGCTTCAGCAGCATTTTAGCGAGCGGCTTGGTGTCTTTTCGCAAAAGTACATAACCCAGAAGCAATTCCAGCAATTCGTACTCGGGAAGCAATGACGGCTCTTCCAGGAAGCGTTTGCGAAGGCGTTCCCTGTGTCCTTTGCTTTCATCGTTCTGGCCCAGTTTTTCTTTGTGCGGCATGTTCTCCATCCTGGTAGAGCTTGTTTTTGTTTACTGGATTGTATGATAACAAAAAAGTACTGGAGAATCAGCTTCCTAAAGTATGAAAAAAAGTTTATATTTGAGAAAATGCTGGTGCCGTTGCTATTTTTTGGATGAAGCCGTGACGGTTTAGTTTTTTATGTGTGTTTGGCTTGGATTATTGAGGACAAATTAAAACAAAAAAACGCTTAAAAATTTTTACCGCCCGCGAAAAACCTGGCAAGCCGGGCCAGCGATCAACCAATGCTTTAAACAGCCGTTTAACGGCAGGCAAATTATGTTTACGGCAAAGAT
>CAZJFJ010000024.1:3952-15011 GCA_964545305.1 uncultured Desulfovibrionaceae bacterium
ATTTTAATAAGATTTTCGCAAGGCAACTTTGAGCTTGAAATGTCCTGGGTATAGTGCGGCTGTTTGAATATCTGGTCAGATGCCATCAGTTTTGGAGAATTTGACTGGAAGAGCAGTTTTTTGCAGTGCCGCTGCAATGGCGGGCATTGTTTCGCATGGCCTTTGTGTAAAGGGCTTCGCTTCCCGGGGGATGATTGTTTTTCCCCTGGCCTGCTTGCAGCGGCAATCGGTGGTGGAAGCTGGCGTCGGCAAAAAAGGTTGTTTGCAGTTGACTTTTTTCAAATTAAATATGAATTTATAAATTATTTTGGATAACAGCATGTCGCTTCTTGACCTTATGGGGCGCTTAAGGTAAGTTGCTCCATTACTTTGCAGGGCGGTTTTCAGATGTCCGCTTCGTTTGGTCGAGGCTACTGCCATCTTGTTGTTTGTATAAAACCGCTTTAATTAATCTGTACAGGCGCGTAGCTCAGAGGGAGAGCACTTCCCTGACACGGAAGGGGTCAGCAGTTCAATCCTGCTCGTGCCTACCAAATTTATATCAGGGTGTGTTGTGGAACTTTTAGTAGAGGGTAAAAGCGTAAGCTTGCCATACGGGGCAAAATTTGAAGATGCCCTTAAAGAAGGATTGAGCGGCAAAAAGTTCAAGTCCGCACTTGCTTGCCGCTGCATTGGTTGCGGCGGGGACGGTTCGGGTTATGACCTTTCCGCGGTGATTCCTGACGGCTGCAAAGAGCTGGAGCCCATTTATGTGGACAGTCCCGAAGGGCGTGAGATGATTCGCCATTCAGCTTCCCATATTATGGCCGATGCTGTGAAGCGTCTGTTCCCCACCGCCCAGGTGACCATAGGCCCCGCAATTGACGATGGTTTTTACTACGACTTTGATTACGAGCGTTCATTTTCCAAAGAGGACTTTGAGGCCATTGAAGCGGAAATGAGGAAAATTGTTTCCGAGGACTTGCCCTTTGTCCGCACCTGCATGTCCAAAAATGAAGCCATTGAGCTGTTTGAAGGCATGGGCGAGCATTACAAGGTTGAAATCATCAAGGACATTCCTGCGGAGGAAGTGTCGCTATACCGGCATGGGCAGTTTGTGGATTTATGCCGCGGTCCCCACATCCCCCGCACCGGCTTTGTGGGGGCGTTCAAGCTGCTTTCCGTTGCAGGCGCCTATTGGCGGGGCAGCGAAAAAAACCGCATGCTTTCACGCATTTACGCCACTGCATTCCCTACGGAAAAAGAGTTGAACGCTTATCTCAGCCAGATTGAAGAGGCGAAAAAGCGGGACCACCGAAAGCTTGGCAAGGAGCTTGATCTTTTTACCTTCCACGAAGATGTCGCCGCCGGGATGGTGTTTTGGCTTCCCCGGGGAATGCTGATTCGCACAATCCTTGAGGATTTTTCCCGCAAAGAGCATTTGAAGCGCGGCTACGAGCTGGTGCAAGGGCCGCAGGTAATGAAGGTGGATCTCTGGAAAATTTCCGGCCACTATGACAATTACCGCGAGAATATGTATTTCACTGAGATCGAGAACGAGGCTTATGCCATAAAGCCGATGAACTGCCCCGCGCACATGCTGATGTTCAAGCATCACATCAGAAGTTACCGTGATCTTCCCATTCGCATGTTTGAGCTTGGCCTTGTTCACCGCCATGAAATGAGCGGAGTGCTGCACGGCCTTCTTCGGGTGCGTCAGTTCACCCAGGACGATGCGCATATTTTTTGCCGTCCCGATCAACTGGAAGATGAAATCATCGGGGTTATGGATTTTATAAAGGATGTGCTGCGCCTCTTTGATTTCAATTTCAAGGTGCAGGTTTCCACTCGTCCGGAAAAGGCCATTGGTTCTGATGAGGATTGGGAACGCGCCACAGCGTCGTTGATTGGCGCTCTTGACCGGATAGGTATGGAGTATTCCATTAATGAGGGCGATGGCGCATTTTATGGCCCCAAAATAGATGTGAAGCTCATGGACGCCCTTAACCGCGAATGGCAGTGCTCCACAATTCAGGTGGATTTTACCCTGCCCGAACGCTTTGACTGCGCTTATGTGGGCGAGGACGGCGAGCGTCATCGGCCGGTAATGGTTCACCGGGCAATGCTTGGTTCCATTGAACGTTTTATCGGCGTGCTCACCGAGCATTACGCCGGGGCTTTCCCCCTCTGGCTTGCGCCTGTTCAGGCTAAGATCCTGACTATCACGGACAATCAGGCCGCCTATGCTTCTGCAGTGCTGGAAAAACTCAAGAAACTTGGGGTTCGCGCGGAAGCGGATTTGCGTAATGAGAAGCTCGGCTATAAAGTGCGCGAGGCGCAAGTTGCCAAGGTTCCTTATATGCTGGTAATCGGCGATAAGGAGATGGAAGAAGGAAAGATAAATATCCGCCCCCGTAAAGGCGACAGCCTTGGGGCTATGTCAGTAGAGGATTTTGCCGAACTGGTAAAGGAAGAATGCATGGAACCTTTTAAGCTTGGAGGAATGAGTTATACTTTCTCCCAATAACAACACTACTAATAATATCCCCCAAAAGATTTCAAGGAAGCCCGAAGCTGCCGACAGCGTCAAGCGGAATGAGCAGATCAGGGCAAGGGAAGTGCGGCTCATCGGTTCTGAAGGGGAACAGCTTGGCGTGGTTGGCCGTAATGAAGCCATTGAAATGGCTAGAGAAAAAGGTATGGATCTGGTGGAGGTGGCTGCAACGGCCGATCCTCCGGTTGCCCGGATAATGGACTACGGAAGGTTCAAATACGAGCAGCAGAAAAAGAAACAGGAAGCCAAAAAACGCCAGGTCGTGGTGCATATAAAAGAAATAAAGATGCGCCCCAAAACGGATGAGCATGATTATCAGACCAAGCTCAACCACGTTAAACGCTTTTTGGATGAAGGTGACCGGGTCAAGGTGACCATTTTCTTCAGAGGCCGTGAAATCGTTCATAAAGAGCGGGGAGCTACTGTTCTGGACCGGGTGATTGAAGATACCAAAGAAGTGGCCAAGGTTGAACAGGAAGCAAGGGCTGAAGGGCGTACTTTGCAGATTATGCTTGTGCCTTTGCCGAAAAAATGATTTTTTGCTTGACATAATTGGTTTTTGGTGTGCATTATATGCTGTTTGCGGGCGAGTTTGTCGCTTGCATTTTGTACTGGAATCAAACGGGCGCGATATTGATTACGCCTGTAACTATTTAAGGAGCTTTTCATGCCCAAGATGAAAACAAGACGCTCTGCTGCCAAGCGCTTTCAGGCTACCGGCAGTGGCAAAATCTCCCGCCGCCGCATGAACCTGAGGCATATTCTTACCAAGAAGAGCCCCAAGCGCAAGACCCGTCTCGGTCAATCCGCTTTGGTTGACGCTACTAATCAAAAGGCCGTGCGCCGCATGCTCCCTTATTTGTAGGAGCGTGAGCGCCATGCCGGGAATTCCCGGCAGTTTGCTTTGCTGGCAAGACCTTCCGCCTCGCAAAGTTAACCAGTTTATTTTCAGGAGTTTTATCCATGCGTGTGAAGAGAGGTCTAGCTGCCCATAGAAGGCACAAAAGATATTTGGAGCAGGCGAAAGGTTACCGCGCCGGACGCCATAAATTGTACCGTACAGCCCGCGAGGCTGTTGAGCGTGCGCTTTGTTACGCCTACCGCGACCGCAAGGTCCGGAAAAGAGAGTTCCGCAAGTTGTGGATTCTGCGTATTAACGCGGCAGCCAGGCTGAGCGGCCTTTCATACAGCCGGTTCATGAACGGACTGTCCAAGGCCGGAATTGTTTTAGACCGAAAGGTCTTGGCCGACCTCGCCGTGCGTCAGAAAGAAGATTTTGCCAAGCTGGTCGATTTGGCGAAAGCGCAGCTTGCATAAGCTAGTGTAAACGCCCTGTTTTAAATAAAGCAGGGCGTTTTTTTATATATTCTGTCAAATTCAATTAAAATTTTTAAGGTTTTAGCTATGAGCCTTACTGAAAATCTGAGCAGCCTGGCGGCGGACCTGGAGCAGGGACTCGGCCGGGAATTGTCACTGGAAGATCTGGAAGAGCTGCGGGTTGAATTTCTCGGGCGCAAGGGAAAACTTGCTGAAATCATGTCGGCATTGCCCAAGGTGGATCCTGCCGAGCGCCCTGCAATCGGAAAGCTTGCCAATGAAGTTAAAAACCGTTTGCAGGAACTTTTTGAAGCAAAGAAAAACGTGCTTGAGGCGGAAGCTCAGGCGGGGGCCTTGAAAGGGTTTGACCCCACTGTGCCTGGGCGCACCCCCTGGGTAGGCTCACTTCATCCCGTAACTTTGGTGATGGATGAAATTTGTCAGATATTCCGCGGTCTTGGCTATGACATCGCGGTTGGGCCTGAAGTGGAAACCGATTATTACAATTTTGAGGCCCTGAACATAGGCCCCAATCACCCGGCCCGCGACATGCACGACACTCTGTACATTTCTGAAAACATAGTGCTGCGGACACATACTTCGCCGATGCAAATCAGAACCATGCTGAAGGCCCGGCCGCCAATCGCCGTGATTGCCCCGGGCAAAGTGTACCGACGCGACTCCGACCTGACCCATACTCCGATGTTCAATCAGATTGAGGGTATTCTGGTTGATAAAAAGGTGAGCATGGGGGACTTGCGCGGAACTTTACAGGCTTTCTCACAGCGCATTTTTGGGGATGACACTAAAATCCGTTTCCGCCCCAGCTTTTTCCCATTTACCGAGCCCAGCGCGGAGGTGGACATTTCCTGCATGTTCTGCAAGGGGCGGGGAGAAACGTGTGACGGCGGCGTTTGCCGTGTGTGCAAGGGCACGGGCTGGCTTGAAGTGCTAGGGTGCGGCATGGTTGCCCCGGAGGTTTTCCAGTCAGTGGGCTACGACCCGGGAGAATGGACCGGGTTTGCCTTTGGCATGGGGGTTGAGCGGATTGCGATGCTCAAATACGGGATTACAGATTTACGTATGTTCTTTGAAAACGATTTGCGTTTCCTGAAGCAAATCGCATAATAAATTTTGGAGTTATTCCGATGCTTTTAAGTCTCAAGTGGTTGCGGGAATTTGTGCCGTTTGAGGGAAGCGCCCAGGAGCTGGGCGACCGCCTGACTATGCTTGGCCTTGAAAATGAAGGCGTTGTCAGGCCTTTTGAAGAAATTGAAGATTTGCTGGTGGGGCATGTGCTTGCCTGCGAACAACACCCAAATGCCGACAAGTTGAAGGTATGCACAGTCGATGTTGGCGGGGACAGCCCTTTGAACATAGTTTGCGGCGCCTCCAATGTCCGGGCCGGTCTTAAGGTTCCGGTGGCTCCGGTGGGTTCCGTTATGCCCGGTGGATTTAAAATCACCAAAGCAAAACTGCGGGGAGTGGAGTCTTTCGGGATGATCTGCTCCGAGCGGGAGCTCGGCCTCTCCGACGACCACAGCGGAATTATGGAACTGCCGCTGGATCTTAAGCCGGGCGACAGGCTGGTGGACGCTCTCGACCTTGACCAGGAAGTGCTGGAAATCGGGATCACCCCAAACCGCGGCGATTGTTTGTCGGTGCTGGGCATCGCCCGTGAAACGGCGTTGGCTTTCAATCTTCCGCTTGCCATGCCGAAGCTGGATTTTAAGGAAGAGGGCAACGATGCTTCTTCCGAGATGAAAATAGAAATTTCAGACCCGATGGATTGCCCGGTGTATTACGGGCGGGTTATTGACAATGTCAAGGTGGGGCCTTCCGCGGCTCGCGTGCGTTACCGCCTGATTGCGGCAGGGCTTCGCCCTGTTTCCAACGTTGTTGATGTGACCAATTATATTATGCTTGAGCTGGGCCAGCCGCTGCACTCTTTTGACATGAACAACCTGAAAGGCAGTGAAATAAGGGTTCAGCGCGCTCCCGAGGGCATGGAGTTCACCACTCTCGATGCCCAGAAGCGCAAACTGACCGCCACTGACCTTCTGATTTGCGATGGTGAAAAGCCGGTTGCTCTGGCCGGGGTAATGGGCGGCCAGAATTCGGAAATTACTGCGGAGTCAAGCCGCGTATTTCTGGAAGGGGCTGTTTTCGAGCCCTCGCTGATACGCCGCACGGCCCGCCGCCTGGCTTTGCCCAGCGATTCTTCATACCGTTTTGAACGGGGAGTGGACCGGAATACAACCCTTTACGCGCTTAACCGCGCCGCCGGGCTGATTGCGGAAAGCTCGGGCGGAAACTTGCGCCCCGGAGTCTGCGGGGCGATGCTCAGCTCTTGGCAGGAAAGGCAGATACCTTTTTCCGTTGAACGCTGCAATTCGTTGCTTGGGGTTGAACTTGACGCCGAATTTTGCCGCACTACCTTGAAAGGAGTGGGCTGTCGTCTGGAGAATGACGGCGGTATGGAGTGGACGGCATACACTCCTAGCTACAGGCCGGACATGGTGCTTGAACCGGATTTGATTGAGGAAGTCGGCCGGGTATATGGCCTGGACCGGATTGAGCCTACTTTGCCCAAGGTTTCCCGTTCGCTGCGCTCCGGCACGGAAGATTGCCTCTATGCTTTCCATATGGCGCTCAAGCGCTGGGCTGCGGGATTGGGCCTGAACGAGGCTGTGAATTACAGCTTTGTCGGGCAGAAGGATCTGGACAACTTGAATATGCCTAAAGAAGGGCGGCTGCCAATCGCCAACCCGCTTTCAGCTGAACTTGACGTGATGCGCACGGAAATTGCCCCTGGCCTGTTAAACACGCTGAGGCAGAATCTCGCTCAGGGCGCTTCCGGAATCAGGGTGTTCGAGCTTGCCCGCTCATTCACTTTTTCTGCCGAATCTGAAACCACGGCCTGTGAAGTGAACCGTCTCGGGCTTCTGCTTTACGGGTCGCGTTACGACAATTTTTGGCCGCAGGAACAGGCGGACGCGGATTACCAGGATATTAAAGGCCTGATAGAACATTTTTCCCTATTCTTCAAACTGCCGCAAGTGAGCTTCGAGAACTGCCAAACTGCGCATCCCTATCTGCTTCCTTGTGTAACGGTAAGTATTGAGGGGCAGGATGCCGGTGTAATAGGCAGGTTCAAGCCGGAAATTGCCGATATTTATCATGCCCGCAAGGATGTCTGGTATGCGGACTTGAATGCTGACGCCCTGTTCGGGATGGTTTCCGGGCGGAACGTCCTTTTCAACCCGTTACCCCAATTCCCGCCTGTGCGCCGGGATATCACCATAATCAGCCCGCTTGGCCTGACCATAAAGGAAATTCTGGACAAATCCGGAGAAATTAAAATGCCGCTTCTGGAAGAAGTGGAATTGATTGATCTTTATTCTCCCAAAGGCGAGGAAGTGCGCAACCTTACGTTCCGCTTTACCTTCAGGCACAAAGAGCGCACTCTCAAAGACGGCGAAGTTGACCATGAACGTGAAAGAATGGCCGAATTTCTGCTCAAGTCTTTGCCGGTCAGGATATAACGGCTTTGGGAATAAGGCTTAACATTTTTGTAATCAGGGTGTAGGGTTAGCCCAAGACAGATAATTCTTCAAACAGCACAGGAAGACATGACCGGCAAAATGTATCGCATTGGCGAAGCTTCGGCGGCACTCGGGCTGAAGAGCTATGTGTTGCGTTTCTGGGAAACTGAGTTCCCCCAGCTTGAGCCCGTGCGTACGGAGAAGGGGCAGCGCCTTTACACTGAAGAGCACCTTGAGCTTTTGAAATTGATCAAGCATCTTCTGCATGAACGGGGGCTGACCATAGATGGAGCCCGCCGGATTCTCAATTCTCCTGATTCACAAAAGCTTCTTCAGGAAGACTCCGGGCCGATGATCGCTTCGGAATTTTCCTCGGACCTGATATTGGGGCGTCCTTTTGCCGATGAGGAATATGAGGACGATGAGCCTGCCGACCCGCCGGACGCGCGCCTGGGGGATTTGCTGGACGAAATTATCGATGAGCTTGAAGATATCCGGGACGTGCTCGCCCCTTTATCTGATGATGCCGCACCGGGATTGCGGGAAAGAACGGATTATTTTGAACCAGCAGCTTCCGATGCAGGCTTTTCAAGCCCGCTGCCTGGCGGAATTGATGTGAATTCGGCCGATGCTCTGTCCTTTACTGGTTCCGAGGACATGAACAGGGAATTTCAGGCGGCTTCAGAAGATGGAGACGCCGCTGCAGAACCGGAACCGATTCTCCCGGCCGCTTCAATTGATCAGGGGGAGATGGATTCTGTGAAAGCTTTTTGCACGGAAACTGAAGACTGTTCAACGGAAAAATCCAAAACCGCCCGCGCTGGTGATGAGACTATATTCAACTTTTTACGCAATTTTAAGAATAATCCGGAAGAATCATGATATTGGCGCCTTCTTTGCTCTCATCCGATTTCGGGAATCTTTCCTCTGAACTTCAAGCGCTGGAAAATGCGGGAGTGAAGTGGGCCCACTGGGATGTTATGGACGGTTCCTTTGTGCCGAACATAACCATGGGGCCGCCCATTATCAAAAAACTTCGTGAAAACAGCCGGCTGTTTTTTGACGTGCATTTGATGATAGACGCGCCGGACCGCTATCTTGCCGCTTTTGCCGATGCCGGGGCGGACATTTTGGTGGTGCACCAGGAGGCATGCCCTCATCTTGAGCGCACTCTTTCCGAAATCCGCAAACTGGGCATGAAATGCGGGGTTGCCCTGAATCCGGCCACTTCTCTTTCCACTATTGACTATGTGCTTGACCACAACCTGGACATGGTGCTGGTCATGAGCGTGAACCCTGGGTTTGGAGGGCAAAGCTTCATTCCTTCTTCGCTGCGCAAAATCAGGGAGCTTACAGCCATGATCAAAGCGCGAGGGCTTGGCACGCTTATACAGGTTGATGGCGGAGTCAACCCGGAAAATGCGCCGGAAATTCTTGAGGCCGGCGCGGATGTGCTGGTTTCCGGATCGGCCTTTTTTAATTTTCCTCCTTATGGCGAGCGCCTCAAGGTTTTTGAGGCTGCCGCAAACCTTTCCTGACAATCATAGAACCGGCTGGCTTTGCGATGCTAAAGGAATTAACGCTTGAAATAGCTGTTTAGCAGAAGGCAAAAGCCTGTCTAGTTCCATTTCTGCGGCAAGGGTTAATATGCCCCCGCAGGGCGTTTTCAAGCATAAAATGATCTAAGCCTGGAACTGATGGCAAAAATGTTTTCTGTCCGTCATTATTAGAGCATTTCAAGTATGAAATGCTCTAGCAAGGACTTGAAGACAAGTCCTTGCCGCCAAATGATTGTAGGGCGGCTTTGCCGACCGCTGAGCAATCATTTGAGGCGTTAACTGCCCTAGAGCCTTTCAACTTTGAAATGCTCTAGGGCAGCCCGACCCACGAAGGGCTGTCCGTGCACGAGGCGTAGGCGGAATTTACTTCCGCCGGCAACGCCGAGTGCAGCGTCTTAAAGTTAATCTGCTCTAGCACGCCAGCATTCGCGTTGACAGTTACGGAATATTTTTGGAGCAAATTGATTTTGAGACGCCCCCCTTCGGCGTTTAGCGTTGCTGTTTTCATCCGTACGACTCAAATTTGTCTACGGCTGAAGCAACGGCAGAAGTGAAGAGTCTTCGGCGCATCCTGTGCCTTGCCCTGCGGGTAAAGCCGCTTTGCTGCTTTGTGCAATTTTGCTGTCCTGCGGAATTGTCCGCCTACGTTTGCACCGCCAGACCATTTTGCCAGAAGCCATTCGTAATGTTAAAAAGTTTTAACAAAATATTCTGGGTGAAGTTTTTTTCAAGCGTAGGGTAAGGGTGAAGGGGGATTGTTCCAGGCGACTTCCTTGCGACTTCCTTCTATTTCATTGCGACAGGCCGATTTGCTTTATTGTTGTAAATATAAGGTATTATTTTTAAAATTTGATTGACATTGAAACATATAAGCAATATATAACCCCCCAGCAAAATGTTGTGGTATATTCTTTTTTGCGTAAATCTCTGTAATTATATACAGCTGGAGGATAGTAATGGCTTTTTTTGATGGAGCTATCAAAGTTGACGGCGGAATCAAGTTTAAGGGAATAACTCTTAAGCCCATCATTGAACAGTGTGATTCCTGTGCAAAAATCGCGGAGTTCGAATCCGAAAAATTTTGCACCATGTATCCCGTTCCTGAAAAGAAATGGGTGAATGGCAAGTGCAATTCCGCAACCCATGTGAAGAGTGCCACCGAAGCGCAAGCCAAGGTTAACCCCCTTAAGGCTTCCAAGCGCGCAGCTCGCGGCCGCTAGCATTTCCGGGGTGGGGAGTTTCTTCACCCCCCATTTTTTGTTCTTTATACCCCGGGGCCTTCCCCGGGGTTTTTGCCTTTTTATTTTATTTGTGTAAAGTCGGCACATGCAAAATGAAATTTTCAACTATATCGATTCCCATCGGCAGTTTTTAATTGACCTGCAGCGGGGCATGACCGCAATACCCGCTATCAGCCCGGATAGCGACGGAAGCGGAGAGGCGGAAAAGGCTTTTTTTATCAAAGCCCAGCTCGCTAAATTCGGCTTTCCGGAAACCGTTGACATCAATGCCCCGGATGATCGGGCACCCGCTGGATTTCGTCCCAATTTCTATACAATTATCCCGGGCCGGGATTCGTCAAAAACCATATGGATCGTTTCGCATATCGACGTGGTGCCTCCGGGGGACATGTCGCTCTGGCGCACCAATCCGTATGAGCTTGCCGTAGATGGAGATTTTATATATGGGCGGGGCGTTGAAGACAATCAGCAGGCAATTGTGAGCGGGGTTGTCGCTTGCAAGGCATTGCTCGACCTTGGCCTTGCGCCGGCCTGCAATGTGGGGCTGCTTTTTTTAAGTGACGAGGAAACCAATAACCATTATGGCGCCCATTATGTGGCGGAAAACGCCTCTCATCTGTTCGGCCCGGACGACGTGATGCTGATTCCCGATTTCGGCAACCGGGAAGGCAGCCTTCTGGAGGTTGCTGAGAAGGGTGTTTTGTGGCTGAAGTTTACTGTTGAAGGAAGGCAATGCCACGGTTCCACGCCCAATGAAGGAGTGAACTCGCTGGTGGGGGCTTCCGATCTGGTATTGCGCCTGACCGGGCTTAACCGGCTCTTTGATGCGCGTGATGAGTTGTTCGCCAGCCATGAACCGTGCGG
>CAZJFJ010000024.1:15021-22470 GCA_964545305.1 uncultured Desulfovibrionaceae bacterium
CAAGGACGCGAATGTTCCAAACATCAACACCATCCCCGGCAAAGACGTATTTTACATGGACTGCCGCCTGCTGCCGGGTCTTGCCAGCAAAGCAGTGCTGGCCGAGGTGGATAGATTGATGGCGGAAACTGAAACTGAATTCGGAGTGAAATGTGGCTGTGAGATCGTTGAATTGCGCGAGGCAGCCCCTGCTTCCGACCCGTCTCATCCTTTTATGCAGAATATTGTGCGGGCGGTTAAGAATGTGTACGGAGTTTCCCCAAATCCGGGAGGGATCGGTGGCAATACTGTGGCCGCTGTTTTTCGCAAGAAGGGTATGCTTTGCGCTGTTTGGGCCAGGCTTGTGTCCAACGCGCATATGCCCAACGAATGTTCGTGTGTTTCCTGGGCCTTGGGAGATGCCAAAGTCATTTCAAGTGTTGCTCTTACCTGCGGCTGGTAGGGTGAAGCTCATGGCAATGCGGGTTAAGAAGTAAAGTGTTGGCGGTTATGCAAGTTTATGATGTTATTGTGGTGGGAGGAGGGCATGCCGGCTGCGAGGCCTCAATGGCGCTCGCCGGGCTTGGTTTGAACACTCTTTTGATCAGCATAAAAAAAGATCGTATTGGTCATCTTTCCTGCAATCCGGCCATTGGCGGCCTGGCCAAGGGGCATATGGTGCGCGAAATTGACGCGCTTGGCGGCATGATGGGCCTTTGGGCCGATGAAGCTGGCATCCAGTTCCGTAAACTGAACACTAGCCGCGGCCCGGCTGTGCGGGCCGTGCGTGCGCAGGTGGACCGGGACATCTATCTTAAGGCGGTTCAACGCGATATTGAGGCCCAGCCCAACCTGGATGTGCTTGAAGACACGGTGGACGAGCTTGTGGTTGAAAACGGGCGGGTTGCCGGAGGTTTAACCGGGCAGGGGCGGCTTGTCAAAAGCCGGGCCGTGCTTCTGACCACCGGAACTTTTTTGGGTGGCCGCATCCATATAGGGGAAGATAATTATCCCGGCGGGCGGATGGGAGACCCCCCTTCGCTGAAGCTTTCGGGGAGCCTTTCCCGCCTAGGGCATACGGTGGGCCGGATGATGACCTGTACGACTCCGCGCATTGATGTGGACAGTATAGATTTCAGCAAAATGCAGATTCAGCAAGGCGACTTACCGCAGCCCCAGTTCAGCTTTTTGGGGCCTGGAGGCAAGCTCCCCCAGCGCCCCTGCTACATCACTTACACAACCCCTGAAACCAGCCGGATAATCGCGGCGGCTACTCCGCGTTCTGCGATGAAGGGAGGAGGGATAGAGGGGGCCAACCCGCGTTATTGCCCGTCGGTGGAGGACAAGGTGGAGCGCTTTCCGGACAAGGAGAGCCATCAGGTGTTCCTTGAGCCGGAAGGTCTTGAACATAGGGATTATTACACAAACGGGCTGACCACCGGGCTTCCGCTGGATGCTCAGGAGGCCATGTTGAAATCCATTCCCGGTCTTGAGAATGCAATTATCAATCAGCCTGCTTATGGAATTGGATATGACTATGTGGATCCTACCGAACTTGACAGGACGCTTGAAAGCAAGATAGCGCCCGGTCTTTATCTGGCGGGTCAGATCAACGGAACCTCCGGATATGAGGAGGCTGCGGCGCAGGGCCTTTGGGCCGCCTTGAACATCTATTGCAGCCTGAGCGGGAAGGATCCGTTTATCCCAGGCCGGGACGAATCATATATCTCCGTTCTGGTAGACGACCTTGTGACCAAGGGAACCAGAGAGCCCTACAGGATGTTCACTTCGCGTGCGGAGCACCGCCTGCTGCTCAGAGACAGCAACGCCGACTTGCGCCTTACCCCCAAAGCATATGAACTTGGTCTGGCGAGCCTGGGGCGCTGGGAAACCTTTCAGAAGAAAAAGGCGGCAATTGAAGAGATTGAGGCGTTTCTCAAACAAACGAAGTTCCGTCCGGACGGGGAAACCAACAGGATGCTTGCTGAAAACGAGCTTTCTGTGATTGATAAAACTGTAAGCCTGGCGGAATATTTGCAACGTCCGGAAGTGAGCCTTGAGGCTTTGGGCAGGGTGTGCGGAGAACTTTCGGCCCTGATGGGGCAGGCCCCCGCAGGTGCGGCGGAAGAAGCTGAAACCAGCATAAAGTATGACGGCTACCTGAAGCGCCAGGAACAGCTTGTGGCTAAAAGCGCGCGGCTTGAGAATCAGGCCATACCAAAAGACATTATTTATAAGGGAATTCCCGGCCTTTCAGCGGAGGCTGTGGAAAAGCTGAGCCAGATCAGGCCTTCCACCTTGGGGCAGGCCGGGCGCATTTCCGGAATCACTCCCGCTGCGGTGAGCTGCCTGGAAATTCAACTGAAAAAGATGGGAATTATTTGATTTTACTGGTATGTTTGAAAAAAGGCCGCGCTGCTCGGGCGTGCGGAATAAAAATTTGACCCTATTTGAGCTTTGCAAGCACAATGTTTCAGGACCTGACCATAAGAGCGCAGACAACCGACCGTGTTGGCAATATAGTCAGCTACTTTAGTTCTGTCCAACTTCAGACGGAGTACCTGCCTTATCTCGCGGCCTCTATTATTGCTCTTGCCGCCGTGATTTTGGGCAGTATTTTTTTTCTGCGTTTCAATTCCCGGCGCCACGCCTATCTTCCCACCGGCATAGTCCGTGAACAGAATAAAATCCGGGCATTGTTCGCCTACTGCATTGAACACAGGGTGCGGCTCGATTGCCAGCTCGATGTCAACCGCAGCAAACCCCTGTTTACTTCTTGCATGCCTGTCGATGTTACGGACAATGCACTGGTGCTGGAATGTTCTCTTCTCTCGGCTCCTCTTGCGTCCTTGCTTCCGGAAAGGGAAGTGGTGTTTTTCTTTACAATTAAGAAAAAAAATGTGCTTTACCACTATAGATTCACCAGTGTGGTAATTGACACCACGCTTCCTAAAAACGGTTTTTTTGATTTGCATGTGGAGCTGCCGGGCCAGATTTTGCCGGGCCAGAAGCGTAATTCCTTGCGTATAAAGCCTTCAGCCAGGCTGATTATGAGTCTTTACCTGTGGCCTGTGCAAAATGGCAATACGGTGTCTTTCGAGCCTTCGGTGCAAGCATGGGGGGAACCTGTTTTACGTTATATCAGTGAAGGCGCGGCCCAGTTCCGCCTGGAGGATATTTCCGCCAACGGAGCAAAACTGAGCATACTTCGGGAATATGCCCGTTTGGATAATCTTGCGTTGGGAAAGGCGCGTTATTTCGCCATGCTGCTGGACCTTTGGGACCCGTCCCACCAAAGTTCCTTTAAAATATGGGTGGTTTGCCGGGTGCAGAGTTCCATTCCGGACATGGAGAACGGCGGCCTGAAAATCGGCACGCAATTTGTGGCCTGGGGCCAAACGGCTCAGGACAACCCCGATTTGATTAAGTGGAAGCGCCTGCTTGAAAATGATGAGATTATACCTCTTGGCGATTGGGTCATCCAGCGTCATCTTGAAGAATTCCGCGACCACACAGGCATGAATGAATTCAAGGATTAATATGAAAGTAGATGTTAAAGTGAAATTTTTCCGCAACGCGCGGGAAATTTATGGCAACGGCGAGGCCTCCAGGGCGGAGGAAGGCCTTGTGCCTTCAACCGCTTTCTCGGTGGGAATTGATTTGAGGGCCTGCCTTGACCTTGAATCCGCACAGGAAATTACAATTTTGCCAGGAGAGCGTTTTGCGGCCGGATCGGGAATCGCCATAGAGCCTTCGTTGGCTTTTGGCGGTGCGGGTGTAGCCGGATTTGTTTATTCCCGCAGCGGGCTTGGGGCGAAACATGGCTTGGTTGTGGCTCAAGGCGTAGGGGTTATTGATCCGGATTACCGCGGCGAGATAATTGTCTGGCTGCTTAACACTTCCTCAAAAGAAATAGTGCTGCGCCAGGGGGACCGCATGGCCCAACTGGTATTTTTAAACTATTATCAGCCCGTATTCGGCATAACTGACGAGCTTGGAGCGACCACGCGCGGAGCCGGCGGATTTGGGCATACGGGCAAATAAATCATACTCGAGGTGCAACAATGAGTTCCCGTTTTGAAAAAATCAAGGAAAGAGAAGAAAAGCTGCTTTGCCGCACGTATGGGCGCTATCCGGTTGCGGTGGCTTCAGGCAAGGGAAGTCGGCTGTATGGCCCGGCTGGAGAAGAATATGTTGACCTTCTTGCGGGTATCGCCGTGACCAATCTTGGGCACTGCAACGAGGAAATCGCGGAAGTGATGTGCGAACAGGCCAGAAAGCTGGTTCACGTGAGCAACCTTTTTTATCAGGAAGAGCAGCTTGAGTTTGCTGAAAAGCTGATTGGAACCACCAATGGGTTGTTCAGCAAGGTTTTTTTCTGCAATTCCGGTGCGGAATCTAACGAAGCGGCCATCAAGCTCGCCCGCCGCTATACCCAAAAGGTGAAAAACCGTGACGCCGGCGAAATCATTACCTTGAGCAATGCGTTTCACGGGCGCACCCTGGCTACTGTGGCCGCTACCGGGCAGGCTAAATTCCAGGAGGGGTTCACGCCCATTCCCCAGGGCTTCAAGCAGGTTCCATTCGGCGATGCCGCAAGCCTGGAAGCCGCTATTACCGATAAAACGATCGCAGTCATGGCTGAGGTTATTCAGGGCGAAGCTGGCGTGCGCCCGATGAGCCAGGAATATGCGAAGGAAATCCAGCGGATTTGCCGCAACAAGGGAATTTTGTTCATTGTGGATGAAGTTCAGACGGGCATGTGCCGCAGCGGCAAGTTTTGGGGTTTCCAGAACTATGACGTCCAGCCCGATATCATGACGTCTTCAAAGGCGCTGGCGAACGGGCTTCCGCTGGGCGCCATGCTGACCAGCGATGAAGTCTCGCAGGGCTTTGTGCTTGGCAGCCATGCCACCACTTTTGGCGGCGGGGCGCTGGTGACCAGTGTTGGAGCCAAAGTTGTTGAAATTATGCAGCGCGACAGGCTCGCCGACCGGGCCGCAGAGGTTGGAGCCTGGGCGAGGGAACAGTTTGAAGCCCTTGGCCGCAAATACCCGGGCACCATTGCCGAGGTGCGCGGCAAGGGCCTGATGATCGGCATAGTGCTGGCTTTCCCCGGAAAGGAGATTTGGGAGGGGCTGATTAAAAAAGGCTTTATCTGCAATCTCACCCAGGAAGTGGTGCTCAGGCTTCTGCCTGCGCTTACCATTCCCAAAGAAGATATAAGCGCCTTTGCGAACGCTCTTGGAGAGTTGTTGGCGAAGCGCCAGGAAGGATAGTGAATCAAAGGGGGAGCAAGCTCCCCCTTTTTATCTGTCTTATTTAATTTGACTTTCTTCTTTTTCATTGTTTTGGCGGAGCTTTGAAACAGGGTTGTTTTAAAATGCCCTGCAAAAACTAAATGGCAAAAAATGGTCTCTTCTGCCGGGGCAGCTTTGCTTTGAAACAGCCGCTTGGTGGCAGGCAAAGCCTTCAGCGCCATCTCGCTGCAAAGATTTTATTCAAATTCTTGTAGGGGATTAAAGCATTTCGGATTTAAGACGCCTCCTTTAACACTTAACAGTGGAAGCGAACAGGCTTTGGCACATTCTGCGTCTCATTCTTCGGACAAAGCCGCGTGGTTGTTTTCCGCAATCCCGTTGTCCTGCTGAATTGCACGCCTGCGTCTTCGTGAAGGGTGGCGTTGCGTGCGGTCAGAGTGTTTTGCCGGGAATACACTCTTTCAATGCTTTAAAAGGCTCAAATATCCAGTTTGAGTGAATGAAATTCACCTGTTTCTGAGGTGAGCAGCGCTATCTGTGTGCTGCCGCCAGAGTTTTCAAAGTGAAAACGGGTTAATATCCATCCATTTTCAATAGGGAATCAAGCACGCCAAGCTCAGCGTTCAGGTTGATCACATCAGTCTGCATCAGGCGGGCGTGTTCGGCTGCGAACGCAGCCTCCAGCCGGGTCAGTATGTCTTTGCTTCTGGCCAGTTGCCTGCTGATAGGCTCGGCGCTTTTGCCATTTTGCGTAAGCCGGATAATTTCATCGCTCACCCGGTGCGAGGCTGTCAGGTATCTGTTTAGAAATTGCACTGCGGCATGCTCGTTATGCGGTTTGTCGCGAACTGTGTCCAGAATGCTTTGGGCGGAGCGGTGAATTGTTTCAACATATGGTTGCAGTTCCGCCGGAAGCAGTTCTTTTTTGCCCAGCAGTTTGTCGGCATTTTGCTGTTGCGCCTGTGCCTGTTCGGAAAGAGAGGCGCGGGCGTTTTGCGGGGGATGGGTGGCCTGAGCGGCAAGCCAGGGGCGAATTGCATTGCTGCTGTGCAAAATGGCGCTGTGCGTTTGCCCTGCGGCTTTGTCCCACAGGTTTGGCTCTCCCCTTGCGGAGAGGGCGGAAATTTTGCTGGCTGTGGATTCCAAGGCGAGAATATTACGTTCAACCTGCTCATCAAATGAAGGAAGCGCATACCTGTATTGCCTGGCTTCGCCGACCAGCACTTTAAGCTGCTGTGCCATGGGAGCGGGAAGCTGGCCGGAATTCAGGCTGCTTTCCATACTTGCAAGCGCTGCGTTAAGCTTTTGAATGTAAAACGGTTTTGTCAGAGAGCGGCGTAAAAAAATTCTGATGGCCCAGGCCAGTGTGCCGATTCCTGCAAAGGAAAGGGCGCCGGCGGTGAGCTTTGAAGGCATGGATTCAAATGAGATGTTGTGCCCGCTGAGCAGCATGATTGCAGAAATGAAAATGAAGGGAAGTGCCGCCCAGCCTGACCCCATACGTCCTTTTGCTATTACTGATTGCTGCAGGAAGCTTTGGGCGCCTCCTGCAAGCAGCGCCGCATGAGCCGGAGCCCCCAGCATTGAAAACAGCCCGGCTTGAAGCAGACCTGCAGCAAAGGGAAAAATTCCGTTAAGGCTGCGGGAAAGACTGGAATAAAACAGGCAAATTAGTCCGATATAGGCTGAAAAAACTGCCAGAAAGCTGCCGCTCGCCTTTGCCGCTGCGGGTTCTCCCACTGTAATCACGGCTATTGAAGCGCATAGAGAGCCTGCATGCACAAGAATTCTTGTTCCAAAGCTCTTGAGGGCGCGTGTTAGGCGTTCGGCGATTCCGGGGCCGGAAAAATCATCGGTATTCATGAGTCGGATTTTGCCTCCTCCACAGCGGCTTGCCGCTGGGCATGGGCAAGTGCCGTGAGCTTGCTCTTGAGGTCTTCTTCCATTGCCGCCAGCTCATGTTCGGCCTGACGGCGCTGCTCGCGTCCTTCGTGGGAGATGCGGAGGGTTTCCTCTATTGTATGGATGAGTTTTTCATGCACATCTTTAAGAGTGTTCAGGTCAACAATGGAGCGCTCAACTTGCTGGGCAGTCTCCACGGTAGCCTGCTCCAGCAGCTCCGCGTTGCTTCTGAGCATTGCGTTTGTTGTGTCCGCAACATTTTTTTGCAGAGAAGCCGCGCCTTTTTGAGCGTGCAGCGAAAGAGCCA
>CAZJFJ010000025.1:0-21277 GCA_964545305.1 uncultured Desulfovibrionaceae bacterium
TCCCTCTCAAAACGCGTGAGCGGAAAAATACCCGCATTCAAAAAAATGTCAAGCACATTTTTAAATCAGGCCCCGAAATAAACTCCAGGATTTCTCTCTTCCAGCCAAAACTCTTGCATTCTGTGGCCTTTTAAGGCATGGATACAAGTATAAAGTTGCTTTGATTGCAACGAATATTCAAGATTTGCTTCCGTTCGTGTTTTATTGCCTTGGCTTTAAGGGCACGAACGTATAAAATATCGCCCGTATTAAAAATTCACAACCCCTTCCCTTAGTGGAGATATATACATGACAATTAAGAAGGGATACCGGGCTCATGCGCCCTTAACACTCGTTACCCTTGTTCTTGCAGCGACCTTTTTTTTGTTTCCGCTCAAATCGCAAGGGGGCGTCCCTTTTGCGGACACAGCCTCCATTGACGGTTCCATGCCGCTGACTCCATATGCGGAGTTTCTCCCCGACCCAACTGGGAAAATCAGCATGGAAGAAATGTTCGCATCCACGCTCACCGAAAAATTCAGCCCTTTATCCGAAGGCGTGCCGCTGGACTTTTCAGGCACATTGTGGCTCCGTTTCACGCTGGCCCCCACGAAAAATCCTCAGGAAGAAGGGCAGGTTGTCCTCGACCTGAGTTCCCATGCTCCCAGAGGAGCAGTAGTGTATACTCCGAAGTCGGAGCCGGGAGAAAAAGGCCCCTCCATCTGGCAAGGCCGCCGGGCCGACGGTTCCGGCATGTACAAACTTCCGCCTGCCCACAAAGAAATCCCCACCTCCATTTATGTGCGCATACCCGGCACCCCGGACCTTTGGTTTGCGCCCGCCCTGCGCACTGCTGAAAATGTGGAAACCAGCGGAGACAAGACTTTTCTCTACCTTACCATGTGCTTGCTGGGAGTGCTTGTAGCCGTCTGCCTGTTGCGCGCATTCAGGGATGGCGGGGAATGGCGCCTGTGGACGGCAGTTTTAGCGGCTTTGCTCCTTGCACAACCCATACTGAAGATTCCCTCCCTGCCCGCGGGATTTTCCTTTTATGTGGGCTCAATTCTATATTTGCTAATCCCCTCGCTGGGGCTTGCGGTTATGCCGCATATCGCGCGGCACCTATGGAACACTCAGGAAAAAGCAAAAGGGCTGGACATTTTCCTTGTCATTTTGACAATAGTCGGCGGGATGCTGCCCCTTTTGATGCTGTTGCCCTCTTTGTTCTGGGTGGCGAAGCTGCTTCCTCTTTGGCCTCTGCTCGCCATCTTTCCCGGAGGGGCCGCTTTTGCGGCAATCGCAAAAAAAATGCCCGGTTCAGGGCGTTACCTGCTTTGCACCTTGCTGTTAGCAGGTTCAGCTCTTTTGACATTATTTGCCCAGACAAATGTTTATCCCGGCAGCGTCCTGATTGACGCCCCCTTATGGGCGGGCTGCATAACCACCCTGCTTCTGGGCATTATGCCCATTAAGCGCCTGAATGCCTATGCGCCCGAAAAAGAAGAAATAAAAGCGCCGCCAACCGGGCCAGCCTTGCGCATAAGCGACGTCCTGGACTATGGCGAAGACGCCATTATGCGCCAACATCACCCGATGACCCGGGAAGATGCCGCTTTCCTGTCGGAAACTTTGAAAAAAACGCGCAAAGATGCCTCTAAAGCTTTTGCCCTTGAAGACGACAGCTCTGCGAGCCTCCCGGAAGAAAAGCAGCGCTCCGATTTCAGGCACACCGCCGAAGAACGGACTGCGGCAAACCTTTCTTTGCAATTCATGGAAAGAGACAATGCCACCCAGGAATGTCAAAGCCTGCCCTGGCAAACTGCAAATGAAAAATCAGACGTTGAGCCAGAGCCGAGTTCCGGCCCTGATTGCAGCACAGAGCGAGCTTTTGGCCCTGAAGGAGAGCTGTTTGGGCAGAAATCTATTTTGCCCGAAAGCGGCGAAACCATTTTCCCCCTAATTGGAGAAGAAGCCGGAGAAGGCCTGTTTCCCACTGAAAATCCGCAGCAGTTCCATGAAGGAGACAGTTTTTTCAAAAGATTTGAGGAAAACACCATTTTCTGCAATGCAGAACAAACCGGGGATGTTCTGACCCCTGAGGCAGACGACCCTGTTGCAGAAAATCATGCGCTTTCCCATATAGTGATCACTCCTCTTAACACAATAGAGGATGCAGCCCAATCAAAAGAAGAAAAATCTTTGAACGCGCCACTGGCAGAAGGCCCGGCTGATTTGCCCGGCGGCCCAGTTCAAGAGGTGCAGCCGGAAGAACTTGAAACACCCCGGCAAGATGAGCCTGAACTGGAAGCGCACCAGGAAGCCGTAACAGATGAAGAGCGCTCTTCAAGCAACTTTGAGCAGGAAGCGCCTGAAATGCTCCCGCAGGAAGACGGTCTCCGCCCGGCCCTTGAGAATACCCCCTCCATTGCCGGAGAAGAAGAAGCTCCACAGCCGGAAACTGAATCTCTGAAGCCAGAAGATAAAGACGTTTCAAGTTTCCCAATCATGGATGATGACGAAGAAGTGATGGAACTGGCCGCAGATTATCTGGTCGAGGAAGAGCAAACTATTGAAGCTCCGCACCTTGCCACCCTTTGGGGAAAACAGGAAGAGGCGGAAGAACCGCTCAGCTTGAGGCCCGTTGAAAGGGAGCCTGTTCCCGGCCGCAACGACCATCTCCGTATAAATGAAGCAGAATTGAATGAAGCTCAATTTGAAGAACCCGCGCTGCCGGCCGCAACCCCGCCTCAAAACTTCCCAAGTCACTCCGGCACTCCGGATTTATCCTTGGGAGACTATCAAGAAGAGGCAGGACAAACTGCTCCGGACCAGGAACTTGAGCCGGTGCAGGCCGGAACGTCCTTCCCTGCCAATGCCCCGCAAGAAAACGCGCTCGACCGGAAAGGACGCGGCAACAGCGGTTCCATATATTTTTCACCCAGAAGCAAAGAAGGGAGCGAGGAGAAAAATCCTCAAATTGATCCCGCCGTCCTGGGAAAAATCGAAGAAAGCCTCAAGGTGCCGCTGGAATCCTTGATGAAGGCCGCTTCGGAACTGAGGAACTGCTCACTGCCTCCGCTTGCCAAGGTGCAGTCCGAAGCCATCGTAAAAAATGGAGAGGCACTTGCGAAGCTTGTGAACAGCTTGTCGCACGGGCCGGCAGAAACCCTGCAAATGCTGGATGCGCATGCTGACGACGGCAACAAGGTTTTCGACCTGCAAGTTGTGCTGCGGGAAGCCCATGACGCAGTAGCGGTCAAGGCGGAGCGCAGGGGGCTGGCCCTGTCGTGGTTCATGCCGCCCCATATGCCCCTCCTTTACCGGGGCAACCCCTCGCAACTGCAAAATGTGCTCAGCCTGCTTCTGGACAGTGCAATCGAATCAACCGCACGCGGTTCCGTACAGGTAGCCGTACGCCGCCTTCCAGACAGTATCGACCCGGGGCATCTGGTTTTTACGGTTACAGACACAGGTCAAACCAGCCCCCGCTTACGCCGCAGCACCACCGCTCTGATGAAGGCCTGGGAAATGGTTGTTTCAGACGGAGGAACCCTCAGCCTCGACAGCACTCCCAACCAAGGCACAGTCGTATCATTCACTTTGCGGATGTCTGTGCCTGGAAAACAAGTGCAGCATCTGCTTCCCCTCCTTGCTAAAAGCCAGGAACAAAACCAGGAAGGGCCAGCAACAGACTATGAGAACCTGGAACTCCGCCCGCTGACGATTTTGGTGGCGGATGAACAGACCACAAACCGCCAACTTGTCTCGTTCTTTCTCAACGATCTCCCATACGTCATCGAAGAGGCCCGCAGCGCGGAAGAGGCTCTTGAAACATACACTCAATCACCCGTAGGGCTGCTAATTTTTGACAATTCCCTGCCAGAGCTGGATCTAGCAACAATGGTCCAGTCCATTCACGAGATTGACGCATCTCTAAACACACCGCCGGTTCCGATTATCGCGCTTGTGCAAAACCATGCGGACGCAAGCAAGGCCGTTGAAGCGGGCTGCCAGGCGGCGATAAGAAAACCCCTTTCCCGCACAAAAGTAAGAGACATCGTGGGCAACCTCATGCCCGTGCCGGAAGAAGTGCTGGAAGCCATGAAGCTGAAGCCCGTTCCGATCATTATTGACCTTGATGACACAAAAGAGGATTACGGCATCCCGGAAGATGAAGCCCCTTCTCTGGATCTGGAACGCAACGCCCCTGAAATGGAAACTATGCTGGAGGCGACTTCGCAGCAGGAAAACAGTAAGCAGGAGCAGCCAATAAGCCCCAAAGCCCTTGCCGAAGCGGCAAGACGCTTCATACGCGTAAGAAAAAATCCTGTTGCTGCAAAAAACACACGGGATGACTACCAGGAAGAAAGCCTGGTGGGTGAAGCCCGTCCTGTCAGCAGTAAACAGCACGATGAAACAGCCCCTGCTCCGGCTATGGAACAGCCCTCCCGGGTACAAGAGCACGAAAAAAATGCCCGGCCAGAGGCAGGCGCTGAACAGCCCCGCTCAAGGGGTAAATTTGGCGGGTCTGGGGAAAGCGTATCGGCCCCCCGCCCTATGCAGAAAAAGGAACCCGCCCCGAAGGAAGTAAGCGAAAATCCCTCTTCGGAAAAAGAACTGCCCAAGGGCGAACACCTGCCCCCCCTTCCGCCAGTGGATGTAACCGCGTCATATAAAAGGGAAAATGACGGGCAAGATCCGCCCTCCTTGCATTCAAATGGGTGGCAAAGCGAAAGCCCTGAGCCGGACGAAGTAACCCCAGAACAGGCGGAAGCTTCGCAATATGAACCGGAGGAGACTCCGCGCGAACAGAAAAATGCAATGCCGCCCCACCCGGAAGAACCTGAAGACGCGGATGAAGACATTTTCCAGAATCAGGAAGCCCATCCTGAGCAGAAAGAAGCACCTGAGCCTGTCCAAGGCGCAGCACAGGCGAACTTTGAAGAGGAAATCGACCCTGATGTAGTCTATTTGATTCCAGGCCTTCTGGACAGCCTGGACATGGCGCTGCAGGACGCTCACGCAGGCAGAAAGAACGCCAGCTTCCTGTCCATTTCAGAAGCCTGCATGCGCATTGCCGGAACTGCCGATGCTCACGGGCTGCGGGTAATAAAGGGAATAGCAAACTGTGTTGAACGGGCGGCCAATGCAAATGACATGGAAGCCGTTGACGACCTGCTTGCCGAACTTGACAACTCTCTTCAAAACAACAAAAAAAAACTGGAAGCCATTTATCATAACAAACTTGGCGCCTGAGCCAAATCTGATTGCCCCAAAAAACAGAGCCTGCCCGTATTAAATATATACCGGCAGGCTCTTTGACAAAGGATTACAAGCTCACACTTTTAAATCATTTGAGACGTTAACTGCTCTAAAAGGCTACCTTTGACAAAACACTCTGACGGGCGGCTCAAAACAAATCTGCTTCTAAGGCCGGGCGGAGTGACATAACATCAGGAAGAGGCACAGAGCTGGCTAACGAGCTTTTCTGTTAAAAATTTTCCAGTGAGGAGCATCATTCGCCAATAATTTTCACGAGCACGCGTTTTTTACGGTTGCCATCAAATTCGCCGTAAAAAATTTGTTCCCAGGGGCCAAAATCCAGCTTGCCATCGGTTATGGCCACCACCACTTCGCGGCCCATGATCTGACGTTTCAAATGTCCGTCGGCGTTGTCTTCAAACCCATTGTGGCGGTATTGCGAAACGGGCTCGTGCGGGGCCAGCTTTTCAAGCCACGTATCAAAATCGTGATGCAGGCCGGACTCATCATCGTTGATGAACACCGAACTGGTAATATGCATGGAATTGCACAGCAGCAGACCTTCCTTCACGCCGCTTCGCTTCAGGCAGTCTTCCACCTGGGGGGTGATGTTGATAAACGCTCGGCGGCCCTGCACATTGAAAATTAGTTCTTCCCGGAACGATTTCATTGCATATTCCTCATTTTTGTAATTCAGGCTTTTACGAAGATAACGGCGGTTTCAGGCTAAAGCAATCAAAAATCGCCGTTTAACAGTGGACAAAGCCCCTGTGCCTATTTTACGACAAACTTTTTATTGGACACTTACCGGGCATTTCAAATATTGAATGCTCCAGAACAGATTAGTTTTGAGCCGCTCCCTTCACGCTTGGCATTGCTGTCTTCATCCTTATGCCTCAAAATTCGTCTACGGCGAAGAGGCGACGGCAGTGAATTCCGCCTACGTCTGCGGGGCGGAGGGCGTTACTCACCCCGCCAGAGCATTTTGCCAGAAACAGCCTTTCAATATTAAATATACGCGCTGTGTTTTCTTTGTCTGGCCTTAAGCTTGTCGGCCATCATAATAATGGTGTTCGCATAGGCTATGCTGCGGTTGTATTCAAGCAGCACCTTCCGTTTTCCATCTTCATCCAGCCCTATCTTCCAGCCCGCCTCCTTAAGATAGTTGGAAAGGCTGGCGATGGCGTCATGCAGGTCAAAAAGGTCGATTACCCCGTCATTATTGGCGTCCACCCCGAATTTCATGACATTTGACGGCATGAACTGGCAATATCCGATCGCTCCGTATATTGAACCGGAAAGGGTAAGCGGGTCAATCCTGTTGACATAACTGTATTCCAAAAGAGCCTTCAGCTCTCCATAGGCCCAATCCGAACGTTTTTCAAGTATGGTCCGCATCCACTCCTCTTTCTCCTTGTCGCCCTTCACCGTGGGCAGATGTGGATAAAATTGGGATGATTTTTTCGATGCCGCCATGCTGGCCAGATTGGTGAGCGCACGGCCCTTGCCCATATACGAGCCGAGGTCGGTTTCCACCAGAAGCAGCGATACCGCTATTTCCTTGGGCACTCCAGAGCTTTCTTCCACCCGTTGGAAAACCGTCATATGCTCATCAAGAAATGCTTCCGCTTTTTTTGCATTGCGTTCGGTGACTACGTTGCGGTAGTATCTATTTTTTAGCGCCTGCCTGTTTTTTTCCGCATCTTCTTTGGCGGGCTTCTGTTTTCCGAACTTTATTTTATACAGTTCGGAAAGCTTGGTTTTCATGGGCTTATCCGTATAGCAACTGCCCAGGCGGGCAAAAACATCTTCCACCCACTCCCGGTCAAGCCCGTCGCCAGCGAGGGAAACGGATAGTTCACGCCAGCATTCCGCCATTTCCGGGCGGGCGGCTCCGGTGTTTGCATACATTCCGCTGCCTTGAACCGATCCTGAATTTTGCGCGGGCATCTGGGCCTCTGTGCCCGCGCAACCAAAACCGGTTGCAATAAACAGGAAAAAAAACAGAACAAGTATGCGCTTTTGGCAAATATTTCTCTGTGTGTTGTTAAGGGCCATGATGCTTTATACCAGCTTGCTTTACTGTTTAAAAGATGTTTTGGCAGTAAGCGGACAAAAAAAAAGGCCCCTTGAGGCCTTTTTTTTGTCTGTAATCAATTTTAGAATTCCTGCATGACCCAGGCTATGCTTCCAACAACACGGTTGGCGTGCTTTTCCAAAGGCATGAACTGATCCGGATGCAGTTTGTTTTCCGCCCTGAGCACCAGCCGCTGGTTATCGCCATCCAGAAAAACCCGTTTCAGGGATATGCCCTCAAAGGGGATATGCACGGCATATATTTCGCCGGACACAATGTTTTTCTGGGAGGTGTCAATCCCCACGTACGCTCCTTTACAAACAATCGGTTCCATGCTTGAGGTTTCCACCTTGAACACCTGCACGCTGGGCGCAAAAAAAGCCTGAGGCACGGAAAGCTTTCCAATGCCCTCAGGGTCCTGGGGCACATTGGACATGCTGGAGTTGTGCATTGAATACACGGTTACAACAGTGCTTTTGGCCTCCGGAGTTCCATAAAGAGCCGGAGATTCAAGCAAATAGCCGCCCGCCGGGATATCGGTGGGCTGGTAACCTTGCTCTGTACGCAAATACACCGGCCCCGCTTCTTTTTTAAGCCAGTCCGGGTTGAGGCCGAATTTTTCAAACAATTTCATATACCAGTCGGCAGGCACAGAGTTGCGCCTTTTGGCGTCTGAAATGCTGGACTGCCTGATACCGAGCACCTCAGCCAGCTCAACCTGGGTTTTTGTGTTGGTTGCCAGTTTAATTCTATCAAAAACTTCATCAAAGCTTGACATTTTTTATCCCCCGCTGATTGATGCAAAGTACCCCTGAGCGCCCCCACGCGAAGGGTCCTTTCCAGAATAAAGGTTGGCAAGCATTGCCCATTCGGCAATGCTCATGGTTCCCCCGCACAAGCGGCATTGTGCAGGCCTTGCTCCCCTCAAGCAAAGATCAGAACCCATAAACTAAAAAAATGATCCCAATGCTAAATGCTTATAATTAAAAATAAGACTCTCTTTCAGAAACAACGTAAAGCGTTACGACTCTGGAAAAGCTTATGAATTTTATGTCGAACAGGATTTGTAATGCGATAAAAACGTCCAGTAGAGAAGCCAAGGTTATTTTCAGACACAGCCCTTTGGAAGATTTTTAACTTGGAGATTCTTGGCCCAAGTTAACAAGTACTCTTTATACAAAACCAAAAACTATATTGTAAAGCGAATAACATTTAAGATATTTTTGGTGATATTACAAATATGTCTCTCCTTTGTCAATAGAATTAACTATTAACCGGGAGATTGGCTAGAGGCGTCATTAAAAAAATATAGTTTATGCTCTGTGAACAGCAAGAAAACCCTTTATCTACCGCCTTTCCGCTATGAGGAGCAAGTTCTGCCCCCAAAAGACCGGTCAAACCAAAGCATGCCGTTTTTCCTGTTTCATTCTTCATACAACCCCTTCAGCACATAAAAAAAGGGGGCCTTCCACCACCCAAAGCAGCTTGAAAAATATGCATTCCCTGGTTTTGACTTCAATTGCCAACCCCGCAGGAAAGGGGAAAAGATAAAAGACTTACCTAAATCAGATAATTTTTTTATGACCCTCGCTCCGGCGCTGAGCATTGCTGTCTTCATCCGTATGATCAGAGCATTTCACGCTTGAAATGCTCTGCAATGATGTGTCTTCAAATCCTTGCCGCCAAATGATTGCAGGGAGGCTTTGCCTCCCGTTAAGCAATCATTTGAGGCGTTATCAGGCCCTAAAAGATTCGTCTAGGGCGGAAGGCGACGGCGGAAGTGCACTCCGCCTGCGTCTGCGGGTCGGGCGGCGCTGCTCGCGCCGCCAAAGCATTTTGCAAAAAATAGTTTTTCAACGTTAAAAGGCTCTATGGCTTTTCACACTTGAAACACCTGCAATGCCTTTCAAGTTCTTGCCACGAAACACACAAGGGGAGGTTCTTGGCCGCCGTCAGCAGATTGTTTCAAAAGTGAAAAGGCTTTAAAGCAGGCCCAATTCCCAGTTGAACGGAGTTGTTCTGGACGGCTCCGGAACTTCTCTTGGCAGGCTCTCGTCAATCTGGATGAAAATCTTATAACCGGCGCCGAGCAGCTGTTCACGCCGGGCACGAAGATCAAGCGGCCAGCCAGGGTATATCCAGAGGTTCTGCCCGTAGTGTCTGGCCCAGAAAACCTCACGCTTGGGGCTGGTGAATGGCTCATTGAGCTTGCCGCCCGCAAAAGAGTGACGGGATATTCCCACCGGCCAAAAGCCGGAAAGCACTATCCCCAGAGGAATGGGGCTTGTGGCTGGCAGCGGCATGATATCTTCTTCGGCCAGTTCAGGGCTGACAATGGCCGAGTTGAACCCCATCCGGGCAAGCTCGCCCAGAGCAAGGGCGTTGCTGGTATTGCAAAACGGCCCTGCCATCAAATCAAGCCCGGGGCTGCGCCCGGTTTCCCCTTTTTCTTCAAAAAAAGCCATCTGCCAAGGCGAATTACACACAAAACGCCGGGCCCCGCGCGCAAGAGCCTGCCCGATCAGCTTGCGCCAGTTCATTTCCTCATCGGGCCAGATCACCGGAGGAAGCCACCAGCAAATCCGCCCATAGAGAGTTTTTGAAATTTCATCCATGGTTCTGCGGGTAAGCCACAACCCCTGCATCACGCCGGGCCGCAACCCCTGCTTGCCCTCACGCCCCTGAGGAATGCTGCTCCGCAAAATGATTGAAAGCGGGCCGGAGTCTTTCTCTCTGGCCTTTTCAGCCTTTTTGTCCGCAAGCTCCGTCAAGACCTTCTCCGCAGGCTTGGGAAGAACCGGCCGGAAATCGGGCAGCCCGCCGCCTTTGGAAGGAAACTTTCTGGCTTTTTCCTCCCATTCGCCAATGGCGGCAGTCAGCTCCGGCTCCCGCCTGTCCAGCAGGAATACGGGAGCTCCCGCCGGAGGGAACTTGCCTTTCGGAGGAATTACATTCAAGGCCCCTCCCTTGGGCACTGCGCGTTTTATTGAAAAGGTGTAGTGCCAGGGGTTATCCTCGTTGCCCACTCTGAAATAGTCGCCCGCCATCAAAGGGTGCCAGGGTTTGAGAACAAGACCAGACGCCGCGCCGGGAGCTACCGCCTTGCTCTTGCCCTGCCGGGTTTTCTGCTGCGGGGCGGGTTTCGCGCCGGGCCCCTTTTTAAAGGCCAGCCTGCCCATGAACAAGCCGGATGCGGTTTCATCACTGCCGGAATGCGCCACTGTGGGCGTTCTTTCATTCTGAGGTAAAAAACCGGCCTTGGTTCCGCTGCGGCCCAGGGCCATCTGCAAAAGCTCCTCCACATCCTTTTTCACGGCCGGGTCATTGGGGTTGTCCCGCATCATCCGGTAGGCGGTGGTCACATAGTAAACATAGTGCGGCCCTTTCCGCCGCCCTTCCAGCTTCCATGAAACAAGTTTTTCAACCGGCAGCAGGGTTTTGACCAAAACATCCAGGGAAAGATCAAGGCAGGAAAAAAACGCGCTTTCCTTGCTGCCCTGTTTGTAAACGCGGCGGCAAGGCTGCACGCATTGCCCGCGCAAGCTGCTTTTCCCGCCCATGTAGCTGGACCAGTAACACCTGCCCGAAACGCAGTAACAAAGCGCCCCATGCACAAACAGCTCCAGCTCCAGCCCTTCGGGGCAGGCGTCGCTCAGGCTTTTTATTTCGTCAATTGAAAGCTCGCGTGGCAGAATCACCCTGCTGGCGCCCATTTCCCAAGCCGTCTTCAATGCACCCTGGTGGGTTACGTTGGCCAGAGTGGACAAATGGATTTGCCCCTCATATCCGGCCTGGCGGGCCAGGTCGACCGCTCCCAGGTCCTGAACGATGAGAGCGTCGGGGCGCACATTTTTGGCCAAAAATTTAAGCTGGCTTCCGGCAAACTCCAGTTCTCCGGGCTTCAGAATGGTGTTCATGGCCACGTATATCCGCCGGTTTTCAGAATGGGCCATATCCGCCAGCCCGGCAAGATCGCGCAGACTGAAATTATCCGCCTGCATCCGGGCGGAAAAATTTTTCAGGCCCAGATACACGGCATCGGCCCCTGCGGCCAACGCGGCCATAAAACTTTCCCTGCTCCCCGCCGGAGCCAAAATCTCAGGTTTGTTCGTCATCATTTAGTTCAATGCATAGGGGATATTTTCGCGCACAGGCATTCTTTACTCTCCCCTGCATCCTCCAAAAATTAAAGTACATAAAGAATAAATTCTACGCCCATTCCAGCCGGGACACAATTGTTTATTTTTTCGCTTGCCCATTCAATGGGCGCTGATAACTCAGCAAATCCTGCACCCGGACTATTTTCACATCCTTGTTCCTTATTCCCTGCCATTCTTTAAGAGCCTGCAAAGTCTGAGGCAAAGGGTGGCCGATGGCAATGGCATAACCCTGGCTTCTGGCTAGCGCCTCGCTTTTTCGAAGCTGGTGCAGAACCGCATTTTTATCTTGAGTTACATCCAGAAAAATATCCCGCCGCTGGCTGGGAAAGCCGTTTTCCCGGGCAAGTTCATAAAATATTGTACTTCCATGCGTGACACTGTCCAGCACAAACAGATTTTTCCCCCGCATGGCCGACAGCACCGCCTCCAGTCCCCGCCTGTTCTGGGTAAACCGCGATCCCATATGGTTGTTCAGCCCAACCGCGTATGGAACCATGGCGATATTCGCCTCAACCACCCCGGCTACTTCCTCGGGGCGCATGGAAGTCAGCACGGCCCCCCGGCCGGGCTTGACCCTGGGGTATTCCATCGGTTCCATAGGCTGATGGATCATTATCTCCAGGCCTTTCTTATGCCCCATTTCCCCGCATTTTACGGCATTGCTGGCCCTGGGCCAGATTGCCAGAGTCACCGGGAAATCGAGATTAACCAGAGCTTGCGCCGCGCTCAAACTTTCGCCAATGTCATCAATAACTATCGCAAGCAAAGCCTCCTTTCCGGAGGGAACAGCCGTTTCCGGGGGCGGCGGGCTCGTTTTTCTCAACAGATACAAAATTATTTCATGGGTAGCCAGGCCGTTCACGCTAACCACATAATGAGTTTCCGTCTGGCGCACGATTTCGGCATTGGCCTGCATGGCCTTGAAGCCGCGCGAAACATCCCGCATAAAACCGTCAGGGTGTTTGTAATAGTAAGAATTTTCCGGCAGCTCAATCCGCAGCTTCTGAAAATAATATGAATCCCTGGGCTGGGCGCGCCGCTCCATGCCCACGATTTTTATATTGTCTCCTGAGTATCCCCTGGCTATCAGCACTCCCAGGAGATAGCTGTCAATCAATTTGGTGTTCCGCTCCATGGCTCCGCCAAGAGTGGTTTCAAATTCCCGCCCGCCTTCCTTGTCCTCCTTTGGCTTGAAAACCCCGCCAGCTCCTGTGCCGGCCTGGGAAGAATCAGGAATGCTCTGAACGGCGCGAGGCGGTGTTTCAGGTTTTTCCGGGGCCGGCATTGGCACGCCTCTTTCTTCTTTCGCGGGCGTTACCGGCTCAACCTTGGGCAAGGCCACTTGCGGTTTATGTTTGTCCTTTTCCCCCGATCCGGTCCGTGCTGCCGGAGGCTTACCCTCCGGCTTCCCTTTCGGCTCGGCCGCCCGCTCAACAGTCAGGCCCGCGCCAATGCCGGGGCCAGACGCCTTATTTGAAACCATCCAGTAAATACCAGCCCCACCCAGAATAAAAATGGTGAGCAGCGCCATTATCAGCGGCATATTCAGAGAGGATTTCTTGCGGCTACGCCGTTTTTTCGCTCTTGGCGAAGTGGCATGCCCCACGTTCTTGCTTGAAGAGGCGGGCTTGCGCCCGGTTGCCGGCTTTGCCCTAACGGGGGCCGCATTTTTTGATGAAGAAGCGGGTTTTCCGGAACGCGCCTTTGCAGAGCCTTTTGCGGAAGCCCTGGACGCAGTTTTTTTTTCAGAAACCATTAACACACAACCCTTATAAACATACCGGGGCCAATTCTGCTTACTCCGGCGTCAAAACTCTCGGGCAGAAACAATTTGGCCTCAGTTCCAGGGTGCAGCAATTCCACTGTCTCTCCACGATGGTTTTCGAAACAATACGTCAAGGCATTCAGCTCCACGCTCTTTAGCCCGGGCAAAAGCACCTGAGCGCCGTTTTCCCTTTTCCAGGGGGCCTTCACCTGCACCAGCCACACCCCCGGCTCAAGTTCACGTTCAAGCCGGGCCACCACCGGGCCGTCCCCGGCCCGCCTGCGCGGATCGGAAAAAATCTTCCGCTTGCCCCCAGGTAGAAAAAATCCGCTGCCCAAAGCGCGGCTGGCAAGCGGAGCTAGCTCGCATTCATAGGTGGCAGGCCTGAAATTACCGGCCCGCAAATCATTCAGGGCAGTGCGGTACACATTCACCATCTGGGCAACCATGGGCGCGGTGCGCATGCGCCCCTCTATTTTAAGAGCGCTCACCCCACGCTTCCAGAACCAGGCCAGATAGCGCACCAGGCACAAATCCTGGGGGCTGAAAAAAGCGGAAAAACCCTGTTCGTCCTTGGAAATTTCCCAAAGCGCATCGCCCCGCCGCAACGATTCTTCCACAAAAAAACTTGGAGGCATGTCCCGCGCATCCATAACCCGGTATTCAAACCGGCACGGATGGGTGCACTGCCCAAGATTGCCCGGCCGCTGGTTCAGCCAGGCGGAAAGCAGGCATTGCCCGGAAACGGCGAGGCACATGGCCCCATGCACAAACACCTCGCTTTCCAGCCCCGGCGCGCGTTCGCGCATGAAATCAAGCGTTTCCCTCATTTCCCTGGCGTTAAGCTCCCGCGCGAGGTTGACCCTTGCAGCCCCCTGTTCGTGCCAGAACAAAGCGGCCTGCCCGCTGGCGGTATTGGCCTGGGTGCTTACATGTATATCCAGATGAGGGGCCTTTTCACGGGCCAGCCGGAACACCCCTGGGTCGGCCACTATCAGGCCGTCCACCGCAAGCCCCGCCAGGCGCTCAAGGCTTTCTTCCACCTGCCGGTAGCCGGTCTGACGCGGAAAAGCATTGATGCAGTAGTAGAGTTTCACCCCCGCTTCACGGGTGACGGCAAGCGCCAGGTCAAGCTCGTCCCAGTTAAAGCCCAGCGCCCCGTGGCGCAGGTTGAGTTCGTCGCGGCCGCCAAGATAGACCGCGTCCGCACCATAAAGCACGGCGGCCTGCAAGCGTTCCATGCTCCCGGCGGGAGCAAGCAATTCCGGCAAAGGATATCTGCTGGTCATCAATCAATCTTCCAACCGGCTATAGTTTGCCGGCGGCCCTGCGTTCTTTCATTAAATCAAGGAGCGCCACCGGAACCCGGATTCGCCCGTCACCAACACCAAGCCGGATTTTAGGCTTTACCAGCCCATGATAATCCGAACCGCCGGAGAGAAGCAGATTGTGCTTTCCAGCCAGTTCTTCAACATATGCGATTTTGGAGCTGTTATGTTCGGGGTGGTACGCTTCAAGCCCATCCAGAAGCCCGCTTCCGGCAAGGCTTTCCACTTTCTCCTCAAACCAGCTTTGGGGTGCGGCAAGAGACATGGGATGGGCAAAAACAGTTATCGCCCCACAAGCCTTAATTTCCGCCAAAACCTCTTCCGGCTCCAAAAGCCTGCGCGGCACAAATCCCGGCTTGCCTGGCACCATAAATCTTTTGAACACCTCGGACACCGAACTGGCGAACCCGCGTTTAACCAGCGCAAGGGCTATGTGCGGCCTGCCCACACTTCCGCCCTCAGACTCCAGCTCCGAGTAACTGATGTCAATACCAGCTTTTCGCAGCATGTCCAGTATTTCATGATTGCGCTCTTCACGCATGGCGATTTGCCGTTCAAGCAGGGCCTTCACACGGCTGTTTTCCCTGTCCGCCCAAAGCGCTACTATGTGCATTTCCCCGTAAGGCGTATAGGTGGAAAGCTCACAGCCGGGAATGATTTCAAGTTCCGTATTTTCCGCCTCGGCCAGGGCTTCAGGCACACCGTCCATGCAGTCATGGTCAGTAAGCGCAATCGCCTCCAGCCCCTGCGAAAGAGCCTGCCGGACTATCGCAGCGGGAGTCTCCGTGCCATCGGAAGCAGTGGAGTGAACATGCAGATCGACAAGACCTGCCAACGGCTTGTTTGAAAGATATTTCATTAGAACGATACCTGCACACCCGGCCTAGCTTTCGCGGCCATAATCATCTTCAAAGCGCACGATATCGTCTTCTCCAAGATAGGTTCCGTTCTGCACCTCAATGATTACCAGCCTGTCTCGGGCCGGGTTGGCCAGCCGGTGTCTTGTTTCCACCGGGATATATATGCTTTCGTCCTTGTTCAGCAAAAAGACGGCATCATCAAGGGTTACCTGGGCCTGCCCCTCAACCACAACCCAGTGCTCGGAGCGGTTATAATGCATCTGCAGCGAGAGGCTGGCGCCGCTTACCACTTCAATGCGCTTAACCTTGAAACCCGGGGCCTCGCACAAAACCTCATAGCTGCCCCAGGGCTTGGGCACCCTGGGCGGGTCTTCCGTTTCCAGACGGGCGGAGGCCTTGAGCTCATCCACAATTCTTGCCACTTCCTGAGACCGTTCGCGGGGCAAAACAAGCACGCTGTCGGGGGTTTCCACAACCACCATATCGTTTACCCCCAGCACTGTGAGCAAACGGCTATGGGCGGCCAGGTAGTTGTTCTCAGAGTCAATGGCCAGCACATCGCCAAAGGCCACATTGCCTCCAGCGTCTGCCCCCGAACCGGATCTGCCCTGCCCGCTTTGATAAAAGGCCTCAAATGATCCCAAATCGCTCCAGTCAATATCAGCCGGAACCAGAACCGCGCGGTCTGTGCGCTCCATCACCGCATAGTCTATGGAAATTTTGGGAGATTTTTCAAAATCCTCCTTGGCCGGGTAAACCAGCCCGGGGCATTTACGCGCGTTGCGCCATGCGGCGATGCTTTGTAAAAAAACTTCCGGCTCATGCTGTTTAAGCTCATTCAGATAAGCCCGCGCCCCAAACAGGAACATCCCGGAATTCCAAAAATAGCCTCCGGCGTCAAGCATTCTGCCGGCTGCTTCCACCGAGGGCTTCTCCACAAACCGGGTGACCTTGAAACCGCACTCCTCAAGGCTGGAGCCGGTTAAACAGCAAACAGGCTCCCCTTGCTCAATATAGCCGAATCCGGTAGAGGGGGCTCTGGGTTTGATTCCAAACAGAACCAGCCCGCCGTCCTGCGAGCAGCGCACCGCTTTGTCTACAGCGCGGGAAAACTCCTTCTGCGGGCTAATTTCATGATCGGAAGGAAGCACCAGAAGCAACGGGTCGGCATCCGCCCCCCCGCCATCGGAATCAAGCGCGGACAGGGCTGCCAAAGCTATGGCCGGAGCTGTGTTGCGGGCAACCGGTTCAAGAATTACTTCCACCTCGAGCCCGGAAAGCTCCGGAATTTCAGAAAGCGCGGCGCTAACGAGAAAACGCTGGCTCTCATTGCACACCACAATCATTCCGCCAACACGGGCGGAAGGCGCGTCCAGCTCCAAAGCCCTCCTCACCGTGCCGTCAAAAAGGCTTCCCCCCGGCAACGTTAAAAACTGTTTGGGATAATTGCTGCGCGAAAGAGGCCAAAGCCTTACGCCGCTGCCCCCGGAAAGAATTACTGGATAAATTTTCACCTTACTCATAATACTACGCCTCTCCCGAAGCAGCCCCCCGCATGCCGTCTGCTCCAGATTCCGCCACTATTAATGATTCCGCCCGGCGCAGCGCGCCCGGCCAATCCCGTTTCAGAGCATTTCAAGTGTGAAATGCTCCGCAAGGATTTGAAGACAAATCCTTGCCGCCAAATGATTGCAGGGAGGCTTTGCCCCCCGTTAAGCAATCATTTGAGGCGTCAACTGCTCTAAAAAGACAATACTACTACTTCTTTACACCGGGGGCACAAGCGGGTCAAGAAATGAGCATTTACCCTCCGCAACCTTCCCCACGGCAGGTAAAACAAGCGAACCCCGGTGTTGTGCCGGGGGAAGAACAATTTTCCCGCAAAAAAACACGGCAAAAGACCATCTGATGAGAACAAAAGCATTCCCGTTTTGAAAAAGCCCTGGCAGCCAGAGGCACAGACGGGGGCAGCCCCGGCGCAAAGCGACAAAGTCAGCGGCGCCCAAAAAGATTTTGCGCTTATTTTACCGCAATGCTACATACAAACCCATGAAAGAAAAATTGGCGGCGGCCTTTTCCTGTCTTTTCATACTTTGCGGCTTGTGGGCCATATTCCGGATACTGCTGGCGGACGGCGGCGGGCTCGGCCTCACCAACATGAACAACATCTTCGTATTCGGCCTCTGGATCGTCTGCGATCTTTCGCTGATCGCACTGGGGTCAGGGGCGTTTTGCACCGCAATACTCTACTACGCCTTCAAACGCCGCCACTTAAAGCCGCTGCTGCCCCTAAGCGTGGCCCTCGGCCTTTTATGCTATGGCTGCGCCGGTTACATCCTGCTTTTGGAAATAGGTCAACCCCTGCGCTTCTGGTTTCCATTCGCCCACCCGAATTTTGTTTCAATGCTTACAGAAATAACTTTCTGCATCAGCCTTTACAGCATGGTGCTCGCACTGGAATTCCTGCCTTCGCTTCTGGGGCACAAACGCTTGCAGGGCGCCCCCCAGGCCGCAGCATTGAAACACAAACTGCTTTTGCTCATGCCCATGCTTGCGCTGGCAGGCATAATCCTTTCCATACTGCATCAGGGGGCTTTGGGCGGGGTTTACGGGGTGCTTTTCGCGCGCCCATTCTCATTCAGGCCGGGCCTGGGAATATGGCCGTGGACTTTTGTGCTCTTTACCGTTTCTGCAATGGCGGCGGGGCCTCTTTTCGTGGGCCTTACCGCCAGGCTGATCGAATATTTAAGCAAAAAAGAGATACTGGATGCGGACAGCCGCGCGGCTCTGTCCAAATTCGCGGCAAGAATGCTGGGGCTGACCCTTATCCTCAAGGCCGCCGATCTGCTCCTCTGGAGCAAATGGCTTCTGCCCAGGCAAGGCCTGGATTTTGAAATGATGTTTAACGGCATCGCATATGGGCAATGGCTGGTATGGGCTGAACTTGTTCCCTTCACCCTCCTGCCCCTTGTACTTCTGAGCATACCCTGCCTGCGCGCCAGACCAGGGGTATTCCCCTTTGCCGGCCTGCTCGCCTGCGCGGGCCTCATCCTGAACCGCTACACTACAAACATGCTTACCTTGGCGGGGCCGACCTTTCCCTTTGAAACCTGGGAGCTGTATTGGCCCAACTTTATTGAGATCGCGCCGGTGCTTATGGCCGTCGGCATTTTCATTCTGGCGCTGCTTTTCTTATACAAACAGGGAATAATCGTTCAATCCTCCGCCAAATGAGCGAGCCGCGGCAGTTGGAGCATTTCACACTTGAAATGCCCGGCAGGGTTTGAAGACAGATCCTTGCCGCCAAATGAGTGTAGGGCGGCTTTGCCGACCGTTAAACAATCGTTTGAGGCGCTAACTGCTATAAGGGGCCGTCCGGCGATTCAGGCCGGAACACGGATTACTCCTCCAAAGCTTCCACCGGCCGGTTAACTACCGGATTGGGCAAAATTTCTCCAGCCGTTTTTGTGACCGGCTTGTTCCCATCAAGCAAAACGAACAGGCCGCCCCGGTTATATTCGTACATCACCTGCTTGTCATCGGAGCCGGCTGGCTGAACCGCTCCCTTGTCATCCACCGTGACCGCCGCCCGAACCTCCATATCTCCAGCCGAAGCGGCCTGAGCCAAGGCGGAGCGCAACGCGCTGAGATTCAATTTGGAATCGGCGTTTTCAACGCTGGAACCGGTGTAAATCTTTCCGCTCATGGTAAGCACCGCAGCGCCGCGCACCTTTCCAGAGTAAGGGACGTATGCGCTGATGGTGGCCTTGGTGGCGCTTTCTATAAGCTTGCTCCGCTCTTCTTCCTTAATCTCCCTCACAAACCACTTGCGATAAATCGCCTCGTATTCTCCATTCGCAATCAACTTTTTCATGCCTTCATTGATGAGACGCTGAACATCCTGGCGCTCCCGGTTCACGGCAAAATACATTTCAGACAGCCTGAGCGGAGTTCCCACGGCGGAAATCCCCGAAAATTTCAGTTTGTCCATAACATAGTAGGCGTTGGCTTCCGGCCCGCAATAGGCGTACACATAATCCTCGTAAAGAGCGCGTATGGCGTTCTGCTTGGTGTCATACGGCTTGATGATCAGCCCCCCGAAGCGTTCCATCATCCGCAAGGTGTAGGAATCCTTTTCAGTGGAAACAGCCTGCCCGCGCAGCAACTCGATATTGGCCACCCGGTTGTAATCTTTGGTGAAAAAGCGGATATTGGCGGCAACCGTCGGGCGGTCGCTGAACAGGTAAATCTCCTTGCGCTGGACAGTGGGTATCATCCCGCTGGTGAAAGAAATCTGCCCATTGGCCAGCTCAAGCTGAATCATGTCCCAGGCCAGAGGGCGCATTTGCAAATTCACGCCAGACCCGCGAAAAATGGCCTCAACCAGCTCCACCTCAAATCCAGTGGGTTTTCCACCCGGGTCTTGGAAAGAATATGGGGGAAACTCCCGGTCGAACCCGTAAACCGCCTTTGGCTGGGTAATGGGAAAATTTTGAGCCTGGGCCGCAGCCACAAACCCAAGGCAAAGCGCCAAAGCCAGAAAAAACTTCTTGAGCATCTGAACCCCCTCAAGTCATTGACACATGGAAAACGGTCAAAGAATATCCCAAAATCCGCACATTCACGCTCCGGCCCCATGCGCCAGAGTGTATCTATTTTCAAAAGCAAAACACTCTGAATTTTGATTCGGAAAAGCTTACTCTTTCTTTTCGGCAAAAAAGCCAAAAATCCTAGCCTTTCCATATCATAAAAATTCCTTCACAAGCATTGTTGTTTATGTATATAGCTGATGAAAGGGTCAAGGAGATGTGAATGGATATTTTCACGCCTTTCAAGCATGAAGACGGGCAGCTTTTCACCAATCTGGCGATGAAGCTGACATCCTCCGGCAAAACGATGGGAACAGCCGAATCGTGCACCGGCGGACTGATTGCGGCCCTGCTTACCTGCATTCCGGGCAGCTCCAACTGGTTCAAAGGAAGCATTGTGGCTTACAGCAATGAAATAAAGGAAAAAGTGCTCGGAGTGGACTCCGCCATTTTGAAAGAACACGGCGCGGTAAGCGAGGAAACAGCCATAGCCATGGCAGGGGGAGCGCGAAAACTGCTGAATGTTGACTGCGCTTTGGCAGTAACCGGAATCGCAGGCCCAGGGGGCGGAACCCCTGAAAAGGAAGTGGGCACGGTCTGCTTCGCCTGGGATTTGAAAGGCGAGCTGAGTTCGGAAACAGAAAAATTCACAGGCAGCCGCAAGCAGGTGAGGGAAAAAGCCGCGCGCCATGCCCTGGACGGTCTTTTGTGCCGCCTGCACAGGCAGGAATGAAAAATTGCCCACCGCCAGCCCCGCCTCGCAAACCGTCAAAAAAACAACGCTCTTCATATAGCGGCTGCCGGTTGTTTCGGGGGCATCCGCCCTCACCGGGCCCAAAGCCGGATAATGCAAAAAACCCGCGCCGGTCAAGGTCACGGGGTTTATCATTCTTTGATTGAACTATGCCGCAAGCTGCTGTCTAAAGCAGTTAACGCCTCAAATGACTGCTTAACGGGGGGCTTTGCCCCCCTGCAGTCATTTGGCGGCAAGGATTTGAAGACAAATCCTTACAGTGTGAAATGCTTTATACGGTGTAGTCCCCGCGGTTGAGCTTAAATTTTTCCGTTGCCGCCATTACTCCCAATTCGTTGAGAATGCCGGACAAAGCCGGATTGTTCCCAATCTGGGCAAGCTCGCCTTTCAGTTGTTCCGCTTTTCCCCCAATGCTCTCAAGCAGGCTGTAAACCGATTTCAGGCTTGTCTGCGCCTGATCTTCAGTCTTACCGGCAAGAGCCGCACCATAGGAATCCACCAGA
>CAZJFJ010000026.1:0-5576 GCA_964545305.1 uncultured Desulfovibrionaceae bacterium
AATCATTTGGCGGCAAGGATTTGAAGACAAATCCTTGCAGAGCATTTCACACTTGGGATGCTCTGAGCGCCTCCTGCGCCCCGCCCTCCGGGCAAAATCCACGTTGCTCCTTTGTGCAATTCCACGGTCCTGCGGAATTATCCTTCTACACCCACAGCGCTGGCAGCGCTGCACGCAGTCAGAACATTTTCCCGAAAGTACTCATTTCGATGTTAAAACCCCCTAATGCCCCGGCATAAACTTTTGCATTTAATACCCCGCTTTGATAAAAGAAAAACTTAAGCGGGGTTTTGTATGCTTGAGAATTTAAAGGCCAATTGCCCGGGTTCGGCCCAGGCGCCGAAAATATTGATCTTTTCAACTGGCGGCACCATCTCCATGCACAATGAAGGAGACGCCGGGGTGCGCCCTGCACCGGGTCGCACAGGGCTGCCCATAAAAAATTTCAGACCGGGCACCCTCCAGATTGAACAAGTCGTCTTTTCCAACCTGCCAAGCCCGCATATGGACCTCAGACGCTGGCTTGATCTGGCTTCGGAAATAGATAGCCGCATTGAAGACGACAATGTGCTGGGCGCAGTGGTGCTGCATGGAACCGACCTTCTGCCGAAATGCGCCCTGGTGCTGGAACTTTGCCTGAAAACCCGCAAGCCGGTGGTAATCACCGGCAGCATGCGGGCCATCGGCGATGAAGGATATGATGGAGGCAGAAACCTGGAAAACGCCCTCCGCATATGCATGGAAATGCCGTCCGGAAGCCAGATTGCCGTCACAATGGCGGATGAAATCTACCCGGCGAGACATGTGCTGAAGAAAAATTCGCTGGCCCTTGCTTCCATGACAGCCTACAGCGGCCTTTTAGGGCGGGTTTATTCCAATGAGGTCGTTTTTTTACAGCCTCCCCCTTCAGCTCCTTATTATCTGGTGAACCCGGATTCTCTGGACAAAACCGCCCTGCCCCAAATAGCCCTTATTTCCGCATTTCCCGGGCAAGATGGAAGCATTGTCGACCTCTTGCTGAAAACAGGCATACAGGGCCTGGTGGTTGAGGCCTTCGGAGCGGGCAATCTCCCCGTCGCCCTCGCCAAGAGAATAAAATCCGCAATTGAAAAAGGGCTTCCGGTCCTTATAACCACACGCTGTTTCGAGGGCGGGGTTTATCCTATATATTCCTACGAGGGAGGGGCAGGAGAGATGCAGAAAAATGGCGCCCTGCTTTGTGGAAACATCCCCTCGGGCAAAGCGTTTTTAATTTTGCAAATCGCGCTGGCATGCAATACTTCACCCGCAAAAATACTGGAATTCTTCAAATGACAACGCCCCTTAAAACAAAACCCCTTACCCCTGAACGCCGCCTGCGCATGGAGCGGGTGCTTTCCTTCAGGCAGCCAGACCTTACCCTGGCGCTTTCCAACATTCACGATCCGCATAACGTGTCCGCCATATACAGAAGCTGCGACGCATTTGGAGTGGATGAAGTGCATCTGTATTACACAGACACGGAATTCCCCGAACTGGGCCGCAAATCTTCCGCTTCGGCGCGGAAATGGGTCAAAACCCGCCACCACAAAGACCTGGCCGGTCTTAAGTCGGCACTAAAAGAAAAAGGGTGCCAGATTCTGGCGACTTCGTGCAGCCCCATGGCGAAACCATTGGCAGAGTGGGATTTCACTCGCCCAACAGCGGTAGTAATGGGCAATGAACATAGCGGGGTTAGCGAAGAAGTCATTCAAATAGCGGACGGAGAACTTTATATTCCCATGTACGGAATGATCCAGAGCTTCAATGTGTCCGTTGCCGCGGCCATCATTCTTGCGGAGGCCTGCCGCCAGCGCAGGGAAGCGGGCATGTACGCCCGCCCGGCCTTCAGCCAGCCCGAAATAGAGGCAATCATAGAAGAGTGGAGAAACAAATGAACGGAGGGCTGTTGCCATGAGCGCCGCTATGGAAAGCTACAAACAAATTTTCACGCTTCCCCCCGGCGATGAAGGGGAAATCGGAATCTTCAAGAACATAGGGCTGTTTGTTCAAGAAACTTCAAATGAACACTCCACCCGGATGGGCATTTCCATCACCGCCCTGCAGGCGGCAAACCTCACCTGGGTGCTGGCCAGGCAACAGTTCCTGCTGTTTAAAATGCCAAAGCCCGGAGAAAAAATAGAAATTGAAACATGGCCGTCGTCGCTCAGCAGAATACTCTGCCGGCGCGACTTCACAATCAGAAATGAGGAAGGGCAAACCATCGGGCACAGCCTGACCGACTGGGCAGTGGTAAATATGCAAACCCGAAAAGCAGAACGGATTCCTGAATTCATCTGCCGCAAATATCCTTCGGAAAGCAATTTCGCCATGCCGGAGCTGAACTTGAAGCCTTCCGCCCTTCCCCCTGAAAACAGGCGAGAGGTTTTTACAGCGCGCAGTGAAGACATTGACATCAATAACCATGTAACCAGCACGCGCTATGTGGATTTCATGCTGGACACTATCCGCAATGAAGGGGGCGCAGCCCGCAGGCCTCTGTTTTTAGACATAATCTACCGCGCCGAAAGCCTGGAAGGAGACCGCATTGAAAGCAGGATTGTACCGGCGGACGCAAATGAAATGAAAGAACTGGACAAAAATTTCACGGAACTCCTGCCATCCGGCCCGCTCCACGCCTATTGGCACAATCTGGTAAAAATGGGGAAAAAAATCCTATTTATCACTAAAGAAAGCGAAAAAGAACTGGTTAGAGGCTTTTCATTATGGTTAAAGGGATGACCGAATCCCGACCGCGTGTTTATTTTGCTTGTCAGGGACTTATTTTTATGGCAAAAAGGCTAACTTAAAATGATAAACCTGACGAACCTTTTACTCCACACACACACTGCCGCTGGTCGGGGATTGAATATTTTTTAAACCAATTTATACTGTTTCCTTTACTGTCACCCAGGAGGGATCAATGGATCAGGCCAATCTGGATTATTTCAAGGGAGTGCTGGCTGAAATGCTGGCAGAAGCTCAGCAGAAAGGCGACTCTACCCTGGAAGATCTCACTGATAACAACGAAATGTTTGCCGACCCGGCAGACAGGGCCACAATGGAGTCCGACCGCGCCTTCACCCTGCGCATACGCGACCGCGAACGCAAACTGATAAAGAAAATTCAGGCTGCAATGCAACGTATGGAAAATGGGATTTTCGGCGTTTGCGAAGAATGCGGAGAAGAAATCGGCACCGCCCGGCTGAAGGCCCGCCCGGTAACCAGGCTCTGCATAAACTGCAAAAGCAAACAGGAAGAAGACGAAGGGCAACGTGGGGACTAACCCCACGGCCTTGTTTCCCGCCCCTGGCTCAAGTTTTTGAGGTCCGCCGCATTGGACTCGCATGTTTTAAGGCGCACAGGCTCAGAGCTGGCCTCGCAACTCATTGGGGCAAGGATAGAAACCGTCTACCGTCCTTCTTCTTCCGTTTTTGTATTCAAAATTTCCAGGCCAGCGCATTTTCCTTACCTGATTTTGCAATCAGGCAAGGAAAATGCGTGCCTTTTGCCAAACTTGAAAAAAATGGAAAACCCGGCTTCCCCGGATGCGCCAACCATGCGCCTGCGGAAATACTTGTGCGGCAGAAGAATAAGCGGAATATGGCTGGACTGGGCTGGAAACAGCCTTATTTTGGGAGTTGCTCCACGAAGGCCACGCAGTTCTGAAAATGTTTCCGCCAATTCCCCGCTCATGGAAGAAGGCTGTCTTTTTGTCCGTCTGTGTCTAAAATCCGGCCCCAGGCTATGCGGCACCCTGCCTGCCAGCGCGGAAAACCTGTCTGCTGGGCCAAAACCACACTGGGAAATAAAAAAAGCCCTTTCAAGCCTTTCCTGGCAGCTGGACGACCTTGCAAAACCTTGGGAAGACTTTCCCTACCTTACCCCACTGTTGAGAAAAACCCTGATTCTTCATGAAGATGAAGGCGAGCGGCTGGCTCTTCTTGCCGACCTGGAAGGTGGCGAGGGAGATATTTTCGTATATTCAGGGGGCAAGAGCAACCTGCTCCCCGTTTTTTCAGCCTGGCCCCTGCCTGATGGCCTGCGCCCGCGAAGCAGCTTTGAACGCATTTTCACCTCCGCGCTGGAAGCCCTGGAAGAATGCGCAGGAGACGCGGTTTTCGCCCAAACGGCAGCCTCGGCAAACAAGCAATTTGACCTGGAGCTTGAGCGCAAGAAAAAAAGAATCCAGAGAGCCTTCGCCAAGCTCGAACAGGAAGGGCACAGGCTGAACGAGCTGGGCGCATTAAAAGAAAAGGCGCTGTTTATCCAGGCACGGCTTTATTCTCTGGATAAAAGCGCCCGGCTGGAAAAAATTGAACTCCCGAACAATTGCGGAGAAATAGAGAGCATTTTGCTGGACAAGCATAAAAGCCTTTTTGAAAACATGGAGCTGATGTTCAAAAAAGCGGCGAAAGCTGCGCGCGGGCTGCCCCATCTTGAACGGCGCAAAAAGGAACTGGAAAAAGAGCTTGAAGATCTAGAAAAGAACATTCCGCCCATTAACCGGCCGGGCACACGGCCGGACCCCGGTCACGCAAAGCAAAGGCAGGCCCTTTCAGACCCCGCCGCCCTAAACCAGATAACTTTGCACACATCCCCGTCCGGGCTGCGGCATTTGCGGGGAAAAAACGCCAAAGGAAACCGGGATGTGCTGAAAATGGCCGCGCCGCATGACCTCTGGCTGCACGCGGAAGGAGGGCCAGGAGCGCACGTAATCATCAAGCTGCCCCACGCCGCGTATATTCCTCAGGAAGACGACCTGGAAATGGCCGCCCGCCTGGCTGCGGAAAAAAGCTGGCAACGCGATGACAGCCGCGCAAAAGTTATTTGCGCTATGGCCAGAGATGTTCACCCCATAAAAGGAGCCCCGCACGGCGCGGTGCGCGTTGACAGGCTCCTCCGCACCATTTCGGTAAGACTTAAAGACAACTGAAGATTCACCAGGCCACCAAAAAGTAATTGAATTTTCGTGGCTAACAAGCTAAATTAACAAACTGCCGCAACTGGAGTCACTATTACACTCCCAACAGAGAGGATAGCAGCTTGCCAACCAGCCTTCCCGGCGAGACGCCGCGTATTTTTCAACTTTTCTTCCCGGCAATGGTCATTTTTTCCCTGTATCTGGCCTACCTGCTGGCAAGCCCCTTCATGCATGCAATTATCATGGGTATAGTTTTCGCTGTTTTAAGCTGGCCCATTCAAAAAAGAATGCTTAAGCTCACCAGAGGAAAATGGCGGCGTATCCCGGCCACAGTGCTCACCATGCTGATTATCATGGTCTGCATCATCCTGCCCTTTATTTTTTTCATGGTCAGACTGGTTCCCCAGGCCCTTATATCACTAGGCTCCCTTAGTGAATGGCTCTCCAGCTTCGATATCAACGCCTTCAGCAACTCACAGATAGTTCACAATCTCTTCAACTTTATAAAGGAGCATGTCCCCTTTATCGATCCCAAAGCGGACGACATCAGCAGCGCCCTTCTCGCAGCCACCAGGGAGGCCAGCCAATTCCTGCTCAAAGGCTTCGGCCGCGGCCGCGGCTGTGGGGCCATATA
>CAZJFJ010000026.1:5586-21034 GCA_964545305.1 uncultured Desulfovibrionaceae bacterium
ACAACCGTGGTGAGCAACGCTCTTACCTTCGCGTTGCATTTCGCTCTGCTTCTTCTGGTTATGTTCTTCATCCTGCTGGATGGGGAAAACATGATGAACCGCTTTATGTATCTTTTCCCACTCAAGGAAGTTCAGAAAGATGCAATTTTCGACCGTTTGCGCGCAGTAGCGCGGGCAGTACTGGTGGGCGGCGTGCTGGTTGCGGTGCTGCAGGGCCTGGTCGGAGGCATAGGCATGGCAATTGCGGGCATGCCGGCCCTGTTTTGCGGCGCGCTTATAGCACTCGCTTCCTTTGTGCCCGTATTCGGAACCGGGCTGGTGTGGGGCCCGATCGCAATCTGGCTGCTCATCAATGGAATGACTTGGCAGGGAATATTTGTTCTTGTGTGGTGCGGAATTCTGGTTTCGGCCATAGACAGCATTATGCGCCCCATATTCATGAGCAACCAGGCCGGGCTTTCCACTTTCTTCCTGTTTATGTCCATTCTTGGCGGGCTTAAAACATTTGGTATGCTTGGAATTTTTTACGGCCCCCTGGTTTTGGGCTTCGTGGTTGTCATGCTGTCGCTTTATGCCACCGAGTACCGTGAGTTCTTAACCAACCACGCCCCCATGCCCAAGAATACCGTCAAGAAAACATCTGCCGCCAAAACATCCGCCGCCAAAACATAGCCGCCCCCTTTTCCACGCCAACAGACTTTTGTGCGGTCAAGAAATTGACCGCACGTCCAACCTGCTTAAAAATCTCCTTTTTCCCTGTGGCCCGCAACTTGCAAGCCATTTTTGAAACGGAAGCAGCTTCCGTATGCAGTTCAAAGCTCATGAAGGAGATCTGTTTGTGAAGAAGCATGCAAAAACTTATGCCTTGTACACCCGGGGACTGGGAGAAGACAGCCTTTCAATGCTCAGATCCAGTTATGGCGCTGAGGCGGAACTGCTCAACTTGGAAAGTGAGCTTACCCAACTGGAAAAACCCGGCCACAACAAAGTGGTCTGGATTGCCCTGGATGCATGGGTAGGACTAACATCTGACGAACGCAACAAAATTGCAGACACACCCAAAATCCTTATCTTGCCTTCGGATGCTGAAATATCTCACCTCAACGATTTCGGAAGCCTTGGTTTCACCGCTATACTGGTTGAGCCCCTGCAGGGGCTTAAAGTTCGCGAAGCAATGACTAATGCCCTGGAAACAAACAATATACAGCAAGATATTCAGCGCATGGCCCGTGAAATAATGCTGGAGCGCGAGCTTATTGAGCGCAAGAACTCCAACCTTGATTTTCTGGTCGACTTCCTTTCCAACACCTCCGGGCTGCTTTTTGCGGAAGAACTTCTAAAGGTAGCCAAAGAAACCCTTGTGGAGCTCCTTCCGATCAGCAATTTCGGACTGTTCGTCTGGCTCCATGAGGATGCCCCGGTTCAAGAAGAAAATTTGCCCCCCTGCATGTTCATTCCTGCTGAAAAAAACTCTGCACCCGCCGCAAGTGGGAGCAGAACCTCCTGGATGCAGCCCGCAGCATGGGGTGGCATGAGGATAAGAATTATGAAATTCTTTCTTTGGAAAACGGTTCCAACATCTTGAAAAAAAACAAAGCCAAAAATCTTTCAATAGCCCTCCCCCTGCGTATCAAAGGGCAGCCGGTCGGAGCTGCTATCATCAACTTGGCAGAAGACTTTCAGCTTGGCAGGGACACCCTTGAAGTTCTGGAGTCGTCCATGTCCCATTTGGCGCTTGCCATCCGGGCGGCATGGCTTTACAGGCAGGTAAAAAATCAATCGGAACTAGACAGCCTCACCGGGCTTTACAACCGCCGTTACCTGGATCGCACCATACAGCGCGAACTTGACCGCCATGAACGATACAGGCATGAGCTTGGCCTGATAATGCTTGATATCGATCACTTCAAATCAATCAATGATGACTTTGGGCATCTCTGCGGCGATGAGGTTCTTAAGGGAGTGGGCAAGGTATTGACCGAAGAGTTGCGCTGCGCCGACTGCATCACCAGATACGGAGGGGAGGAATTCGCCATTATTCTGCCCTACACCGGCGAGGAGCAGGCCTGGATGCTGGCCGAGCGTTTACGGCTCAAAATTGAAAACAGCTCTTTCTGTGACGGCAAATTAGGCAGGAAAATCACTGCAAGCTTTGGAATAACCAGTTTCAGAGCCGGGCTTAATATAACCGCCTGTCAACTGATCAATCAGGCTGACATCGCCCTGTACAGGGCCAAACAGCAAGGGCGGAACTGTTCAGTTATAGAACCGATTGCCACCAGCCCGGAAGTCAGCAGAACAAAGGTCCACAATCTCAACGCCTGAAAAAAGGAGGCCTTGGGGCCTCCTTTTTTCATTTTTTTGAAATCTTAACATCTCTCAAAGCAGCCATGCGGGGATCAAGCCTGTCCACATCGCAATCGCAGCTTTCCAGATTGAGGTTTTTGCCGCATCCGGGGCAAATCCCCCTGCAGCCTTGTTTGCAAAGCACCTTTATCGGCAGGGCTAGAATCAGTTCCTGCAGCAACAGCGCTCCCAAATTAATTTCAAAGCCACGCCCGTCCGCAGTCTCCCTCAAAACAGCCTCGTCCACATCCGGGTCTACATCAATCTCATCCCGTTTACTTATCTCTTCAAGCATGCGGTTCTGACGGTCCTCATTACGGCGCCGCCCTTTATCATGAGTTTTCCCGGGGGCGAGATCAGTCAGGCGTTTGACCTTGCCGGAGGGGTAAGGTTCAAAACCGTCAAAGCTGTGATCTATCGAGAGGTCTACTTCTTCGATGCAACGGGAACATGAAAGGCGCGCGGTTCCCTTGAGGCTTCCGCGCACAAGGCAGCCTTCTTCCTGAGGCATTGCCCACACCTCGGCTTTCAGGTCGCTTTCAAACTGGCTTAAAAAGTCGAACTCAACCAGCTCTTCGTCCCAAAGGCCTTTCCAGACTTCAGGAGTATCTATTTTTAAAGACTCGCCTTGCGGCTTTATTGCATTTACAGGAAACCATGTCAGCTTCATTTATTTACTCCCCCAAATGTGATATCTGCTTTATAGCCGACAAACAAAAATAAATAGGCTTGTGCCGTTTTGCCCTGATTTCTTGCGGTTGTCAAGATTCTGCAATTTACACTTGCAATTTTCTTTCAAACAAGTTAATAAAGCCAACTCATGCAGCTGATGCGGTTTCAATTTGAACGGCTGCAGGGCAAGAAACCATTCTGCCACATGGCAGTGCTCATAAATTTAAATGGAGGATGCCACCATGGCCAAACAATGTGATATGTGCGGTAAAACAGCACAAGTGGGCAATCTTGTAAGCCACTCAAACAGAAAAACCAAAAGGCTATTCAACCCCAATTTGCAAAAAGTTCGACACCAGTGCCCGGATGGTCAGGTGCTCACCATTTCCGCTTGCACCCGTTGCATTCGTAGCGGTTATGTTACAAAGCCCCTTGCCCGTGAAAACAGTTAGAAATTTTTCTTTCATCCATAAAAAAAGCTCCTGTGCTACAGGAGCTTTTTTTATGGAAAAATTATTTTAACCGGCGAAACAAATATAAGGAGTAGCCGGACGACTCTTCACGCATTTCCAGCCGCCCATCATCAAGAAGAGTCAAAACCGTTATTTGCGAAGAAGCAAAAGGTTTTATCCGGATAACCTTGGGTTTTTGATCAACAACTTCAAAATAATCTGTTTCCGTTTCCTCGCCAAAAACCACCATTTCCATTTTCTTGGAAACCATGTCAATTAGCAAGTAAGTATTGCTCAGAAACTGCTCCTCAAGATTTCCAGAAGCGCCCCCGCCAGCTCCGGCTTTATACTCCGGTGGCATGAACTGGGCCAAAAACTTGTCCTCAAAATACCATTTCCCGTCAAAAGAGCCGGACGCGAATGCAAAAGAAAAGCTCCCCCAGACGAAAAAGAAAAAAAACAATGCCAATTTTGCCTTATGCATAAAACACCCTATGATTTTCCGACAACAGCTTTAGAGCCACTAGTGCAGTTAACGCCTCAAATGATTGCTTAACGGGAGGCTTTGCCGCCCTACAATCATCTGGCGGCAGGCGAAACCTGCCTAGATTTTAATACATACTATTTCAAATGAAATGATATAGAGCCTACTCCAAGTCATCCGTTTTCGAAGGCGGCCACGCCCTACATAGCTCACCGGCTTATTCTTTTCAACTACGGCCCGGCCGCCTGCTCCGGCAAAACCGCCCAGGCTCGGTGTATTTACTGCTGTTTCAAAATTGAAAATCAATATTTCTTGTATACCTCTCAGCTATCCGTCTTGTGAGTAAAGCCCCCCAGCATAACCCCAACAACAGCAGAGCACGGCCACGCAAAAAACTATTTATATGCCTGCTGATAAATAGCGAATTTTAAAGCCTTGCGCCAAGTCCAAACACTCTTAAGCAGCAGTTGCACACCGGCAGAGCGAGTAACGCTTAAAGCAAGCATTTTTCAGTTTTATTACCCCCCTTACAGAGCATCTCAAAGATGAAGCCATATAACACATATTTAATTACATTTTTATCGTCTCCCAACTTCTCAAACCGCATTTGACAGCCCTAAACTCTAAAAGGACAACGGTTAACAAAGCAGGTCACAGCAGCCGCGCCGCTGGAAACGCATCAGTCCGAGCAACTTGAAATTGGCCAATGAATTACAAAACATTTTGTGACCACCCGGATACCATGCAAGCAGCTTGAATCTTTTACAAATCACAGCAATCTCATTAAAACCGCCTTTAAATACTTGTTATCTTATGACAGCACTTCATTCTTCCTATAGGTAATGGCTTTAAATCATTATATTTTTTGGATTTTTTTTAAAAAATCTATTGCTTTAGAACTAAAGAACCTTTAAATATAAGACTTGAAGCCGCTGTGATAGAATGTCACTATACCCCCCTTCGTATCATCCTCTCTGGCGGCTTCTACTGCTTAGCCGGGTGTGGGAGTAATATAACACCGCTTGGAAATGTCCCCGTTACTTGTAAAACAAGACACCCGGCAACGATAAATATTTAGAGCCTGAAAAACAAAAATGCAAAAGATGCCCGACAACAAAAACACTGGCTGTGCAGATGTTTTTTTCTCTGTGCCTGGGGGTTATGTTGCCGGCCAAATCCGTTTGCCGCTGCCGTATTTTTAGCCTTGTAAAGCCGTCTGCATTGTAGAGCAGATTGATTTTGAGGCGCCTCACTTCAGCACCTAGAGTAGCTCACGCCTCAAATGACTGCTTAACAGCCGGCAAAGCCCCCCCTACAATCATTTGACTGCAAGGATTTGAAGACAACTCCTTGCAGAGCGTTTCAAATGTGAAAGGCTCTAACGGCAGAAGTGAATTACGCCTGCCCCCGATGCCAGCGCGACTCACGGTCAGAGCGTTTTGGCAAAAACATGCAAAGACTCTATGCTTGAAACTGCTTCAGTTTATCCACCGGTAAAACGTTCGGGATCAACCCGGCTGAACACGCAAAAAAGCCCCCAAACAACGGAGGCTTTAAAAATGGTGCGCCCGGCAAGAATCGAACTTGCGGCCTTACGCTTAGGAGGCGTACGCTCTATCCAACTGAGCTACGGGTGCAGAGCAAATTTTCTAGCTTACTCGACCTTGCAAGTCAAGGAACAATCTGGGGCTTTCAGCCCCCTTTCTTTTGTTAGGGCGGCAGGATGGGGATGCGGACAGAACCCAAACAATTCTTGCCCTACCACCAATCCGATATTCCCCCTCCCAGCCTCTTAGCGCCCCTGCCACCCCGGCATTTTCACGCTGTGTTGCATCGGTTTTCCTGCAAGCACGGTTTAACTTGGAAGCAACCTGAACTGGTACAAGACGTAAGTAGCCCAATGGGGTAAGGAAAGTGCCGAGGAGGCTTTGGCTGCCCAAGAACACGCTGCTGCCTTCGTATGCCCGCCGTGCGGCAGGCGAACAGGGAAGCGCGGAAAAGGCTCTTCCTCAATCCGGGTAAGTATTTTTAAATGGGTATGGCGCGAATGGTTTCCACGCCCCACTCTTTAAGAGAATCGGATATAAAATCGCAGACCTGCTCATGTTCTTTTTTTCCGTTGCCGTCAACCTTTATCGGCGGGCCAAACCTGAGGTGCACCTCCCGGCTGGGGACAATCGGGCCTATATCCTTAAAAAATCGCCCCACGCCCCACACATCGCTTTTTACCGCGACCGGAATAATCGGAACCCCGCACCGCCGGGCCAGTTTCACGCCAATCGAGTTGAAGGCTGTGAGGTCAAAACAGAAACTGCGGGTGCTTTGCGGAAAAACAATAATGGAAGTGCCCATCTTAAGCCGTTTTTCCCCTTCCCTGAGCATAGTAGTCAAATCTTCCCTGGGGTTTACCCGGCCCACCACTATGGGGTCGCGCGAGGCAAGCACCTTTCCAAAAAACGGATATTTCAGCAAAGAGTCCTTGGTTACAAACGTAACCGGTTTGAATGGCTCCACTATGCAGGGCAGAACAAACGTTTCCAAAGTGCTCATGTGGTTGCCAATGAACACGCATGGCTCGTCAATAGCTTTAAAAAACTCAAGCCCTTCCACAAAAAATCTGGTTCCGGTCTGTTCCAGCGAATGCACCGTTTCCTGGCTGCTCCTGATCCAATCCTCAGAAGTATATTTCCCTCTTCCAGCCAGAATGCCGGCCTTGCAAATCACCGCCAGAAGGCGCAAATAATGTGCCGCCGAAGGGAATTTCCGGGCCAGGAAAGAGGCCTTACCCTCAGGTGTTACATATGAATCCGAAGACTTGATAGATTCTATCAGCATATAAGCAGCTCAAATCGCCAGATTGCCACACAGCGAGTTTCAATTGAATTATATATCGCAAGGGAAATCAAAGGCAAGCGATTTAAAAATTATTTACCAAAAGAAAAATCACGCCGGTGGAGCCAGTTTTTCCTGCCTGAAATTCAGGCCGCCAAAATCAAGCCCGCGCCCGGAATCATACACGCCAACCACATCATCCACAACCCTGACATTTTTCGCTCTGCGGAAATAACGCACGATATTCAGGAAATCGGCTTCATAACTCCGCCCCTGCCATCCTCCGCAAATATCCACCACCAGCCTGCGGTCAAAGCACAAGCACAAAGGATCTATATTGCACTGACGGACCAGCTCGCGCCCGTCAACCGCTTCCGGAAGGTAGGGCTTGTCGAATGCGAGGGAAACGTCTATCCGGGCGATGATCATATCCGCTTCAGGCAAGCTTTCATAAATAGAAAAAGCCTCCGGAGTAAGGGTATTATCGTCATCGTGAAAAATTATCCTCGCACCCCGGCTTGCTTTTAACAACCCGTTGCGAATTGCGTTGCCAAAATCATTATCCTTTGGAAAGTCGTAGTAACGCACAAAATCATAATCCCGCACCCGTTCCCCGCTTATCCCGTCAAAGCCCACAAGTATTTCAATCCGCCCAAGCACGCCGCCCGATTCCGCCGAAGCCTTTACTGCGTCTATGGCCTGAGCAAGCGCTTTGGGCCTGTCTCCCCGGCTAGGAGTTATGATGGAATATTTCAGCATGACTCAATCCTCATCCGGCCTGCCGCCATCGTCAGGCCTGGCCGCAGACCCGGCCTCTCCTGCGGCGGAGGAAGAACGGGTTATTTCACGCACGCTTTTCACAGCCTGAGCATGGCTTGAAGAAATACGCTTCCACCACGAGGCAATACGGGCCTCCTCACCATGACCGGTGGGGTGGTAATACTGCGATCCGGCCAATTGCTCGGGCAAATACTGCTGCTTGATCCATGCGTCGGGGAAATTATGTGGATACTTGTATCCCTTGCCGTAGCCCCAGGCCTTGTGCATTGCCGTTGCCGCGTTGCGAAGGTGCAGAGGAACCGGCTCGGGCCCGTTTTCACGCACCTCTTTGGCGGCTTTGTAGTAAGCGGCATAGGTTGAATTGCTCTTTCGGGCAAGCGCCAGATACACCACCGTTTCCGCAAGCGGAATAAAGCCTTCAGGCATGCCCACAAATTCTACCGCCTGCTGGCAGGACACAGACATGGTTAAAGCATGCGGATCGGCCAAGCCCACATCTTCGGAAGCTGACAAAATCAGCCTGCGGCAGATAAACCGCGGATCTTCTCCCCCCTCAAGCAAACAGGCGAGATAGTAAAGGGCCGCATCCGGGTCGCTTCCCCGGATCGACTTGATCAGGGCCGAAGCCAGCTCATAATGACTGTCGCCGTCACGGTCGTGGCGAATCATGATTTCAGGAAGCAGGGCCTTTAGCGCTCCGGCTTTGCGCTCCTCATCGCTGAGGCTCACAATATACTCAAGCAAATTGAAAAGAGTGCGCGCATCTCCGTGCGCAAGCATAGCCAGCATCTCCTGGGCTTCCTGCTCAAGGGTTATTCCAAGCTCACCAAGCCCCCTGACGAGAAGCTCCTTCAGTTCCTCCACCGTAAGCGGCCGTAAACGCAAAACATGCAGGCGCGACAGAAGCTGCCTGGTAACGCTGAAAGAAGGATTTTCGGTGGTTGTGGCAAGCAGGGTAATGTCCCCGCTTTCAACGGCGGGCAGGAAAAAATCCTGTTGTGCCTTGGAAAAACGGTGCAGTTCATCAAGGACCAGCACTTCCACGTTTACAAGGGAGCGGCGCAGGTTCTGCAGCCCCGCCTCTGGCGCGGAAAGACGAAGCACTTTATTGGAATGCGCATTCGCCAGCAGCAACGCAATAGTGGATTTGCCGCACCCCGGCGGGCCGAAGAAAAGAAGGCTGGGCAGCCGCTGCGCCTTCAACAGATTGTCGAGCCTTGCACGCAAGTGCGCCTGGCCCACGAAATGTTCCAGTTGCGCGGGGCGCAACCGCTCTGGTAATGGTCGTAATATGCTCATTGTTTATAGTGCAAAATTGCCTGTTTGCCTGAATTATAAAGCAAGACTCAACAAATGGGAACTCTAAAGCTGACCCCCGCCCCTTTTCCCGGGCAGAATCAGCTCGCAACGGGCCTTGCGCACCGACAGGAAGTCATCCATCAGCGCCACCAGCTTTTTGTAGTTGCGGCGCACCTCAAGACCGTAGGCGGTCATTGCGCCCTCGGGAGGCTCGATATAATTTTTTACAATGTAGCGGTCATTTAAAATTTTCTCTATCAGATAGATTACGTGGCAAACCAGCTGATCAAAATAATTGGCAATTTCAAACTTCAATTCCTTAAGCAGGGCCACCGCCTCTTCCAGCATGCGCGAATAACTTATCTGCTCCCCCTTCAATGAGCGATGGCTTATGTCTTCCAGCAAGCGCACTCTTCGCGCCTGCTGAATATAGCTGTATTTGGCCCATACTTCCTGGTGCAGGTCGTGCAAATTGTCAAAGGCCTGATCGTTTTCGGGCGCGAGCAGGTAGTTGTCCAGAACTTTCATTATGTTCGAGAAAAATTCGTCGGAATATCCGATAATTCTGACCTGATGTTTGGAAAGCCAGGCATAAAGGAATTTAAGGCGTTTTTCCTCCGTGTCGGTGTTCTCAATAACTTCAGTACGCTTATATACAGCGCGCCCATAATATTCGCCGCGCACAATGTCGTTGAGGCGAAGAAAGAAGTTGCTCACATCCTTGACGATGTTGAAGTCGCCAAACGCCTCCCCGGTAATCGGATGCAGTATCTCCTGCTTCTCCACGGAAAGGGCGCGCTCCTGACGGATGTTCTCCGGGTTGAACTTGTGCTGCTGGTATCTCACGCGAAGGATTACGGTCCTGCGCTCGTGGTCCAGAAATAAATTGCGCTCCTCAAGTTTTTTTATGGCCTCCACCTGGTCGTGCTCAACCTCTATCAACGCATATTTTTCAACCTTTGGGTAAAGATGATGCCCGCTCAGGCTGGAAATCACGGTAAGGCAACGGTCGCTCTGGCCAAGCACGAAAATGAGAAAACGTTCGCCAATTTTGTGCAGACGCCGCGCAAACAGGGCGGCGGAGGTTCTGCGCTCCGAAACTATGGGGAACCCATAAAGCTCCATAAGATATTGATACACAAAAAGACGGTTGCTTTCATAGCTTTCATCATCGTCCACCCGGAATTTGCCTATGCGCACCCCAAAACGTTTGATTTCGGCGTCAAGGTCGGAGGGAAATGAGGCATAAACTCCAGATAAATAAAAATTTCCATCTGCTCGCCTGGCCATGACCTGTCCCCGGTCCATAGCCGCAAGATAAGGAAGAAGCTCCTGAAAATTGCTCAACTCGGTAACGTCAAGTTTTGTGAACCTGGCCCGGAAAGATTCGTGCATGGCTTTGGGTATGCGCGCAAGGACGCTATTCAGGGAAGACGACACCGCGCCATACAACATATTTTCCGGAGTGTCCGGCACCTTCCTCAGATGATCCTTGGGATGCAGGATATCAAATTGAAAAATTTCTTTAAAATAGGACAACGGGCGGTCAAAAGCCACCAGGCTGAACGCGGGCAGCTCTTTATACTCATATGCATCCGGCTCAAATGAAGGCAGCAGCTCACGGTTCTCCACCAACGGGTATTCCGGCGTGGTAAAAAACGGTTTTACCATGTAATGCTTGATGTAAAGAAATTTGAGAAATTCTTTAAGCGATGCAAGACTGCTCACGTTGCAAGTTTTTGCCCCTTTTAACTCCTTAAGGAAGGGGCCGAATTGAGGGTTTTTGCTAAAAACCTGAGTCCAGCTTTTAATCTTCTTCATCTGGTATTCACACAAATCCGGGCATGGGTTAGCAAACAGATACTCTTTCCCAAGAAAGAACAAACTTTTTTAAAACTATAAACTTTTTCTAGAGAAATTACCAGAAATAATTCAAAAACTTGTCCGCGCCGCCTCCTCCTTCCCGGCCAAAACCTTGTTAAACTCAAAAATTATTGGTATTCTTTTATATAAGGTCGGCAATGGTTAAAAGCAACTTTTAATAAAGAGAATATATAAACATATGGATCAAGCACTGCAAATAATTGCCGCACACTCACAGGACGGCATGGAGCTGCGGGAGTCTTTTTTTAAAAAAGAAGCCGCAAAAATTGTCGAGATAGCAAAAATCATGGCCGTAGCCCTTGCCCAAGGCAACAAGATCATGTTCTGCGGCAACGGAGGCTCGGCGGCAGACGCACAGCACCTTGCGGCAGAGCTGACCAACCGTTTCATGATCGAGCGCCCCCCGCTGGCCGGCATAGCCCTCACCACAGACACATCGGCGCTGACCGCGATTGGAAACGATTACAGTTTCGACTATATTTTTTCCAAACAGGTGCAGGCTCTGGGGATCCCTGGGGATATTCTTGTGGGCATTTCCACTTCCGGCAACAGCCAGAGCGTTCTGGAAGCCCTGATGGCGGCCAGGGAACGCGGAATTATCACGGTGGGCCTGACCGGACGCAAAGGCGGCAAAATGCCTCCTTTCTGCTCGCACCTGCTGAATGTGGAGGCGGAGAATACCGCCCTCATCCAGGAAATTCACATAACGGCGGGGCATCTCCTTTGCCAGCTGATTGATTACTATTTGTTCGAAAACGTTATGGAAATCACTCCTCTTCTGCAAAACAGCCCGCCGCTTCCAGGCGGCGGCAGACAGCAAAGCCACAATTGATGCCCCCTGCCCTGCCCAACTCCATTACCATTGCGACCAGGGGCAGCCCCCTGGCCCTATGGCAGGCGGCGCACATTGAAGCCCTTGTTGCCGCTGAGCACCCGCAGGTGAAAATAAGCTTTCTGGTTGTAAAAACAAAGGGCGACCGGATACTTGACCGCCCTTTGGCCGAACTGGGCGGCAAGGGGCTGTTTGTAAAAGAAATTGAGGAAGCCATAATGAAAGGCCAGGCAGACATGGCGGTGCACAGCATGAAAGATGTGCCGATGGCTCTGCCCGAGGGCCTTGCCATTGGAATCATGCCCACCCGCGGCCCGGCCGAGGACGTTTTTCTTTCCAATTTCTTTCCGAACCCGGCATCTCTTCCTCCGGGAGCCAGAATCGGCTCATCAAGCCCCAGGCGCAAGGCGCAAATACTGATTATGCGCCCCGATTTGCAGGTAATCCCCCTTCGCGGCAACATCGCCACCAGGCTTGACAAATTGGCCCGGAACGAATTTGACGCAATCATCCTGGCCAAGGCAGGGCTTGCCAGATTAGGACTGACCGCCCCCTGTGTATGGGAATTCACCAAAGACGAATTTATTCCGGCCGCCGGGCAAGGAGCGCTTGGCATTGAATTTATGGAGCACCGCAAGGATCTGCACAACCTTCTCGCCCATATGGAAGACAGGCCCACCCGAATCTGCGTGGAAACGGAACGCGCCTTTGTAAGAGAACTAGAAGCCGGATGCTATGCTCCGGTGGCGGCCCACGCATGGCTTTCCAAAAACTGCGAACTCACAATAAAGGGGCTTCTGGCCGCAGAAGACGGTATGGCCGCAGTCTCCGGCAGCAAGGCGGGTGAAGCTTCCGAAGAGCTTGGAAAGGCGCTGGCAAGACAGCTCCGCCAACTGGCGAAGGAGCAGGGCCTTGCCTGCTGAATCCGGCCGGCCCTGGGACGCGGCCAGCGGAGCAGAGCCTGCATGTTCCACCAGACGCCGCCCTTAGGCAGAACTCAGCGGTTGAAGCCTTTTCAAAATGAGAATTCCTTGACAAACCTTCTCTCCGGCAAGGGCGCGCGTCATGTTTATTTTAATAAAATCCTAGACAATGAAAGCAAGATAGAATAAAAGAACTGGTTCGGATATTCGGAGTTGTGTTTTTTGAGAACTCCCTTTATCCGCAGTGGAATTAGAGCATTTTAATTTTGGCATGCCTCCGCCGGCATGGACGGCAAGAAATAATTTTTGCCTGCTCTTACAACCGGCACGGCCAATGTTTTCATTGTCTACGGCCGGGGTGCTTCCAAGATGAAAAAGCTCTGAAACAATTCAGGACAACCTGATCAGGAGATTTAAAATGGCTGTTCAACAGAACAAAAAATCCGCTTCCAGAAAACGCATGCGCCGCTCACACCACCATGTGGCTGTTCCTTCTGTAGTTTATTGCCAGTGCGGAGAAGCAAGCTTGCCTCACCGTGCTTGCGCCAAATGCGGCACTTACAAGGGACGCTTTGTAACTCCCGCCAATGACTAACGAACCGATTGTCATTGCCATTGACGCCATGGGTGGCGACCAGGGGCCGGCAGTTGTTGTGCCAGGCGCCATTGATGCGGCAGAGCAAGCCGGAGTCTGCGTCACCTTGGTTGGTGATGAGGCGAAAGTTACCGCAGAGTTGCGCAAGCTTTCCTTTGACGAAAAACGGGTTAACGTTGTGCACGCCTCCGAAGTGGCGGAAATGCACGACAAGCCCTCTGATGTTTTAAGGCGCAAAAAAGACGCGTCCATTCAGGTAGCAAGCAGGCTTGTTCGCGATGGCAAGGCGCACGGCCTTGTCAGCGCCGGAAACTCAGGCGCAACTGTTGCCTGCGGCATTTTCATCCTGGGCCGCATTCCCGGCGTTGACCGTCCGGCCCTGGCCTCGGTAATTCCCACAGAAAAAGAACCCTGCGTTGTTGTTGACGTGGGGGCAAATGTGGACTGCAAGCCCCACAACCTGCTTCAGTTCGGCCTCATGGGTTCAGCTCTATCAAAAGGCATTCTCGGAGTTACAAACCCCCGCATAGGGCTGCTTTCCATCGGCGAAGAGGAAGGCAAAGGCAACTCTTTGGTCAAAGAGGCCTATGAGCTGTTTAAAATGGCCGGGAATATCGGTTTCACAGGCAATGCGGAAGGCCGCGACCTGTTTACCGGGGAGTTTGATGTGGTTGTTTGCGATGGCTTTGTGGGCAATGTGGTGTTGAAGCTCAGTGAAGGGCTTGGTTCTTCATTCGCACACCTGCTGAAGCGGGAAATGCTTGATTCCTCGCTTGTGGCCAAAGTCGGTTCGTTTCTGACCAGAGGAGCATTCAAACGATTCGCACGCCTGCTCGACTATGCCGAATACGGCGGAGCGCCCCTTTTGGGCCTATCCCACATCGCCCTGGTCTGCCACGGCGCTTCCAACGCCAAGGCCATTACCAGCGCAGTAAAAATGGCTGCCACCTATATCCGCAACTCAACCAATCAGCATATCGTAGCGAGCATCACCGCTACCGAGGAGCTGACGGACTTCAGCAAGGCCTCAAGCTGACCTTCCAGGCCGCCACCCCTCCACATTTCAAAAAATTTTGACTAGTTTCCAAGTTGCCTTATAGCAAGCCGCATGATATCATTTAAACGATGTGGTATTTACTTAAAACCCTGTCTTAAAGGATAACTGCTGTGCCATATATTAACGGACTGGGCATTTATACCCCAGAGAAAGTCATCGACAATGCCTATCTGGAAAAAGTAGTAGACACTTCTGACGAATGGATTACAACCCGCACCGGAATCAAGCGCCGCCGCATGGCAGCGGAAGATCAAATCACCTCTGATCTCGCATACCACGCTTCGCTCGCCGCACTTGAGGATTCGGGGCGCAGGCTTGATGAAATCACCCATGTATACGTGTCCACATCCACCCCGGACGCGCTTTGCCCGGCCACAGCCTGCATGCTTATCCGCAAACTGGGAATTAAAGGGGTAATGGCATTCGACAGCAACGCTGCCTGCTCCGGTTTTGTGAATGCCTTGCAGCTTGCAAACTACACCGCCCAGGCTGACCCCGATGCGGTCATCCTGCTGGTGGCGGCGGAAGTAATGACCAGGAAACTGGACTGGACAGACCGCGCAACCTGCGTTCTTTTCGGCGATGGGGCCGGAGCCGCTATTGTTTCCCAAAACCTGCCGGAAAATCACCGGGGCTTTAGCGCAAAAATCTGCGATCTGCTGGTCGATTCGGATGGAGAGTTCAGCGAACTTATCTCCATTCATGCAGGAGGATCGCGCCAGAACTACAAAATCGGCGATCCGGTAAACCGTGAATATTTCATAGCCATGGAAGGCAGAGAAGTGTTCAAGCAGGCGGTAAGAAGCATGGTCCGCGCTTCCGAAGTTCTTCTTGAGCGCAACGGGCTTACCGTGTCCGATGTGGCGCTGGTCATCCCCCATCAGGCCAATGACAGAATCATACAGGCTGTGGGCGAAAGACTGGAAGTTCCCCATGAGAAGCTTTTCGCCAATGTGTCGGAATATGGAAACACCTCCTCCGCCACAGTTCCAATCGCCCTTTACGATGCGAACAAGGAGCACCTGTTGCCGAAAGGAGGCAAAGTGTTGCTGACGACTTTCGGCGGCGGGTTCATCTGGACAGCGGCATTGCTTGAAATTGTATAGCTTGTCTTCACTCGCGCAACGGATGGTCCTTGCCAGGGCTGCGCACCCTTAACTGACTGGAACTGCAATTGAAGGCCCTTTTTACAAAAGGGCCTTTTTCTATTTTGAAAAACATGCGCAGGCCACAACCCAGAATGGGGCTGGGCATCTTCACAGCTATCGGCAAAGGCTCCGCCCATTCCAGAA
>CAZJFJ010000027.1:0-20841 GCA_964545305.1 uncultured Desulfovibrionaceae bacterium
CGCAAAGTGTTCACGTCCAGATCGTTGGTAGGTTCGTCAAGCAGAAGGACGTTCGCCCCCTCCTTGAGCATCATCGCAAGATGCAAGCGGTTGCGCTCGCCGCCGGAAAGGGCTTCGGATTTTTTCTGCTGGTCCGGCCCCATGAAGTTAAAGCGGGAGCAATAGGCGCGCGCGTTTATTTCACGGTTGCCGAGCTTAATGGCGTCATACCCGCCGCTAATCAGTTCATACACGGTTTTTCCCGGTTCAAGCGACTCCCGGCCCTGATCCACATAGGCGAACTTCACTGTATCGCCAACTTCTATGCTACCGGAATCCGGCTTCTGCTCCCCTACCAGCATCCTGAAAAAGGTGGTCTTCCCGGCCCCGTTGGGCCCGATTATGCCCACAATTGCGTTGGGGGGAATAGTAAACGAGGCGTCTTCAATCAGCAGTTTCTCGCCCATGGCCTTGTTCAGATGAGCGGCTTCAACCACACTTTTGCCAAGCCGCGGCCCCGGCGGAATGTAGATTTCAAGGTCAGCCGCCCTGGCTTCGCTTTCATGGGAAAGCATCGCCTCATAAGCGTTGATTCTCGCTTTTCCCTTTGCCTGACGGCCTTTTGGAGACATGTTTATCCACTCCAGCTCGCGCTGCAAGGTCTTCTGCCGTTCAACCTCGGTCTTTTCTTCCTGGGCCAGGCGTTTCTGCTTCTGTTCAAGCCAGGAGGAATAGTTTCCTTTCCAGGGAATGCCCCGGCCGCGGTCAAGTTCCAGAATCCAGCCCGCCACATTGTCCAGGAAGTAGCGGTCGTGGGTAACGGCAATTACAGTTCCTGGGAATTGTTTCAGATAATGCTCAAGCCAGGCCACCGATTCCGCATCCAGATGGTTCGTGGGCTCGTCAAGAAGCAGAATATCGGGGTTTTGCAAAAGCAGACGGCAAAGGGCCACTCGGCGCCGCTCGCCTCCGGAGATCACGTTTACCGGAGTTTCAGAAGGAGGACAGCGCAAGGCGTCCATAGCCATCTCAAGGCGGGAATCAATGTCCCAGGCGCCCTTGGCGTCCATCTGCTCCTGCACCGCCGCCTGCCTGTTCAGCAGGGCGTCCATTTCATCGGGCTCCATGGGCTCGGCGAACTTGGCGTTAATTTCCTCAAATTCCTTAACCAGAGAGATTATGTCTCCTACGCCTTCCTCAACCACTTCGCCCACAGTGCGGGTCTCATCCACCAACGGCTCCTGCTCGAGATAGCCGATAGTGAAACCGGGGGCGAGAACCGTCTCCCCGTCAAACTGCTTGTCCGCTCCGGCAAGAATTTTGAGCAGGGAGCTTTTGCCCGACCCGTTAAGGCCCAAAACTCCGATTTTGGCTCCATAAAAGTATGAAAGCGAAATGTCCTTGAGCACCTGCCTCTGGCCGTAATGCTTGGACACTCTTATCATTGAATAAATAATTTTATCTGGTTCGTTGCTCATAACTTGTCCTATAAAGTAAAGTATCTTCTGAATAGGGAGTATATAGCATGCCCGGCACCGGGAACAAAGCAAAAAAAAACTCCTTGCCGCAAAGAAAAGCCCGCTTGCTGAAGATTTGCGCTTTTGCTAAGAAAGTCTTTTATAAGTTAATCAGGAAACAAAATATTTCATATGCCAAGCTCACGCTCCCTTCTTTTACTCCTTGCCGTTCTGGCCATGTTCTGCACAGCCTTCTTTCCCTTCGGGGCAAAGGCTGGAGGGAGCACTCCTCCACTTTACCACCCAGCTTTTAAAATGCTTGTAACCTGGAATGAGGAAGACGGCAGCGGGGTGGAGTTCATGCTCTGGTATCCTTCCATGAAGGCGGACACCACTGTAGACCTCGGCCCCTGGACCGTTTCGGGCTCGCGCAACGCCAAGCACGCGGAAGGCAAATTCCCGCTGATCATTATTTCCCATGACACGGGCGCCAGCAAATTTTCATATAACGACACCGCAAGCCAGCTTGCCCGTGCAGGTTTTGTGGTGGCCGCCCCTACCCATAATGCGGACAATAACAATAACATGCAGGGTCTTTATACCGCCGAAGGAATTTTCGGCAGAGTAAAAGAAACCCACCTGATTGTGGATTTTCTCAAAAAAGAGGAATATGCGGAATTTGTGGACACTGACAACATCGGGGTACTGGGTGTGGGCACGGGCGCATGCACGGCCCTTATCCTGGCCGGAGGCCTGGTGGACATAAGAGGCTATTCCAAATACTGCAACGAAGACGTTGCTACAAATGACCTCTGCAGCCCATGGGTAAAACAGCGCCTTGCCACATTGTCGTTCCATCTGCCCCGGCCCGCGGAAGACCGTCTGCCCGGAATCAGGGCTCTTGCCCTGGCCGCCCCCAGATTTATCGTTCTGTTCACCCGTGAATCGTTAAAAGAAGTCAAAGCGGAAACATATATTTATGAAGCCGAGCTTGAACCTTACGCCCAGGCGGAAACACTTCGCAGCATCTTGAGCACCAGCCAAAAATATATTGTTTTGCCCGGAATGGACGGGCGCGATATTGCCGCGCCATGCACCGGGCCACTCGGCAACGGCCCCACCTGGCAATGCGACCCGGAACCTGAAGACAGCCTTGAATTAAGGCAAAAGCTGTTTAACTCAAGCCTGGAACTCTTTTTCGAACGGCAACTCCAGGCTCAAAAGCAATAACTCCACCATAAAAAGAAGACAAAAAAAAGCAGCCGAAAGGCTGCTTTTTTTACGCACAATCAAAATTACATCCTGGACAGTTCTTCATTCACCCGCAGTTCGTCGCCGGTGAAACCCTGCTCATAAATTTTGGTAATCCCGCTCGGCAACACCCTGGGAAGGGCTGCGGGGGTATTGACGGCAACATTGTTGCCTGGATTCCGAGCCTCTTCCTTAAAGCCAAAAGGAATAAGGTTTTCAGCGGTAAGCGTTTCCTTGCCGCCCTGCACGGCTTCCAGAAAATCATTGCTGCCAAGGCCAGCCTGGGCAGTAGTTTCCTTTTTGTCCCCGGAATAAAATACGGTGGCAGGGACTGTTCCGCCCTGCACGCCCACAAATGCAGGTTTGCCTCCTTCCGGCATGCAGACCCACTCCTCGTCAGCTTCAGCCGGTTCGGCAAAGGCGGATATAGGTCCAACGGAAGCAAAACAGATTGAAAGCCCCGCAACAAGCAGGGTTTTATGTAAAAAAAAGCTGAATTTGTTTGTCATAATAGTTTGCGGCCTCACAAAGCCGAAAAGGTATTTTTCTGCACTATTTAATACTATTTCTACAATCTAAACGCAACATAAAAAAAGCTGAATTTATTCTCATTGAAGATAGCCCTTTAATGCAAGCTGTCAACACTGTCAATAAAATATTAACAAATATTAAAACCGTTGCCCCACAAGGCTTTAAGCGGTACAATCCCGACACAGTCTCCCCTCTTTCCCTACGGTAAAACTCCAAGAGGGGCAAATCCAACAACCAGAACTAAAAACGAGTTTCCAGGCATTCTACAAAAAATCTAGAAAAGACGTAAACCAGCAGCACTGTTAGCTTTCATTAATCATGAAACTATTCATGCAAAAAAAGCCATGTTTCGAGGGTATTATCCAATATTTTTACTAAAAACAACATATTTTCCTCAACACCAAACGCAGCCGGGTAAAAATAAAAAAAACTTTGCTTGCCTTTGTTTCGGCTTTTGCATAATACTCTAATCGTAATTGATTTTTGTCATGCCCGAATGTGTCTTCTGCCCCTTAGCTTACAGGGCCTGACAAACCGCACTTGACTAAAATCATGTAAATTATGAATCAGGAAGGGCAGCGATAGGCGTTGCTCTAAAACTTCAACAGCATGGAGCGAATGATGACCAAAGCTGAACTGGTAGATGTAATCCGTAAAAATGCAGGTATTGACACTAAGGCGCAAACTGAAAGATTTCTGGATGCCACCATCGCATCCTTGATTGAAGCTCTGAAGAAAGGCGATTCCGTCTCCTTCACCGGATTCGGCAGCTTCAAAGTTGTGCAAAGAGCCGCCCGCAAAGGCCGCAACCCCCGTACTGGCAAAGAAATTAACATTCCCGCAAGCAAGGCCGTCAAGTTTACCGTTGGCAAGCAGCTTAAGGACTCTGTTAAATAATCTTACAGATTACGTCAGTTTAGATTGGAGATGCCGGGCAATATTGTCCGGCATTTTCCTTTCGCCCCCCGCCTTCTTCCGCATTTACATCTCCGCCTAATCCGGCTATAAAACACAATCAACCGATTAACCAAGCGAGAAGACCATGCGAAAAAAAATGATTCCCGCCCCTCTTGCCGTATTGGCGGTTATAGCCTTTTGCACGGCGCTTTCAGCCTGCGCCGCTCCATTGGTGGGAGCGGTATCCGATGAACGCTCATTTGGCGAGCATGTGAGCGACAGTCAGCTGGAAGCATCTGTGAAAGCCGCCATTGTCAGCGAACAGGCGAGCAAAATCCTTTCCATTAATGTGTACAGCTTTTATGGCGACATATTTCTGATAGGGGAAGCGGACCAGACAACGGGCGCCAAGGCGGCGGACACAGCCAAGGGCGTTAATGGCGTGCGCTCGGTTACAAGCTACTTTTTCCCTCCGGACACAATGACGGCACAGGACCTGATAACTGAAGCCAGAATAAACAACAACCTTCTGCTGACCGAAGGCGTGCCATCAGGCAAAGTGCAGGTGGACGTTTGGGCCGGGCAGGCAATTTTGCTTGGCATACTCTCAAGCCAGGAGCAAATAGACAAGGTAATAGAAGTAACCAAAGGCGTGCCCGGAGTAAAAAGCATAAAAAGCTATCTGATCCTGAAACAGATATCAGAATAGCAGGGATGACGCCGTCACTGCATAAAAAAATGCTACTGCGAGCAGCTCTGCCTCTTCTGGCGGGGCTGCTTGTGTTTTCAGGCTGCGCCTCACCAAAAACGGCTTCCTCCTGGGACTGGATGCTTGAAGAGGGCGCATCACACGGCCTGCGTCCGGTTTCATTCAATTCCGGAATGTTTGAACTGGCCGGAATGATGCGTACCGGAACAGAACCGGAGTCTACCCTTGTGGTTTATATTGAGGGGGACGGGCATGCGCTGAACGAAAAAAATGAATTGACGGACGACCCCACCCCAAGGACGCCCCTGTCATTCCTCCTGGCCGTTTCAGACCCTGCTCCAAAGCTTCTTTACCTCGCCCGCATCGGACAATTCAACAAACACAACACTGGAAACGCTTACAAAAAATATTGGGGCAACGCCCGTTTTTCTGTGGAGGCCGCACTTGCCGCCAATCAGGCGATCGACCAGGCCAAGAGCATGGCAAAAGCGGAAAGAATCCAGCTGATCGGATTTTCCGGAGGAGGAGGATTGGCGGTCATACTGGCGGAACAACGCCCGGATGTAGCAAACCTTGTGACGGTTGCCGCCCTTCTCAACACCGCATGGTGGGCTCAGGAATATCTGCCATCAAAAGGCGGGCACAAAGATTATTCCGGCGCATTCAACCTTTCCATAAATCCGGCCGACCAAGCCTCAAATATCTCCAGCCTGCCTCAGCTGCATTTTTCCGGTTCACAAGACGCGAAAATCCCGCCTGAAATGGTTGATAATTTTAAAAAGAAAGCGGATTTTCTTTTTTTTCGCCATGTAACCGTCCCCTGCGGGCACAATCAGGGCTGGGCGGCGATTTGGCCGCAACTGCTCGAATCGCATGTGCTTCCCCTGCGAGGGAGCAATCTCGAAGTTTTTAAAGAGAAATGATTTTTTCGTTTTTCAAATTGGAACTGATTGACAATTAGTTGGATTTAGTGTGTGTTTGTAGCAAGTAACCAGCCGGACCCCGGGCCGGCCATAACGAACTGGAGGACACAGCTCTATGCTTTCTAAAATGATGAAATTTTTTACCATTGCCGGGCTCGTCCTGGGCATTTCCGTATCACAGGCCGCAGCAAAAGACCTGATTTTGGGCGTGCCCGGAGCACACAGCGGAGATAACGCCTCCTACGGTGTGACTTCACTGAAAACCGCCAAGCTGGTTGCCAAGCTTTACAACCAGAAAGGCGGCGTTCTTGGCAGGCAGATTATGGTAATGTCGGAAGACGACCAGTGCAAACCCGAACTGGCCACCAATGCAGCCAGCAAGCTTCTTGCGAACGACGCCGACATTATCATGGGGCACACCTGCTCCGGGGCAACCAAAGCGGCCCTTCCACTTTATACCAGCGCCAACAAGGTGATTATCTCCCCCTCGGCCACCTCTCCTCAACTGACCCAAAGCGGCGACAACCCCACCTTCTTCCGTTCCATTGCTTCTGACGACATGCAGGCGAAGGCGGCTGTGGAAGAAGCCGAAAAACTGGGAGTGAAAAAACTCGCAATTCTGCACGACAAGGCGGAATATGGCCGAGGTTTTGCGGAGCACGCCCAAAATTTTGCCAAGCAAGCCGGTATTGAGGTTGTGCTGTTTGAAGGAATCACCGCCGGAGCCGTGGATTATTCCGCAGTTATCCAGAAAGTGCGCTCAAGCGAGGCAAACGCCCTTATTTTCGGGGGCTATCAGCCCGAAGCTTCCAAGCTTGTGACCCAGATGCGCAAAAAGAAAATCGAGATTCCCTTCATTTCCGATGACGGAGTTAAAAACGAGCACTTCCTGCGCCTTGCAGGCAAATACGCAGAAGGCGTTTATGCAGCCGGGCCCAAAGACATCAGCAAAAACCCGATGTACGAGGAAGCCCGTGAACAGTACAGGGCCGAATACAATGAAGACCCCGGCGCCTACTTTGACCAGGCCTATGCAGCCTGTGTAGCAATGCTGAACGCAATTGAAAAAGCGGGCACAACTGACACAGCCAAAGTAATGGAGATTTTGCACACCGAATATGTTGAAACCCCTCTTGGAAAAATTCGCTTCAATGAGCACGGCGAAGCCGAAGGAGTTGGTTTCTCCATCTATCAGGTGGTAGACGGCAAGTTTGTTGAAACCAAATAAACACGGAACAATTCGTAGATCCAAAACCCCTGCCCTGGCAAATACAGCCAGGGCAGGGGTTTTAAACTATATTGACAGGACTTGCGGGCAACCCTAGACTAAACAACTTTTCTTCTATAAAAACTACATATTCGAAGACGGGAGATTGGAACTAGCATTATGGATGGCTTTATCGAACTTTTTTTAAGCGGAATCACCAGAGGCAGCATTTACGCCCTGATCGCACTTGGCTATACCATGGTGTATGGCATTATCGAGCTTATCAACTTTGCCCATGGAGAAATTTACATGATCGGCTCGTTTGTCGCCCTGGTTGTGGCAAGCCTGCTCGGCCTCGCCGGCTTCCCCATGCTCGGCATTTTTTGTGTGGCCACACTTGCTGCGGTGCTATGGTCTGCGGCATACGGTTTTACTGTGGAAAAACTGGCCTACCGCCCGTTGCGCGAAGCCTCGCGCCTTTCCCCGCTCATATCGGCCATAGGGATGTCCGTGTTCCTGCAAAACTACATCAGCCTGGCCCAAACCTCCGACTTCCAGGTCTTCCCCTACCTTATTCCCGACTTTGAATTTCTGGACCCGATCGCCCATATTCTGGCCCCGTCAGCCTTCATGATTATTGTGACCAGCCTGGTTGTAATGCTTGCCCTGTCCCTGTTCATCAAGTTCACCAAAATGGGAAAAGCCATGCGCGCAACAGCCCAGAACCGCACAATGGCCACCCTTCTCGGCATAAACCCCGACACAGTCATTTCACTTACCTTCATTATCGGTTCTGCACTGGCTGCGCTTGGCGGAGTGCTGATCGCATCGCATACCGGGGTCACCAAATTCAACATCGGCTTTCTTGCAGGAATTAAAGCCTTTACCGCAGCAGTGCTGGGAGGCATAGGCAGCATTCCCGGAGCCATGCTCGGAGGGTTCGTGCTTGGCCTTTGCGAAAGCTTTGGCGCGGGGTATATTTCCAGCGACTATGAAGACGTGTTTGCTTTCGCCATATTGATACTGATCCTGCTGTTCAGGCCTTCCGGCCTGATGGGCCGCGCCCCAGTGCAAAAGGTATAAGGAGCTGATGCCATGTATATTATAAAACGCTCCTTGATTGTAAGTTTGTGGTTTGTATTCCTCACCTTGCCGTTACTTGCGGTAAAGGTTGACACCACCAACCAGACTTTGGTCTGGCGCTGGGAAAACATGCTCTATGTCGCAGCCGGGGCATTTACCCTGTATACGCTGTGGATGCTTGCCCTGCGCTACCGCAACCGCCAACACAGGCGCGAAGAAATAGCGCTGCCCACAACTTCCGAGCTTTATACCGCCGTAACCGACAACAAAAAAATAGTTTTAATAGTCAATATCCTGCTTGTTGCAATAATGTTGCTCATGCCTCACATTACTTCGGCGTATCAGGTGAACATTATGACCACCGCCCTGATTTACGTCATTCTGGGCTTGGGTCTGAATATCGTGGTGGGGTTCGCAGGCCAGCTTGTGCTGGGGTACGCCGCCTTTTATGCTGTTGGGGCGTATACTTTCGGCCTCTTGCACCAAAATTTCGGAGTAGGCTTCTGGACAGCCCTTCCTCTGGGCGCTGCTGTGGCCGGCTTTTTTGGAATTCTGGTCAGCCTTCCGGTCATACGACTGCGCGGCGACTACCTGGCGATTGTCACTCTCGGCTTTGGAGAGATAACCAGGCTGATTCTTGAAAACTGGATTGAAGTAACCAACGGCCCCGGAGGCATTTCCAACATTCCGCGCCCGGAGCTTTTCAGTTTTTCATTGAGCGACCCGGGCACGGCCATGTACGTATATTACATAACGTTCGCCATTATGCTTGTGGCATTCCTTTCACTGCTCAGGCTCAAAAACTCGCGAACGGGCCGCTCCTGGATAGCCGTTTCCGAAGATGAAACCGCCGCACAGGTAATGGGCGTGAACACAACCTGGGCCAAGCTGAGCGCCTTTGCCCTGAGCGCCGTGTGGGCGGGCATTGCCGGCGTGCTTTTTGCCACCAAAACCCGCTTCATCAACCCGGACAGCTTCACGTTTATGGACAGCGCCCTTTTCCTGTGCATTGTCGTGCTTGGAGGCATGGGTTCGGTTTACGGCATGCTTGTGGGGGCATTTGCCATTGCCCTGCTCCCCGAGTATCTGAGAGCATTCAGCGAATACCGCATGCTTATGTTCGGGGCAGCCATGGTTCTGATGATGATTTTCCGCCCACAGGGCCTGATTCCACCTAAAGTGCGTAAATACAAAGTAAGCAAACTCCTTTCCAGGGAGAAAAATTAGTATGGACATGCAAACATCTCTTGAAGTAAGCGGCCTGTCCATCAGCTTCGGCGGCCTGAAAGCGGTCGACAATATGAGCCTCACCGTGAACAAGGGTGAAATAATCGCATTAATCGGGCCGAACGGAGCGGGCAAAACGACTTTTTTCAACTGCGTCACCGGCCTTTACAGGCCTAACAGCGGAAACGTGGTGCTCAACCACCCCAAGCAGGGCGCGATGGAGCTGAAAGGCCTTTCGCCTCACAAAATCACCTCGCTTGGGCTGGCCCGCACCTTTCAAAATATTCGCCTTTTCGCCAAAATGACCGTTCTTGAAAATGTGATGATGGGCATGCATGCGCATACCAAATCAGGAATTCTGGCCGCGCTTATGCAAACCCCGTCAGCATGCCGTGAAGAGCAGCTGATTGTGGACAAAAGTTATGAGCTGCTTGAATTTCTCGACCTGCACAAGCACTATAAGGAAAAAGCGAAAAATTTGCCCTATGGCGACCAGCGGCGCCTTGAAATTGCTCGCGCCCTTGCCTGCAAGCCGCAAGTATTGCTTTTGGACGAGCCGGCGGCAGGCATGAACCCTCAGGAAACGCAGGAATTAAAAGGCCTGATCCAGCAGATCAGAAACCGGTTCGACCTGTCTGTTCTGCTTATCGAGCACGACATGAGCATGGTCATGAGTCTGTCTGACCGCGTATATGTGATGGAGTATGGCTCTCCAATTGCCCAGGGGCTTCCCTCCGAAGTCAGCCGCAATCCGGAAGTGATCAAAGCCTACTTAGGAGAAGAATACAATGCTTGAAGTCAGGGCTGTTGATACTTATTATGGAAACATCCAGGCGCTGGACAGCATCAGCCTGAACATCAAGCAGGGGGAGATAGTAACTCTGATCGGAGCCAACGGGGCCGGGAAAACCACCACTTTGATGACCATCTGCGGCATCACCCCTCCGCATAGCGGTTCCATCCATTTTGAAGGCAAGCCCATCCACTACCTCCCCGCGAACCAGGTGGTCCGCCTCGGGATCAGCCAGGTTCCAGAGGGCAGGCTTATCTTCCCGCAGCTTACAGTAATGGAAAATCTTGATTTGGGAGCCTATTTACGCAAGGATAAAGACCGGATCGCCCAGGATATGGAATACATTTTCACTAAATTCCCAATCCTTGCGGAGCGCAAAGGACAAAGCGGAGGCACGCTTTCCGGCGGCGAGCAGCAAATGCTCGCAATTTCACGATCCCTGATGGCAAGGCCCCGCCTTTTGCTCCTGGATGAACCTTCACTGGGGCTTGCGCCCATAATCATCAGCCAGATATTTGAAATTATCAAACAGATAAACAAAGACGGCACAACGATATTCCTGGTGGAGCAAAACGCCAACCAGGCCCTTAAAATAGCCGACCGGGGCTATGTGATGGAAAACGGGCGGATCACAATGGAAGACAAGGCATCCAATCTTCTTGCCAATGAAGCCGTACGCAAAGCGTATCTTGGAATATGATTAAAAAAACGGGCTGATTTACAGCCCGTTTTTTGTTCAATCTTTATTTTTCTCTTCACCTTTTTGGTTTTCAAAGTCATACATCACCAGCACACCGTTTAAAAACCAATCCATTTTCAGCAAGCTATCGTCTGAAAGAATTTCACCTTCAGGAACACGGAGATCCCCTTTCTCATCGTATATCGGCCCTTTAAAAATCGCATACCGCCCGTCGGCTATCTCGGCTTTGCGGGCGCTGACCTGTTCCTGAACCTCCAGGGGAACGGCGGAAGAAAATGCCGAAATATCGACAACCCCTTCAGCAAGGCCTCCCCAGTAAGAAACTTCGCTCCATTCTCCACGCTGAAGTTTTTGTACTACATCGGTATAAAACGGAGTCCAATTCCATACGGCAGCTACCAGATGAGCTTTGGGAGCCACGGCGCTCATATCGCTGTTAGAACCAATGGAATACACTCCCAGCCTTTCCGCAGCCTCTTGCGGGGCGCTGCTGTTAGTATGCTGGGCAATTACATCCGCTTTCGCGCTGTTAACCAGAAACTCTACCGCATTGGTTTCCTCTGCCGGGTTATACCAATCTCTGGTCCACACCACACGCACTTCGGCAGATGGGTTCACAGCTCTCACCCCCAAAGTGAAAGCGTTTATGCCCATGATTACTTCCGGGAGGGGAAAAGCAGCCACATATCCGATTGACTGGGTTTTGGTCATTGCTCCGGCTACCATGCCGGTAAGATAGCGGGCTTCATACATACGACCATAAAAACTGCTCACGTTAGGAGTCGTTTCCGTTCCCGCGCAAGATAAAAATTTAACTTCCGGATATTCCGCCGCCACCTTCAAAACAGAAGCGTCATACCCCACAGAGGTGCCCACTACCAGCTTGTATCCTTTTGAGGCCATGCTTTGCATGGCCCGCTCAGCGTCAGGTCCGGTGGATTCGTTTTCAACATAAGTGGTCACCACTCCTTCCAGCTCATCCAAAGCGCGCCGGGCCCGGTCATGCTCGTAAGTCCACCCCATTTGCTCAATTGGGGAAACATATACGAAGCCAACCCCAAAAACATTGTGGGATTCCGCCTTTGCGACTTTTGCCGGGCTGCCCCCGGAAACAGCGTCTGTTGCGTTTCCAGCCATGATGACGGCCGCCTCTTCGGCGCCAAAGGTGGCGTTGCTATTAACAGGCACCACATCATCCTCGCCGCATGCGGAAAGCGTCAGTCCAAATGCCAGTAGCCCGCAGAGAAAGAAAATCCTGATGAGTTTTGGCATATCCACCTCAAAAATTTTAGACGCATTGAAACTGCCGCCGCGGCGAAGGCGCATAGCGCCTTCGCCGCTAACATCACTTCTGCATTAATGTGTTCATTAAAAAAGGCCAGTCAAAAACTGGCCTTTTTGCCCGCTTACTCGGCAGTAGCATTTGCTGCAGACTGACCGGTGGCGCTCTCAGGTGCAAGCTCGGTTGAATTGGCTGCGGGAGCAGCAGATTCTTCAGAAGACTTACAACCAACAGCACCCAAAGCAAGAGCACTCATAATAACCAGACTAAGAAACACTTTACGCATGATATCCTCCATTTTTTTATATCCAACGCCTCAAGCAACAAAGGTGGCTCAAAGGGCTCATCAGATATACACACTTTATAAACAAACGACAAGTCCGCCAGCAAACTGGGGCGCTTTCTACCTTAATCGTTTACTTATCAAATTTAAGCGACTCAAGATTATAATTGCTGATTTCTGCCCTGGCCTGCAAATCTCCAAGGTAAGCCTGCAAAAGGCCTTCTTCCTTAATTACGGCCATCTGCATCATTATCATCTCTTTCACTTTTTCCCAGTCTGCTTCCGAAGGGTGATCAACGGCCTTGAGCCTTGCAAGCACAATCCCCCTTGAAGTGCTGTAGGGTCCGATCCACTCTTCACGGTTTTGCTGTTTAAAAACAGATGTCACAAACTCCTGGGCAGGTCCGAGCTCATCGGGCCCGGTTTGGCGGTTGAAAAACCCGCTGCTTTTAAGCTCCAGCCCGGCGGGGAGGTTTTCGCCGGCTTTCAAGGCGGCAAGCGCTTCGTCAGCTTTACGGGAAGCAATGGCTTTCGCCTCCTCCTCCTTCAAAAGCGATACAATACGGTCGCGCACTTCCTCAATTGGGGCCACATGCTCTTCCTGAACCCTGGTCACTTTGGCTAAAATATATCCCGATCCGGACACAATGGGCCTGTCCAACATAATTCCCGCCGGCGTCAGAAACAGGCTTTCCACCGCATCCGGCGCTATTGCCAACTCTCTGGCCACGTCTTCGCGCTTCAAATTTTTCGCAGTAACAGTTGTAAGGCCAAGCTCATGTGCAATCGCCTCAATTTCTTTGCCATTCAAAATATCCCCAACAGCTTTGTCAAGGATGTCAGGCATTTCCTCTGCCCCTTTCTCCGAAGCTATACGCAGCTTAATCTGATCCCGCACCTCTGCAAAGGGCAGCTGGCTCTCTTCTTTGCGCTCTTCAGCCTTAATGATGTGATAGCCCGAATTGAAAACAAACGGCTTGCTGACATCGCCCGGCTTAAGATCTTTGAGTTGATCGGAAAATGCGGGAATCAGGTCGTTAAGCTTCAGCCAGCCAAGTTCGCCGCCGTTGGCCGCGCTGGGGTCATTGGAATTGTCTTGTGCAAGCGCGGCGAAGTCGGCCCCGCCAACAGCGCTTTTATACACTGCCTCGGCTTTTTCGCCGATTTCCGCCAGTTCCTCTTCCGAGGCGCCGGAGGGTATGGCAAAGACGATATGCCTGGCTCTGACCTGAAGCGGCTCGACAAAACGTTCCTTGTTGGCCTCATAGAACTCCCTGACCTGAGCATCGTCAATTTCATAGCGGGTTGCCAGGCTTTGCGGGGCAATGGAAAGGTACTCCACGTCAATATGCCTCGGCACCGTAAACATGGACTTGTTCAGCTCATAATACTCAGCCGCTTGTGCATCTGAAATTTCAGCCTGTTTTACGAAATCAGAACTTGGGAAGAAAAGATAGTCGACCTCACGGGTCTCCTGAAGGCTGCGGAAATTGGCGAATGCCTCTTCTTCGCTCAAATTGGCGGCGGACATCACCACTCTTTGCAATTTACTTATAAGCAGCAGTTTGCGGATTTCTTCTTCAAACTCGCTTTTTTTAATGCCCCGGCGCTTTAAGGCGCCATCATAGATGGTAAGATTAAATTTACCAGAACCATCTTTAAACCCGGGCATTTCCATAATGCTGTTCTGCACTTCGGAAACTCCCACGCTCATTCCCATACTCGTGGCCGCCTGGAGCAGAAGTTCTTTTTCGATCATGAGCCCCAGCACGCGCTGGAGCTGTTCCTCGGATTGAAAGAACTTGTCGGGAATATTCGGCATCTGCATCTTGCTGGCGGCAACATAGTTCTCATATTCGAAAGCAAATTCCTTCCGGGTAATATTGTTGCCGTTCACTGTAACAATAATATCGGGGCTTTGGAAATTGAAGCTCCCAATCCCCCAGAAAATGAACACCAGAATGATTATCCCGAAAATGAGTTTCACGCCCCAAGATTGGGCTCTGTCTCTAATAATATCAAGCATATCCGCTCCGTATTTTTATGCGCAACCTGCTTCGGAAATGTCTGGAGAGCGACATTACTCCTCTTCGCATGCATGTCAAGTATAATTCTAGGCCTGTTTGCCAATATAGCTGAGCATCCCTCCCGCCCGGATAATCTCAAGCTCCTTGGAAGTGAGATTGTTGCTGACCGGAATCTCCATATCCCCGGCCCTGAGCACGCTCTTTCCACCGGGCGACAGCGTGCTGGCGTCAAGGCTTATCCTAAGCCCCTGGGCCAGGCGCTCATAATCTTCCGGGTTCACGAAGGTGAGCGGAAGGATGCCGAAATTGACCAGATTGTCCCGGTGGATACGGGCCAGCGACTTGGCGACAACCGCCCTGATTCCCAGATGGCGCGGCGCAAGGGCGGCATGCTCGCGGCTTGAGCCCTGCCCGTAGTTTTCGCCTGCCACAATCACGCCATGCCCGGCGTTTTCGGCCCGGTTCACAAAGCCCTCATCCACCCTGCCGAAGATATAACGCGAAATTGCCGGAATGTTCGAACGCAAAGAAGTAATCTCCGGCCCGGCGGGCAGGATATGATCCGTAGTAATATTGTCGCCCAGATGAATCACCACTTCCGCTTCAAGCACTTGCGGCAAAGGGTCAAAGGGCTTGATTGGAACTATGTTGGGCCCGCGCAGCACATCCACTTCCCCGCCGTCAGCCGGAGGATAGATGAAAAGATTGGCGATGTCCGGCACAATTTCGGGGAACTCCTTCCGCCCGGGCGCTTCTCCCCAGGTGGCAGGGTCGGTGAATTTTCCGTTCACCGCAACCTGGGCCGCCGTTTCCGGGCTTACCAGATACACCTGGGCGTCTTTGGTTCCGCTGCGCCCCTCGAAATTCCGGTTGAACGTGCGCACGCTCACGCCGCCGCTCACGGGCGACCCGCCCATGCCGATGCAAGGGCCGCAGGAACATTCAAGCAGCCTCGCGCCGGAATCGGAAAGGGCGCGCAAATCAGGCCCTTCGGCAAGCATGACCAGCACCCGCTTGGAGCCGGGAGAAATCATCACATCGGTATTGGGGCTGGCACATCTGCCCTCAAACACCCTGGCCACCAGGTCAAGGTCGGCATAGGAAGAGTTGGTGCAGGAGCCTATGGCAACCTGATCCACCTTAAGCCCGTCCAGCTCGGCCACCGGAACAGCCAGGTCAGGCATATGCGGGCGGGCGGCCATCGGCACTATGCCGGCAAGGTCGATGTGTATCTCCTCATCATAGCTTGCGTCCGGATCGGGGCCAAGCTCGACCCAGTCCGCTTCACGCCCCATACGGGCCAAAAATTCGCGCGTGCGCTCGTCGGACGGGAAAATTGAAGTGGTTGCCCCAAGTTCCGCCCCCATGTTGGTGATGGTGGCGCGGTCGGTAACGCTTAAAGAGGCCACCCCTGGCCCGGCATACTCGAACACCTTGCCCACGCCGCCTTTCACAGTCAGCTTCGAGAGCAGAAAAAGAATAATGTCCTTGGCCGAGGCCCAGCCCTCAAGACGCCCGGTCAGGTTCACCTTCACCACTTTGGGCATGGCTATCACATAGGGAGCCCCGCCCATTGCAAGGGCCACGGAAAGCCCGCCTGCGCCAAAAGCGAGCGAGCCTATTCCTCCTGCGGTTGGAGTGTGGCTGTCAGAGCCGATTAATGTTTTCCCCGGCCGGGCGAAGCACTCCAGGTGCAGTTGATGACATATCCCTGTGCCGGGAGGTGAAAAGACCACCCCGTGCCTCGCGGCTACCGTGCGCAGGTAGCGGTGGTCATCCGCGTTGCGAAATCCCATCTGCAAAGTATTATGATCTACATAGCTGACAGAAAGCTCAGTTTTTACACGGGGAATCCGCATGGCTTCCAGTTGCAGATAGGCCATGGTTCCAGTTGCGTCCTGGGTAAGGGTCTGGTCGATGCGCAGGGCTATTTCCGCCCCAGGCTTCATTTCGCCTTCTATAAGATGGCGGGAAATTATTTTCTCAGTAAGATTCATCCTCTAAACCTTTGTATAATGCGTGTTTGTAAAAAAACTTAATTCCGCTGATAGCCAGACCTGTTAAGCAGGTTCCAGGCCCTTTTCACGATACTCGCTAAGCTTGTTGCGCAAGGTCCGCACTGAAATTCCCAAAATCTCGGCTGCTTGGGTGCGGTTTCCGGCTGTCTGCTCCAGCCCCCGCATAATCATTATTCTCTCCATCTCATGCAGGGGAATCACCCCGGCCCGGAACAGGCTGTCGCCGGGCGCAGGGCTTGCGGCTCCGGAAAAAACGGCCGAAGCAGAAGCTCCCTCCGCTCCCTCAAAGAGAGCAGGTTCCGGCCCGGCATCAGCTTCTCCTTCCTCAAACAAAGGCCAGGAGTCGGGATCGAGCAGGAAATGCCCCGGTTCGATTTCCTTGCCTCCGGAAAGCAGCACCGCGCGTTCCATCAGATTTTGCAGTTCACGCACGTTGCCGGGCCACGTATATTCGGCAAGCCATTTGCGTGCTGCCGCGCTAAACTGCGGCTGAACCAGACCGTATTCGCGCGCATAAAGGTTCACGAAAAATTCCGCCAGGGCGAAGATATCTTCCCCCCGTTCCCTAAGCGCGGGCAGCCGGAGAGGAATGACGTTGAGGCGGAAAAAAAGGTCCTGGCGAAATTTGCCTTCTTCCACCCAGGCCTCAAGGTTGCGGTTGGTGGTGGCAATCACCCTCACATCCACCGGGATGGTTTCGGTTCCGCCCACCCGGTCAACCTCGCCTTCCTGCAGCACCCGCAAAAGCTTGGCTTGCAGGCCCAGCTCCATTTCAGAAATTTCATCAAGCAGAATTGTGCCGCCGGAAGCCAGTTCGAATTTGCCCAGTTTGCGGGCAATCGCTCCTGTAAATGAGCCTTTTTCATGCCCGAACAATTCGCTTTCCAAAAGATGCTCTGGAAGAGCGGCGCAGTTTACCGCCACAAACGGCTTTTCCTGCCTGCCCGAAAGCGCATGGACATAACGGGCGAAAACTTCCTTGCCCGTGCCGGAATCGCCGGAAATGAGCACCGTGGCTTTTGACGGGGCAACCTGCCTCATCAGCGCGATCACCCGCTTAACCGCCGGGTGCGACCCCACAAGACTGGGCAGGCCTTTTTTCGGTTCGGGCTTGCGGTCTCCCAGCGTGGTGAAAGGGGACGCCGCAACTGTTTTTCTGGGCCTAGGCACTGCGGCAATGACCTTTTCAGCCTCCAGAGGCTCCAGCCAGAAGTCATGCGCGCCAAGCTCAAGGTAACGCTCCGCATCTTCCGGAGCCGCCCGCTCGGCCGTAACGATAACCGGAGGAAAACCGGGGTCGTCGGAACTGACCGCAAGCAAATCCTCCACCCTGTAGCCGGGCAGCATGGAACGGGAAATAATCAGGGACGGCGGCGACTGTCTTATGTATGCAGAGGCGCCGCGCACGTTTTCAGCAATTCCCACCTCAAGGCCAGCATCCTTGAGGGCGGTAAACATGCGGGTCACGGTCTGGGCGGGCGCCAGAAATAATATTCTCTGTTCAGACATATGCACACCAGTTTGAGAAGCAAAACAGCATTAAATTTTCACTCTTTCCGCACAACAAAAATCTTTTTTAACCTTACCCCTTTTTTTTCAATTAGCCAAACCAATTTTACGCGCCTCTAAAAAGCGTTTCCCGCCGGGTGAAAGATATTGACCTGCAATGCTCTAACCTGTATTTATAATAAAAGAGTATCTTTCGACAAACCCGCACTTGAGCATATGCCCCATTTATATCTAGAAACTCTCAATAAAGTCTCCGCAGGAGAAATTTCCCCTGAAGATGCATTGCATATTCTGGGCATCGCCCCTTTTGAGCGGTTGATGCAAGGCCTCAACCTGGATACGCAAAGAGAGATGCGCACAGGGCTTGGAGAAGTGGTGTTCGCCCAGGGCAAATCCACTGACGACCTGCTGGCGGCGGTTGAAACGCTGGCCGGGCCGGAAGGGAAAACCAGCCCCGTTCTGGTCACCCGGGCGAGCGAGGCGCAGGGCGGCGCTTTGGCGGAGGCCTTCCCGGAAGGCCAATTCTGGAGCAGAAGCAGACTCTTCTGCCTGGGCAAAAACCTTTCCCTTGCCGCCCCCTGGCCCCAGGAAGGCGAGTTGATTATCGTCACCGCCGGGGCATCCGACCTTGGAATTGGCCTGGAAGCGCTTGGAACGGCCCGCTTCTTCGGCCTTGAGCCGGGCTTCATTCCAGATGTGGGAGTGGCGGGCATGCACCGCCTGCTTCCCCACCTTCCGCAGCTTTCAAAGGCCAGGCTGATTATTGCTGTGGCGGGCATGGAAGGCGCCCTGCCGGGAGTGCTGGCTGGCCTGTTCCCCCCTCCGGTGCTGGCTGTGCCCAGCTCAATAGGGTATGGTGTAAGCGAAGGCGGCCGGGCCGCCCTTGCAGGGATGCTGGCATCTTGCGCCCCCGGCCTTGCCGTGTTCAACATTGACAACGGATTCGGAGCAGCGGCCTTTGCCGCCAAACTATTGCAACCCACCAGGCAGGTTCCATAGAATGAGCCATTTACCAAGCCACGGCGGGGACGTGTATCAGGCGGCCCGCAATATGGGCCTGAAAAGCGACAGCATTCACGATTTTTCCACAAATTCGAACGAATTCGCACGCGCGATCACGCAGGACCTGATTAACGGCACGCCTTATCCGTTCGACCGCTATCCCGACCCCGACAGCACCGCCCTGCGCGATAAAATAGCCAAGCACGAGGGCACAGCCCCGGAAAACATCATGGTAGGCAATGGCTCGTCGGAGCTTATTTTTCTGGCAATCCAAGCCATGCGCCCTTCATCTGCGCTGCTTATCGGCCCCATTTTCATGGAATACGCGCGTGCCTGCGAAGCCCTGGGAATTCCCTATGAAGTTCTCGCCCTGCCCCCGGAAACCGGGTTCACCTTCGGCCGTGCGGAACTGCATGCGTTATGGCGCAGCCGGGCCGACCTCGCCATACTCTGCACCCCGAACAACCCCACCGGCGTGAATTTCGAGAACCTGTCCTTTATCCTTGAAGCCCTGCCCTGCCAGCGCCTGCTGGTTGACAGCACTTACCGCGAATTCCTGTGGGGCGACAACTCCTACCAGAAAAACTGCTGGCAAGCCTGCCAGCGCAGCCTGCGCCCGGGAACAGGCGTTGTCTCGCTGAACAGCTTCACAAAATTTTTTCATTGCGCCGGAGTCAGGCTGGGTTACGTGGTGGCTGATCGCTCCTTGATCAACACTATGGAGGATTTGCGGGCGCCGTGGACGGTTTCGGCCTTTGCCCAGGAAATGGGCTGCAAATTTTTGAACCAAATTGATGAATACCGCTCCGTGCTGCCGGAACTTCGCCTCTCTCAAGCCAGAATGGCAGATGAACTTGGCGGAACAGGGATTTTTGAAGAAGACTTGATTTTTACCGGCCCAAGCTTCATAACCTTGGGATTGCGGCCCGGACTTAACGCCATGGCGCTGAAAAACCATCTGCTGAAATGGCACGTTCTTATAAGGGTATGCGACAACATTCCGGGGATGCCCCCAAACTTTGTGCGCATACAGGTACGCCCATGCGAGCAGTGGGAACCGCTTCTGGGCGGCCTTAACACCTGGAACAAATATTAACCCTTAGAGTGAGGATTATTTATGAAAACCAAATTATTGTCTTTAATGCTGCTTGCATTGCTTCTGGCTACCGCCGCTTGCGGCGGCGGTGAGAGCGAAGCCCCCAAAGAGACCTCGAAAGAGTATACTGCCAACGACATTACCATAACCCTTCCATCCACATGGTCTGCCAACTATGGGAAGAATGAAAAGCAGATACTGGTCTCCGCTCCGGAAGAGGAATATGTGCTCGGCATTCAGATTCTTGAAACCGGGCCGGCCACGGCAGAGGAGTTCGCCTCCCTCATGTCCAAGGAGCTTAATGGAACCCAGCCCGTGGCAGCCCCCGTTTATGGCAATTATGTGTTTGACGCTTCCATCATGGGCTTCCCCGCACACACCACAATCCTTACAGTTGAAGGATCAAGCCTGGTGCTGGTTGAAATTGGCGACTATAAAAAATTCGCGGAAAACGCCAAGGGCATCATTAAAAGTATGAAGAGCACCAACCAGGGCTTCCAGAAAGTAATCAGCGCCATCAAGTTCTAGAGCATTTCACACTTGAAATGCTCTAGGACAGCCCGACCCAAGAAGGGCTGTCCGCGCACGAGGCGTAGGCGGAATTTACTTCCGCCGGCAACGCCGGGTGCGGCGTCTTAAAGTTAATCTGCTCTAGGGCGCTTTCACTTTCAGGATCCCTTGGAGCGTTCCAGGCATGAAGCGCTGCAAATAACGGCTGTTTTAAGAAGCTGAAGGCCGAAGGGAAAAATTGCCGCGTCGGAGTGTTTATCCTTAAGTAAAGAAGTTGAAAGAAAAGCTGCCGCCCCGCATCTGCGGGTCGGCAGCTTCAAGTTTTAGAGCATTTTAACATTGAAAGACCGCTTCCGG
>CAZJFJ010000028.1:0-20447 GCA_964545305.1 uncultured Desulfovibrionaceae bacterium
AACGCTCCTACCGCATAGCCTTCTTTATAAGCGCGGTCGAACATCTCCTTTGGTCCGGTCAGCGGCATTTTTTACTCCTTCCAAAAATGTGTTATGTCAATGCACGAACTATAGCTTAAAATACGCATTTTATCAAAGCGCCGGAACAAACCGCCTGAACTCTACCTGGCACGGTCTTCCAAAGCGGCCACGGCAGGCAGAACCCGGCCCTCCATAAATTCCAGCAGCGCGCCTCCCGCAGTGGACACGTAATCCATTTTATCGCGGACTTTATACTTTTGAACGGCGGTCACAGTATCGCCACCCCCGGCAAAAGAAAACGCCGGGCTGTCCGCAATAATTTCTGCGAGCTTCCGGGTTCCTTCACCGAACTGGTCTATCTCAAAGGCCCCCACCGGTCCGTTCCAGACCACTGTCTTGGCCCGCATTAAAATTTCTCCGTAAAGCTCAACCGTTTTGGGGCCGATATCAAGAATCATGTCGCCCTTTTCCACAGCAGACACTTCCTTGACTTCGGCAACGGCGTTTTCACTCAATTCAGAGGCCACCACCACATCAACCGGCAGGGGGATATCCTTATGTTGACGGTGGGCCGTTTCCATAATCCGCTTGGCATCGGCCACCAGATCATCCTCGCAAAGCGATTTGCCCACTTCAGCTCCGCTGGCCTTAAGGAAGGTGTTGGCAATGCCGCCCCCCACAATCAGGCACTCCACCTTTTCGAGCAAGCCTTCAAGCAGAAGGAGCTTGGTAGAAACTTTCGAGCCGCCGACAAGCGCAACCAGAGGATGCTCAGGCGCTTTGAGGGCCCTGGAAAGAGCCGCCAGCTCCGCCATTAGCAAAGGCCCGGCACAGGCCACGGGAGCCTTGCGGATGACGCCCTCGGTAGAGGCCTGAGCACGGTGCGCGGTGGCAAACGCATCCATGACAAATACATCGCAAAGGGAGGCGAGCTTTTCGGCAAGAACAGGATCATTCTTTTTTTCACCGGCATTGAAACGCACGTTCTCCAGAAGGGCCACTTCATTAGCGGCAAGCTCAACCGGTTTCTCCAGATAGTCGCTCACTAGTTTCACCGGCCTGCCAAGCAGAGCGGCAAGGGCATCGGCCACCGGGGCAAGTGAAAACTCCGGGGCGAACTCTCCCTCGACGGGACGGCCCAGGTGCGACATGATCATCACCTTGGCGCCGGCGTTTAACGCTTTTTCAATTGTGGGAAGCGCGGCCCGGATGCGGTTATCATTGGCGACCTTGCCGTCCTTGACCGGCACGTTCAGATCTTCTCTGATTAAAACCCGTTTTGAGGACAGATTAACGTCATCCATACTGATTACTTTCATGGGGAAGTCTCCTTCAAACGTTCTTTGGCTTCCAGCCAATAAGCCAGCAGCAATTATTTTCTGACAAGTTTTTTTACAGCGGATTTTACCGCCTCAACCGTAAACCCGAAGTGAACAAACAAATCCTTGGCCGGAGCGGATTCTCCAAAACTGCGCATGCCTATGACCTGACCGTCAAGCCCCACATATTTGGCCCACCAATCGGCCTGCGCGGCCTCAACCGCCACCCTGGCGCGAACATGGGGAGGCAGCACAAAATCGCGGTATTCGCGGCTTTGCTCCTCGAAAACTTCCTCGCAGGGCATGGAGACCACGCGCACGTCCACGTCAGCAAGTTCCGCCGCCGCTTTGAGGGCGAGCTCCACCTCCGACCCGGTGGCAATGACAATCGCTTCCGGAGTTGAATTGCTGCTCTCTTTAATAATATAAGCTCCGCGGCCGACATCGCCCATCATTTCCTTGCTGCGCGCCGCGCAAGGCAGATTCTGCCGGGACAGGGCGAGCACGCTTGGCCCCTGGCCGACAAGCGCATCCATCCAGGCATATGCCGTTTCCACCGTGTCGCAGGGCCTCCACACCTTAAGCCCCGGTATAAGCCTGAGGGCGGGCAACTGTTCTACCGGCTGATGGGTGGGGCCGTCCTCGCCAACACCTATGGAGTCGTGAGTAAGCACCCAAACTACACGCTGCTTCATCAAAGACGCCAAGCGTATTGCATTGACCGCATAATCGGAAAAAATCAGAAAAGTTCCGCCATAGGGAATAAAGCCGCCATGCAAGGCCATGCCGTTCATAACCGCCCCCATGCCAAACTCGCGGACGCCATAATAAAGATAACGCCCGTCGCGATTTTCGGGGCCATAAGCCTCAACGCCCTTGAACTTCGTGCCCACCGAGCCGGTCAGATCGGCTGAACCGCCAAACAGCTCCGGCAAGCTGGGGGCAAGTTCGTTCAGCACTTTGAGCGAGGCCTGGCGAGTAGCCAGATTCTCGCATTCTTCCAACATGTTGCGGGCAAGGCATTCTCCGCTATCCTTAAAAATTTTCGGCAGCTCGCCGTTAATCCGGCGCAAAAATTCCGCCGCAAGTTCAGGATGGGCGGCCTGGTAGGCGGCAAAAAGTTTTTCCCATTCAGCCTGGGCTTTCTGGCCCTTTTCGCGGCAATCCCAGGCCTCATAAGTTTCTTCGGGTATCACAAACGGTTCATGGTTCCAGCCCAGCTGTTTGCGGGTTGCGGCAATTTCCGCTTCCCCAAGGGGAGAGCCGTGGGCTGAGGCGGAATCGACCTTGCCGGGCGAGCCGAAACCGATGTGGGTTTTACAGCAGATGAGGCTGGGGCGGCCGTGCTCCGCTCTGGCCTTCTCTATCGCCTCGGCAACCTTGCCGCCGTCCTGCCCGTCCACACCTTCAATCACCTGCCAGCCATAAGCCTTGTAGCGGGCAGCCACGTCTTCCGAAAACCAGTTCTTGACTTTGCCGTCTATTGAAATCCCGTTTGAGTCATAAAGCACAATCAGCTTGCCGAGCTTGAGGGTTCCGGCAAGCGAGCTGGCCTCATGCGAGATGCCTTCCATAAGGCAGCCATCCCCAACAAACACATAGGTATAATGGTCCACAATCCCGAAGCCTGGGCGGTTGAATTCGGCGGCAAGCGCACTTTCAGCAACCGCCATGCCCACCGCTGCGGCAAGTCCCTGCCCAAGGGGGCCCGTGGTTATTTCAACACCGGGAGTGTATTTATGTTCGGGGTGTCCGGGAGTTTTGGAAGACAACTGGCGGAAATTTTTAATATCTTCAATGCTTAAGTCATACCCGGAAAGATGAAGAACCGAATAAAGAAGCATGGAGGCATGCCCGTTGGAAAGGACGAAACGGTCACGGTCAGGCCAGTTGGGGTCTGAAGGGTTATGCTTTAAAATCCCTCGCCAAAGCGCCTCGGCCATGTCGGCCATGCCTAGAGGGGCTCCCGGGTGGCCGGACTTGGCTCTCTCAACAGCATCCATGCTAAGCGCGCGTATGGCATTTGCCAGTTCCCGGCGTGACAACATTGAAAAACTCCTTAAAAGTTAGCAATTTATTCGGCTTAAGCCATAAGATAAAATAACGTGAAGAAAGCACCTCAACAGGGGTGCGCAATAATAGACTGTGAACATGGTTTGAGCAAGCTTTAAAACAAAAACTCCACATTTTAAAAATGGTTTTTTTTTCTGGCGTTAACTGCTAAAAAAGAACCAGAATTAACAAACCGCAAGGCAATTCATGGCTGAACGCAACTTGAAACCCTACCTCTTCGCGGGCCTTCTGGCTTCGGCCGGGCTTGCTCTCCTGCTTTATCTCGGATTGACCGCCTCAAGCCTGAAAGTGTATTCGGTAGAGGGGCTTGTCTTGGCTTCGGAAACAGAGGCAGAGAGCCCTGCGGCAAATGAAATGATACAGGTTTACGGCAGGTGGCTTGCCGGGGAAGCCAGGCTACAAAACAGCATTCGCCTCCAGGACAGGGAAAACCCATTGAAAAGCCTGGTCCTTCATTATAACGGCCAAACGCCTCCGGGCCTGAAAAATGGCCAAGACGTGTTCGTGACCGGAACCTATGACCCCGTTGGGCCGGGGCTAAATGCCACGGAAATTATCGCCGCCTGCCCGGCAAAATATGAAACAAAGCGTCAGCAGGATTAAATGTACATTCTGGCCCAAACCATTATCTCACTTGGTCTTTTCATCTGCCTGGCCCTGGCCGCAGTGGTTTTCAGCAAACCGGTGGCGGCGCGCCTTACAGAAGCGGCAAGCATGAACCGCTGGCTTGAGAACTTTTGCCTGATCATTTCCGCGGGGATGACTGCCTGCCTCCTGATTCTGCTGGCCGCCCTGATTAAATCCGACTACAGCCTGGCTTATTGCCTGGGCCGTTCTTCCCCGGAAACACCCGTATATTTCCGCGCCAGCGCGCTATGGGCGGGGGCAGAAGGCTCTCTGTTGTTCTGGGCCGCTTCCGTTTCCATCGCTGTTTTGTTATTTCAACGCACAAAATTCTACGATACCCTCTCAAGCGCCACCGCCCTTTATTTTTGGGGGTTTTTCTACTTGATTTTCGCCTTTTTCCTCTTCCTGCTTTCCACCTTTTCACAACCATTCGCTGAGGCGCACTATCTTCCGTTTTCTGAAGCGGCATATAACGGCCTGAACCCCATTTTACGCCACCCGGCCAACATTCTTCATCCGCCCCTGATTTTTATGGGTTATGCCTTACTCACGGTTCCGGCCTGCCTGGGGCTTGCGCGCCTTGCCAGCGGCCCGGGCTTTAACACAGAAAGTCGGGGAATAAAGACTTTCCTGGTCAGCGCGTGGGCGCTGCTCGGCACCGGGATCGTTTTGGGAATGTGGTGGGCCTATACCGAGTCCAGCTGGGGCGGATACTGGACGTGGGACGCCGTGGAAAACAGCTCTCTGCTCCCCTGGCTCGCCCTTGCCGCGGCGATCTATTCAAACTACTTTGAAGAAAAACGCAAAAAAATATTCGCCCTGAGCAGCTTCCTTTACACCCTGCCCCTGCCGGCCGCATTTCTTGCCACCTATATTGTACGCAGCGGCATTCTCGCCTCAAAGCACAGTTTCAGCCTGGGCAACTGGAGCATCAGCCTGATTGCCTTCGCCGCCCTGCTGCTGCTGCTTGCGGCAACGGCGTTCCGGTTCTCGTGCAAACGCGGCCAGCTGGCTTCCCCTTTCAGCCGGGAAGGTCTGGTTCTTTTTCAAATTTTCCTGCTCTTCGCAATGGGGTTTGTCATTACAGCCGGAACGCTCTGGCCCTGGCTGACCGCCACTTTCGGAAAACACGCGCTGGCGCTTGACGCCTCATTTTACATAAACGCCTGCCTGCCCATACTGCTGCTGCTCATGGCAAACATGATCCTGATTCCATGCCTTTCGTGGGACGGACGCTCTTTTTCAACAAAAACGCTGATAATCCTGCTTGCAGCGGCGGCCGCCACAATTGGGGCCCTTTATTTAAACGGCTTCACCAAGCCTTTGCCCCTGCTTCTCGCGGGGCTGTGCTCCGCCATTTTTCTGTCGGCCTTTGGTTCACAACCTCCAAGCAGGCTTATCCGCTGCGGGTTTGCAATTCTGATATTCGGCGTAAGCATGAGCAGCGCATATAAAGAAGAATGGCAAGTCGCCATCAGCCCGGCCGATAACGCCCGGTTCGGGCAATGGGAAATGACCCGCAACAAGCTTGAATTCGGGCAGGCGGGGCACTCGTTCGCCAGGCTTGAGATTGCCCTGAACGGAGAGGCCGTCATTTTGGAACAGCACGCCTATGGCGACAATCAGGTGTTTTCCAAAACCGGTTTTGTCCGCGGAATTGCCAACGAACTAAGCCTGTCTGTCCTCCAGTTGAATAAAGACGGATCCGCCCTGATCAGGGCCGTGAACAGCCCGTTCGTCAACTTCATCTGGCTGGGGGGAATTTTAATGTGCGCCGCCATCTTCCCCGCGTGGCTGGGCAAAAGGAGTGAAGCATGCTGAAAGCCACCGGGCTTTGCTTCGCATATCCTCCCAATTTCCGCCTTAACCAAGTAAACCTGCGCGTTCGGGAAGGCGATCGGATATTGTTGCAGGGCAAAAACGGGGCGGGGAAAAGCACCCTTCTGCGTCTTTTTGGGGGGGCGCTGAGCCCCTGCGAAGGCGGTGTAGCCCGCTCTCCCGGCACAACAGCGGCTTTTATCGGGCATTTGCCTTCCGTTTATCCCGGCCTGACTGTGCGCAAAAACCTCGAATTCTGGGCCATGCTTGAAAAGAGCTTTCACAAGCATGCAGAGAACCCTGGCTGTCCGGATATTGCTGAGGCGGCGGAACTGATGGGGCTGGCCGGATCACTTGAGGAAAAAGCTTCTTCACTTTCCCGCGGCATGCTGCAACGCCTGGATTTAAGCCGGGTTCTCCGCTCAAATGCCGGGCTGCTTCTGCTGGACGAGCCGGAAAACAGCATTGAGCGGAAATATCTGGAGGCTTTCTGCCGGGAAATCATCAAACGCAGTCACAGCGCGGTCATTTGGGCCAGCAACGTTCTTGAATCCGGCTTCAGCCCTTCGGGCGCTTCCCTGTTCACCCACCTGTTTGAAATAAAAGAAAGCAAAGCCGGAATATTCACTGGCGAAATCAAATCACTGCGGGGAGAGGAAGCATGTTGAGCGCAATCTGCCTGTTCGTGCGCAAAGACCTGTCTTTCGCCCTGGGCTATGGAGGAACTTTCATCCAGGCCCTGATGGTTGGGATCTTGCCCCTTTTCCTGATGGGTCTCGCCGCCTCCGAACTCACAATCCCCAGCCCGCGCCTGGCGGCCAGCGCGTTTTGGCTTGCAAGCCTGATTTCATGCGTTCTTGCCGCTCCCGCGCTATACGACAGCGAGCGGCCATGCCTTGCGGCGCTGCTCATTCTTCCTGCCGGTTCACGCACAATCTGGCTGTGTAAAACCATTTCCGTATTCATGATGCTTGCCTTGGCCCAGCTTTTTTACATGACGGCCACATATGTATTTTTTAACCTCGGCTCAGCAGCCTTTTCCCCCGGCATAATCATCGGCTGGGCCCTGTGCAATGCAGGGCTGTGCGCCATATCCGCAATGTTCGCCCCTTTGGTCAAAGCCAGCAAGGAAAGACATTTGGCCGCCATTCTGCTTGTGCCCGCCTGCCTGCCCTTGCTTCTGGCCGGAATCAACCTCGGCAGCTCCGTTTTTCTGCCGGAACCCGGAACTGACGTGTGGCGGACAATCCTGTTCATGGCGGCAACGGACATGGTGTTCGCTTCCCTGGCCCTCCTGCTTTCACCCTTTCTGTTAAGGGAGGCCGCCAATGATTAGATCCCGGATATTATGCCTGCTTGCGCTGGGAGCGCTGGCCGGAATGCCTTGGGCGATTTTCGTATGGTCGCCGCCGGAAAGCAGGATGAACGATTATTTCCGCATTTTTTTCATCCATATCCCCTTTGCATGGTGGGGCTTGTTCAGCCTGTTCACGGTGTTCGCCTCAAGCATCGGCTTTCTGTGCAGGCGCAGCCCTTGTTTTGACAACTGGGCGCAGGCCGCAGTTGAAACAGGAGTGCTGTTTTCAACAATCACGCTGGCAACCGGAATGGTGTGGGCAAAGCTTGCCTGGGGAATTTGGTGGCGCTGGGAGCCGAAACTGTTCACCACCTTTCTTCTCTGCTTGATGTATCTGGGCTGCATTTTGCTGCGCAATTCGGGAAAAAACAGGGCCAGCTCCCAAAAAATGTGCGCGGTTCTCGCCATTGCCGCATTTGCAAATGTGCCGTTCATCTTCTTTTCCTCGCGCTGGCTGCAAGGGGCGCACCCCCATGCGCTTGTCCTGAAGGGAAATTTCTCCGCAGAAATGCTTCCTTCTTTGCTTTTTTGCATCATTGGCGCGGGCATTGTCTGGCTGGCTCTGACCATGCTGCGTTTCCACCAGATAACCGCACTGGACAGGCTGAATAAAATTCATTCCATTTCAAGCCGGGAGGGGAAAAATGACTGATTTGTTCGCGCTGGCGCTGGCCGCAAGCATTGCCGGGGCAGGCCTGGGCTGCTATGTGTATTTTCTGGCCGCACGGCAAAAAACAATAATCCGCAGGCTGGACGCCCTGGAGAAAAAAAATGTTTGAGCCGGAATCCGACAACCCCAAAAAAGAACAGCCAAAATCCCCGCTTCCGGCCATGCGCTGGACTATTTATCTGATACTTGCGGGAATGCTGATTATGAGCGTTTCATATAAACGCAATTCGTCCGACCTGCCTCAAGAAACATTTTCCGGCGTTGAACTCGCAATCCGCCCGGAGCTAGCCGGTGGGGCCAGCCCGGATGAGCTGAGGGCAAGCGCCGCCGAAGCCATGAGGCAAGGCCGCCATGCCGAGGCCCTGTTTTTTCTTGAAAAGCTGAACACGCGCCTGCCCGGCTCTCCTGAAACCCTTCATCTGATAGGGCTGGCTAAAATTCAGGCAGGCGACTTTTCCGGCGCGGAAGAAAATTTTTTAAACGCCCTCGCCCTTGCCGACAACCCGGCCATACGGCTTTCTCTGGGCGAGCTTTACATCCGCCACCTGAACCGTGCGAAGGACGCAGAAAAACAGCTCCAGAATGTGCTCGGCAACCCGGCCAGCTCTGCGGAAGTGAAGAAAAAAGCTGCAAAACTGCTTGAAAAACAATAAATTGAAACCAGCCGGATAGCCCGGCTTTTTATTTATTAGGTTTAAGACAGCATAAGGAGCACCTATAACTAGAATGTTCATTATCTCTAAACACCAGATGATGTTCAATTCAGAAAGACGGAATTTACGCGTTTTACAAATCTGCAGCCGGTAAAACAACGGAAAAAGTGCTGCCGCAGCCATAGCTGCTGTGCACTTCAATGCGGCCTCCATGCGCGCTCACAACCCCCTGGGCAATGGACAGCCCTATGCCCGCCCCTCCGGTATTGCGGTTACGCGACTTGTCCGAACGGTAGAAACGCCTGAAGATGTGAGGCAGTTCCTCCTCCTGTATGCCGATGCCGCTATCCGCTATATGAATCAGATACTTTGAACCTTTTCTTTCCAGGCTAATGTTGATTTCGCCCTGGTCGGTATAGGTGATGGCGTTGATCAGGATATTTACAAATACCTGCTTCAGGCGGTCCCTGTCTGCACGCACAGGGGCCTTGGAAACACTCAGATTGAGTTTCAGCCCCTTACTTTCTGCAAGGGGCAAATATTGACCCGCGATATCAGAAAGCAGATCTGAAAGATCAAAATCTGTTTTGTGCAAAACCAGATTTTCCCGCTCCAGGGTTGATAGTTGATTCAGGTTTTCCACCAATTTGGCCAGACGCATTATTTCTTCATGGCAGCTTTGTAAATTCTTGCTGCTGGCCGGCCAAACGCCGTCGATCATCGCCTCGATATTTCCCTGCAGGCATGTGAGCGGAGTTCTCAGCTCATGGGCTATATCGGAAGTCAGGCGTTTCTGCCATTCTTCCCCATTTTCCCAATTGGCGGCCAAGTCGTTGACCACCTCTGCCAGATGATTAAGCTCTTTGCTTTTAAAGGCTTCCTTTATGCGCACATTCAGCTTCCCCCCGGCAATTTCTTTGGCGGCACCGGCGATTTTCAAAATCGGACCTGAAATGGCGGCAGTAAGCACAACGGAAATTATTATGCTCAGCAATATAAACGCAATTCCGGTTATCAGAATTGTTCTGCTTATCGCCAGCATGAACCGGGATTCCTGCTCATTATAGAAAAAGGGGGAATATGTTTCTATTGTCACCTCGCCAATCCTTGCCCCCGAATGGAACAGGGGATAGCCCGCGGCAGCGAAATCGCCCGGCAAGGAATGCCCGGCCTGCATCCGTTTCTCAATAGTTCCGATCACGGCCACGCATTGCCCCATATCGCACTCTCTTGCATCCCAAACTATGTTCCCGGCATGATCGCGTATGGAGACGATATAACCCTGATGCACAAAACTCATCCCCAGGGCCTTTACCGAGTCCATGTTGAACCGGCGCTCCTGAGGCGAATACTCCGCGGCCAGCGAGGAAACTATGTTTTCCCGCTGAAGCTCGATATTTTCCTTTACAAGCCTTGTAAACAAGCTGTTTATGGCCTGATTTGAAACCACAATCAGAACGATTGTGAGCGCCCCGGTGAAAAGCAGGCAGATCAGAATAAGCCGTATTCTAAGGCTGTGCATCAGAGCTCTTCTTTCCCAAATCTGTACCCCATGCCATAGATTGTCCGTATGAATTCGGGGGTTTTGGGGTCGTCTTCAATTTTTTGCCGGAGATTTTTAATATGCGCATCAATGGTGCGGTCATAGCCGTCATAGCCGTGTGCCATAATCTGGCTGATAATTTCCTCTCTGGTGAATATCTTGTAGGGCCTGCCCATAAGCAGGGTCAGAATGCCATATTCACTTGGCGTGAGAGACAAATGGGCAGAGTCTTTGGTAACGCTTTTGTTGTTCAGGTTTATGGTCAGGTTCTTATATTCCAGCAAATCCGGCATGCTTTTGTTTGCGGAAGTTCTTCTCAGCACCGCGGCAATTCTGGCCATAAGCTGCCGAGGGCTGAAAGGTTTGGTCACATAGTCGTCAGCCCCGATGTTCAAGCCGTGGACAATGCTCTCCTCATCAACCTTGGCCGTCATGATGATCACCGGCACAGCGGATTTTTTCCTGATTTCCCTGCATATCTGCTCTCCGCTTAAATCCGGAAGCATCAAATCAAGCACCACCAGCGATATTTGCTCACGGCTGAATATTTCCAGCGCTTCCTGCCCGGTTTGGGCCATAAACGGCTGATAATTATTTTTCGTCAGGTAGGACCGGACGATTTCCAATATCTTTGGCTCATCATCTACTATCAGTATATTTACGCCCATAACTTTTCATCCGCCGGGAACACGCAAAAGGATGCACCCAAACAAGAAGCGCTGGAATCCCGCTGATTTACACTGCCCTGTAGCCCGCTTCCGTTACGGCCTCGCGCAAGGTTTGAGGCGAAACTTCGCCGTCATGCTCGACCACGGCTGTTCTATTCTCCAAATCAACCGCGGCTTTTTTTACACCCGGCACTTTTTCAAGGGCTTCTTTCACATGGCGCACGCAATGGGCGCAAGTCATTCCTTCAATTTCAATTATGGTTTTCATATTCTTCTCCTTTGCTTCACTGCCGGAAGGTTTAAAAGAACGAAGCCGCAGGGCGTTGCTTAAAACCGAAACCGAAGAAAGGCTCATGGCCAGAGCCGCGATTACCGGATCCAGAAGGGGCCCGCCCAAAAGATACAGCCCCCCCATGGCCACAGGAATGCCCAGAACGTTATAGGCAAATGCCCAAAACAGGTTCTGCTTTATATTTGTCATGGTTTTGCGGGAAAGCTCTATGGCGGTTGCCACATCGCCTATGTCGCTTTTCATGAGGACAATATCCGCCGACTCAATGGCGATATCCGTTCCGGAACCGATTGCCATGCCCACGTCGGCTTGAGCCAAAGCAGGAGCATCGTTGATGCCGTCTCCTACCATGGCCACTTTCTTGCCGCTATCCTGAAGCTTCTTCACTTCGCTGGCCTTGTCCTGAGGCAGAACCTCCGCCAGCACATGCTCAATATCCACCATGCGGGCAATGGCCCTGGCGGTTCTTTCATTGTCTCCGGTAAGCATTATCACAGAAAGCCCCAGGCCGTGCAAACGCCTTATCGCTTCAAGGCTTGTGGGCTTAACGGTGTCGGCCACGGCGATTATACCGGCCAGCTTGCCTTCAATGGCTACAAATATCGGCGTTTTCCCTTCTCCTGCCAGGAATGCGGCCTTTTCGGCCGCTTCGTTCAAAACAACGCCCTGACCTTCCATGAGCTTTTGATTGCCAAGGAAAACAGACCGGGAATTTAAGCCCACGGCTACGCCTTTTCCTGGAATAGCCCTGAAATGCTCTATTGGCAGCAATTGCAGATTGCGCTCTTCAGCCTCTCTTACAACGGCTTCTCCCAGGGGATGCTCGCTGCCTTTTTCGCAGGAAGCGGCCACAAGCAAAAGTTCCTGTTCCGGTATTTCCCCAAGCGGCACAATATCCGTTACTTTCGGCCTGCCCTCGGTGATAGTTCCGGTTTTGTCCAGCACCACGGTTTCAACTTTATGAGCGGTTTCAAGCGCCGCACCGCTTTTTATCAGCACGCCGTACTGCGCGCCCTTGCCGGTGCCTACCATGATGGCGGTAGGGGTGGCCAGGCCGAGAGCGCACGGGCATGCAATGATAAGAACCGAGATCAGGATGATTATGGAAAATGAGAAGGTTTCCCCGGCAATGAAATACCAGCCGGAGGCCGCCAGAATGGCAAGCGCCATAACCACGGGCACAAAGTAACCGGAAATGATGTCTGCCAGCCTCGCTATCGGGGCTTTGGAGCCCTGGGCCTCTTCCACCAGCCTGATTATTTGCGCCAAAGCGGTATCCTGCCCGACCTTGGTTGCCAGATACTTTATAAGCCCGTTTTTGTTTATGCTGGCCCCAATAACCTGATCCCCCGGCTTTTTGCTTACAGGCAGGCTTTCTCCTGTGAGCATGGACTCGTCTACCGAAGTTGCGCCCTCAAGAACAGTGCCGTCAACGGAAAACTTCTCCCCCGGTTTTACAATTATAATATCGCCAACTTCAACTTCCTCAACCGGAATCAGCTGCTCCCTTCCCTCCCGCACCACAAGGGCCTGCTTGGGGGCAAGATCCATCAGGTGCTTTATGGCCTCCGAAGTTTTGCCCTTTGAAACAGCCTCCATATATTTGCCCAAAGTAATGAGGGTCAGAATAACCGCGGCGGACTCGAAATACAGCTCATAATCCACATTCCCGGCAAATATCTGGTACACTCCGTAAAAACTGTACACATACGCCGAGGATGTGCCTATGGCGATCAAGGAGTCCATATTTGGTGAACGTTTCAGCAAATTCCTGAAACCAGATGTGTAGTAGCGCCGGCTGATAAAAACAACCGGCGTGCACAACGTGAGCTGAAGAATGGCAAACTCCCTGGGGAAGTTCATGGGGTCCAAATTATAAGGCAAGGCGAACCCAAGCCGCTCGAAAGCCATGGGAACCATGGCGATGAGGAACAGCGGAAGCGAAAAAAGCGCGAGGCGGACAAACCTCTTCCTGAGGCCCGCGATTTCATTGCTCGCCCCATCGTCCGTTTGAGGCCGGTCAACGGCTTTAGCGGCTTCAACGGCTTTATACCCGGCCCTGCTTACAGCCTCTTTTATAGAAGCAACAGTGACCAGGCCGGGGGAGTAGCGAACGTTCAGCTTTTCCGTGGCCAGATTGACCTCCGCCGAGATTACCCCTTCCAGCTTCCTTACCGCCTTTTCCACCGCGCCGACGCAGGCGGCGCAGCTCATGACCTCTATTTTAAAAACTTTGGCCAGGGAAGGGGAAACAGCCTTGTATCCGGCTTTTTCAACGGCACCCTCAATCTCCGTTTCTTTCAGGCGGCCTTCGTCAAAATTCACGGTCATCTTGTCGGCAGCGAAATTAACGTGAACCTCATTGATGCCGTCCAATTTGCCGACGGCCCTCTCCACCGCGGCGGCACAGGAGGCGCAGCTCATGCCCTCTATTTTAAAGGTCTTAACTGTCATATATTTCTCTCCCTGACTATTTCAGGCTATATTCCTTTATTAAACGGCCCGGCCCGGCAAAACCGTTCCGCCCCCCTTCCGGGGCTTGATATTCCCACCCGGAAGACGCCAGCCCGGAAACATTCAGACCGGCCGCGATCAACGGCTCGGCCGCGATAACAAACACCATTTCCGGTTTATCCGAACCCGGCTGCTCCGCCCAGCGGGCTTCGAACCCTTCCTGGAATTTCAGGCTATAGTATTTGCCTTCCGGGTCATACCCAACCAGCGACGGATCCTGCTTCAAAAGCCTTCTCATTGCGTCTTCCGAGCCTTGGGCGATTTCCTTCCTGTCGCTCACATTAAAAGGATAAATCAGCAGGTCGGGAACAATTTTCCCCTGCTCGGTGGCGGCGGGCTTAAAAACGTATGAGGTTCCCGCCAGAAGGTTCACGTCAAGCCCGGCTTTTATAAAAGGAGCAGCTTCAAGAACCATGGCGAAATCTATCTTATTGGCAGAAGCATCTTTAATCCACTCAAATTTATCTCCCCCCGGAAGGGCCAAACCCCAGTGCTTCAGCTCGTTGTGGTAACTTTTGCGGGAAGAGTTTTCTTTAACTATAGTATTGAAAGCCTGCAAAGCAAGGTCGGCCCGGGAATCGCCGGTTTGAGGCCTTTCGCAGCCTGCCGCGGCAAACATAAAAAGCAGCGAAACACAAATGAACTGTCTTTTATTCATAATAACGATCCTTGGAGAGAATTTTTAAAAATATACACTTCAGTCAACAACTTTAATTTTGCTTCTGATCATGCCCATCCAGCAGCTATAGGAGATATCGCCTGATTCCGGCGCGGTAAACTCAATCAGATTGTCGCCAGGCCTCAGCCTTTTTTCAATGCCCAGCCTTGGTATGACAATGGCGTTGTTGCACCCGTTCAAATCTCCGGGGTCTATCCGGATGTTCCATTTTACAGGTATATTCTTCTTTATGACGATGGGCTCGTACTTACGGGAATAAAATCTGGAATTCACCACTTGCACGCCGTTGTTTATTTCCGGAAGCAGACCCGCTTCCGCCGGGCCGCCTCCATTCACGGCCGACAGGGACCCCTGGCTGATAAAAAGATATACTACCAAAAGCACAAGCAGGCCAACGATGATGATTACCGGTTTCATGATTGCTCCGAAATTGTTTAAAATAGCGCTTCAAGGCCATAGAGGCTCAAGCCGTTGTTCAACATGACGATTCCCAGGAATATGACCATTGCCCCGCTGGCTTTCAGCATGATGCCTGTGAACCTGGCGCTTAAAAACGAGCTCAATGCGCCAAGGCCGAACATCAGGGGAACCGTGCCCAGGCTGAAAACGAGCATTGACAGCGCGCCCTGTGCGAAACTGCCTGTGGACAAGGCGTAAAGCTGCATGGCCTGAAGGGGGCCGCAGGGCATCAGCCCGTTCAGTATGCCCACCAGAAAAGGCCCTTTTCCCTTTTTCCCTTTGTTGATTCTTCTTGCTATGAACTTCGGAACCCTGGGAAGAATTCCGCGCAGCCCGGAAAAAAGACCTAACAGGTTCAACCCCATAAGCACCATAAAAATGCCAGCCGCAATAACCACACCGGCTTTAACTCCTCCGCCGGGAGTAACAACAGACCCTATGCCTCCAACCATTCCCCCGATAACCGTATAGGAAAGAACCCTGCCTCCGTTATACAGCAGCGAAGGAAGCGTCTTGCTGCGGAAGCCGCCAGGGCCCCCAGCTTTGCCGACACACTGGGAAATATTTATTCCTCCGCACATGGCCACGCAGTGCGCTGAAGTCATCAGCCCCACCAGAAATAACAGCGTCAGGCTCATGCCTGCTTCCGGCACGGGGAAAAGATAAAAAACGCCCGCCTGTTCCAGCAGCAGATACCCAACGGCAACCGCTGCTGCAGCAAGCATGGCCTGAAGCCACGACCTCGCCGCGCTTCCACTTCGCTCCTCCAAGCCAGACACAGCATAGCCAAGGCGTTCCAGCTCTGTTTCAAGCATCTTTGTGCCGTCAGCGGCAAAGGCCCCCACCACCCGCACTACGCCTCGTCTGTAGTCGGCGTTCACGGCGTGCACGCCGGGCTTTTGCAAAAGCGCGCTTTCTATGCGCAGCTCGCAGGCCGGGCAGGTCATGCCCCTGACACGCACACTCACTTTGCTCTCTTCACCGCTCATATTCCGTCCGGCTCCTTTCATTAACCTCGCAGTGAACATAGATTTAAATTTTGAAGATATTATGAAGATAGGAAGATAAGTGGCCAGGCTGCGCCGGCACTCATCTTTACGGCTATAAGTATGGCAGGAGGATTTGCCATGCAACGGCGGCATGCCTTGCAAGATGATTAGCGGGAACGAATATCCCACCACTGCGCCGCTGTGGAAATATCGGGGAAGATGCTCGCTTCTTGTATAAAGAACGCAATGCTGCCGGGAGAATATCCGGCAAAATGAAACCATTCGGAAAAATCGCAATCCGCTGCAACAAGTTGGCGGCTTCGCTACAGCCTTTGTGCAACCGGCTGCGATTCCAATCTGGCTAAAATGAACCTCGACGCGGCCTGATGTTCAGCGCATCTGGTTGACGCTACTTGCGCACAATTCGCGGCGTCGGTATTTCCCAATGATACTTGATGGTCAGGCAGCGCAGAATGATGCATACCGCGGCCCCCAGGACCATGCTATACTGCGGCGGGATTATCGGCCATACATGCCCGGCAACCGCTATCGCCCCACCCAGAATGGAGGCGGTGGCGTAAATTTCGCCACGCAGCACCTGGGGCACCCTGGCAATCAAAATATCACGCACCATCCCGCCCCCGATGGCGGTGATCATGCCGAGCAGCACTGACCACAAAGGCCCGATTCCGAAAGCCATGGCCTTTTCCGCCCCGATTACAGTGAACAGGCCGAGCCCGAACGCGTCGAACACCTGCACCGGGTTGTTGAAACGTTCCGCCAGATACGGATAAAACCGGACGGTGGCGAGCGCCGCAACCAAGGTGGTGGCAACCGGCTGCCAGCTGAGTATGTTGTCCGGGGGGAGCGAGCCGATCAGCAGGTCGCGGAGAATCCCGCCGCAGCAGGCGGCCGCGAAGGCCAACACCGCGATGCCGAACAGATCGGTTTGCTTGCGCATGCCCGCGGCTGCGCCGCTGATGGCGAATACGAAGAGGCCCAAGTAGTTGAACACGATAAGCAGAATTTCCACGCCGCCATTCCTTGTGAAGATTACGGAACTTGTCCGGGCCAAGGCTGTTTAAGAGCCTTCCCCAGATACCCATTCTTATCACAGGACTTGTACGCTAACAACCTAGCTGAGGCATCAGCTGGCCGTTTAAGCTCATTCCGCCTTCTGCTCGGACTGCAGACGCAAGTGGGAAAGCTACGACCCTGCGCGGGAAGTTTTCCGCCGGGGGCGTCTTGAGATTTACTATAGTATTTTAACTTTGAAAAGCTGCATTTAGAGCATTTCACACTTGAAATGCCCTGCAAGGCTTTGTCTTCAAATCCTTGCCGCCAAGTGCTTGTAGGACGGCTTTGCCCCCCGTTAGGCACGCATTTGAGGCGTTAACCGCTCTGGCTGACCCAGGTTCCAGGCCAAAGTTCAAATTCAATTTTTGGAAAGGCAAAAGACTTTTCCCTTCCATGTTTTTCAAACCTGAAAAAGACTATAACCCGCTGCAGGCAAGTCCGTCAGCAAGCATCTTCACCCATTTGGGGTCAATGACCATGGCGTGCAGCAGGCGTTTTTGCTTGCGTTTGAAGTCCGGTTCCAGGGCAAGCAGCTGGACGATCGCCTTTTCCGTTTCCTCCCTCATGCCCAGCTTGGCATAAGAGGCGGCCCTGGCGATTGCGTCCCAGATGCAGGTGGGAATATTCATCTGCAACGCCTCTGACAGGGCTTCGTCATATTGCCCGTTGGCATAATAGTACATAAACGGAATGACGTGGCACCAGCTAGGACTGCAAGGGTTCAGCCTGAGCGCCTCCTCCACCATCCGCTTGCCCTCGGCGAGGTCGTTGGTCATGCCTATAATCAGACCCAGGGACATAAATAAGTAAGGGTTTGCATTCCTGTTCGGGAAAACCCGGTCAACGGTTTCCTTCATGCGCACAATGTCCATACGCAAGTAGTAGTTCAGGGCAAGGGCCCAATGCGCCATTTGCGAGGTTGGGTCAAGGGCGAGCGCCCTTTTCGCAAGGTCCAGCGCCAGATCCAGATTATTTTCAAGCTGGTCGTAGCCGAACTCGTAATCAGAGGAGTAGACATCAGAAAGCAGGGCGCAAACCATCGAATTTTCAGGGTCAAGTTCAATGCTGTGCTCCAGCGCCTGCCTGGCCTTGATCCAGTCGTTTTTATCAAAACTGCCAACCCAGGTATGGTAGCGCAAGCTGGCTTCATACACCCCTATATCTTCCAGATCTTTATACATGGATTCGCGCATAAACGTGCGGTTGATCAGCCCGAAAGAATCGGTAAGCCAGCCCACCAGCTTGCGCGACACTTCATCCTGCAATTCCCGCAGGGAGACATTATCCAGATGGGCGTCAAAACGCTCTGTCCATATGCGGCGGGCGCTCTGGGCATCGGTAAGGGCGGTAAATATACGCACAGAGTTTTCAAAAAGCTGCACCCGCCCGTGTAGAATAAAACGGGAACCAAGAGCCTGGGCGCGGAAAATGGTGTCAAGCAGGTTATGTTCATCCGCCCCGATAGCCGCCACCTCAAGCACGTCCACATCATTGCTGTGGCTCATTTCGGCAAGCAGGCTCTCGTTCAGGCCTTCAACAAAATAATCCAGGGATTTGTCCGCGCCAATCATGGTAAATGGCATAATCACCAGGGCCGGGCGCCGTTCGGCTTTGGAGAGCTGCGGGGCTGGCTCTGCGTCCGCCTGTATTTCGGACGCAAGAACTTGCCCGGAGAACTCTTCAGGAGCATGGTCCGGCGGCTGCACTCCGCTGACAATAACAACCTTGTCGCTGCCCTTGTATGAAAACACCGGCACGTACGACCCTCTGGGAATGCTGATGCAGACAGGATCGCCAGGGTTGAGGAAGTAATAGCGTTCCAGTTGGCGGCGCAGCTTGCCCGCCTCCACACGAACAATCGGGTCAAGCAAGGGGTCAAAGCTGTCGTCCCGCCCGAACACCTCAACAGCAATGCTGTAAGCTTTAACGCTCCCCGCTCTGCCCTTTAACGTTTCCTGCACAACGAATTTAAGAAATTCTTTCAGCCTGGGCGGAGCCTGGAAATCAGGGCTCTCCAAAAGACGGTGAAGCTGCTCCACCACAATATCCTGGCTTATTTCCGCCCGTCCGCCTACATCCACAGACACTCCTGCGCTCATGCAATTGTCCCTCACACAGCCTATCCTGAGCCTACAAAACGCTCATGCTTACCCGGAAAAATTCAGATGATTTTATTTGAAAAGCATAAACATAAACTGAAAATACTGCAACTCAAAGCAGCCCATATTTACGTTTTGTTAATTATCAGGCACAACAGTAAATAACTTCCAGACCCTCCCGGTGTGGCATATATTCAAGTCAAGAAAAAACCATTACGCCCTGTTAGGTAGCGCCCCGCCCGGGAAACGGGTGCCCGGGAAACGGGCGGAACCACACTTGCCAGTAGTGTTTGATGGAAAAAATTTCAAAACTATTCATTCGAAGGAGACAACATATGGCTAAGATCGTTAATGCATGGAACGAATGGGACCCGCTGAAACTGGTTGTTATGGGAAGGCCTGAAGGGACAAGCATTCCCGCTCCCGAACCGGCATGGTGGTATGACGAGCCCAAGGGAGGGTATCCGTTGGGCTCCTGGGGCCCATTTCCCCAGGAAATGATTGACAATGCCAATGAGCAGATGAATGAGTTCCAGAAACGTCTGGAAAAACGCGGCGCAAAGGTCGAGCGCATCGAAATTCAGGATTTCATGACCAACGGCCAGCCGGTGTGCACCCCCGACTGGGTGCAGCCCAACAATCATGGCGTGAACAACGTTCGCGATGTTATGCTTGTGCACGGCAATATGATTATTGAAGCCACCACCGTACGCCGCAGCCGCTGGTATGAATATCTGAACTTCCGCCCGATCTGGGAAAGATACTTCCGTGAAGACCCGGAAGTGGTCTGGTTTTCCGCTCCAAGGCCCCGCCTCACCAGCAAGTCATACGTAAAAAATTATTACTACTTCTATGAAAATGTCTGGTCGCACGAAGAAAAACTGGAAAAAGCCAGAAACTCTGAGTTCCAGCTGACCGAACACGAACCTCTGTGGGATGCCGCCGATGCCATGCGCTTCGGCAAAGACGTATTTCACCAGATTTCCGCAGTTACCAACAAATCCGGCTTTGACTGGCTGAAGCGCCAATACAACGCGCTTGGCCTGCGGATACACCATGTAACGTTCGACAATTACCTGCACCCCTGGCACATCGACGTAAACCTGGCCCCGCTGCACCCGGGCAAAATGATGTACAACCCCGACTGGATTCCGCTTACGCCCGAATTCTTCGAGCTGTTCAAAAAGAACGACTGGGAACTGATTCCGGCGGTAAAGCCCGAAGCCGTTCACAAGCATGAAACCTACCTGATTTGCGAACCGGGGCACACCTCCTGGATTTCCATGAACACCTTCTCGTTCAGCCCGAAAGTGATTTTTGTGGAAGCCCATGAAAAAGGCTATTGCGAACAGCTTGACAAGTTGGGCATGGAAGTGGACGCCATTCCTTACGACAAGGTGATTCCGCTGGGCGGAGCTCTGCATTGCACCACCCTGGACATTAACCGTGAAGGCGGCTGCGAAGACTACTTCCCCAATCAGATTGCCGGGTACTAGCCTTCAGGCTGAAACAAACAGAGTATGGGGCGCCCAAAACAACGGGTGCCCCATAAAAGGCTTTGAAGGGATGTTCTCCATACGCGCGACATG
>CAZJFJ010000029.1:0-857 GCA_964545305.1 uncultured Desulfovibrionaceae bacterium
CACCTACGCCTCGTGCGCGGACAGCCCTTCTTGGGTCGGGCTGTGCTAGAGCATTTCAAAGTTGAAATGCTCTAGGAGCATCTTTGTTTTAAGGGGCGTTGCGGTTTTGAGGCGGGTTTGGGTCTTGCGGATATATGTAAAATGAAAGTCAACGTGTTCTAATGGCTTGGGGCGGAGTAAGCTTGCCCCTTCCCCACAGGCCGTGACGCCAAGAACGTTCAATAATTTTAGTGTCTGGAAGATTTTAAATAGATTTTTTGCTGGAAAATTGGTGCAGCCGGGTTTTGCCTTCCCGCTTGGCGGCTATTTCAAACGTTCCTTGCTTTAAACCTGCTTTTCCGTTTGGAAAGCGTATGGAAAACTACCAGGTAAGGCCACCGGGCTTGCGTTTATTCTTCAAAGTAGGTTGCGGCCTGTTTTTCGCTTTCAGACACGCTCACAGAAACAAGCGTAACCCCATGTTTTTCCATGTTTGGCCGCAAGCGCTGAAAAATGAGGCGGGCCAGATTTTCCGAAGAAGGGTTGAGTTCCTCGAATTCGGCAAGTTCATTCAGGCAGGAGTGATCCACCAGTGAGAGTGCCCCTTTAAGTTCTTTTTTCAGCACGGAAAAATCAATGAGATACTGGACCGGCTCCGAAAGCTTTTCCCCCCGCACGCAAATTTCCACCCCGAAATTGTGCCCGTGCAGGGATTCGCATTTCCCCTGATAGTGCCTTAATGCGTGTGCGGCCGAAAAATGATCCCGCACCGTTAATTGCCAATATCCCTTTTTATTGTTCATCAGGCTGTTTTCCATTCATTGAATTTTTTATAAAAAGTGTGCCATTTTCTGTGTATGTTATCTTATCGAACTGTT